>JACQXA010000004.1:1181594-1523641 GCA_016208975.1 Nitrospinota bacterium
TGAAGCTGGATGAGCGGCGCACGATGCCGTGCACTTCATACCCTTTTTCCAACAACAGCTCCGCCAGGTAAGAGCCGTCCTGGCCTGTGATGCCCGTTATTAAAGCTTTTTTCATTGTCGCAAAAATCCCGAAAATGCCGTGAAAATAAGATTTTAGATTATACCCCACAAGGTAACGCGCCCCGCAAAATTTCTCCCGGAAAGGTAGAGCCCCGGTTTGGATCCGGAGGGTCGTGATGCTTCGCTCCGCCCAGCATGACAACAACATGGGAGCCAATGAGTACCACGTCATTCTGAGGCGTAGCCGAAGAATCCCTGTTACATTTTCAACTGAAACCCTGCCGAAAATTTCAAACTGGGACGCTACTCCCCGTTGAAAGGGGAGGGCATTTTTGGATGGAGCCGTGTTATCCTATGCCGGGCCGTCGAAATCAATGGTGGGCGAATAATACACGATGAAGTTTCTATTGCGAATATGGTCTTTCACCCTCTACACCCTGGCGGTGACAGGTTTGATAGGCATCGTAAACCTGCTGGGCGTCATGTTCGGCGCCAACAAGTTTATTTTCGCATCGCTCCCAACCGCGCCTTACTCGAACAAATGCCAGTACATACTGCTTCTGCCCGGCGGCGGAATACCCAGCCCGGCCATGCTCATGCGGGCCTATGTGGCGGCGAGGGAATACAGGAAAAACCCTCAATCCAAGGTGGTTATTTCACTTGTGGCGGGGCCCCAGCTGGAAAAATCCACCATTTGGGACATCCGTAACGAGCTTATATTCCGGGGCGTTCCGGCGGACTCTATCATTCTTGAAACTAAAGCCCGTAACACTTACGAGCACGCCAAGTTCATTAAAGAATCCACGATTGGCAATTTCGAGAAAGACAGCTATTTGATCGTCACATCTCCCACCCATATGCCCCGGTCGGTAATGACTTTCCGGTCCGCCGGTTTCAAGAACATATACGCGGTAACCAGCAAGGCGGTAGGGGATAAGGAATTCCTGGGGGAATGGACCTATATAAGGTACGACTTTTGGGCCGCCCTAAGCACACAAGTGGAGCTTTTCCGGGAGTTGTTCGCTATCGGGTTTTATAAAGTGACGGGACGGGCCTAGCGCTAAACCGTATGGCGGGAGGAAGAAACCGCCGAAAAGTCGAACTCACCCTTGAGCACATCAGCCAGGGTGATGGAATATAGCAACTCGTTGAAATGCTGGCCCAGGCGAGACCATAGGGCTTGCGTCCTGCACTCGGATGATTTGGAACAGCTGGAATGGGGCGCGCCATGCTGGTCCACACAATCGGTGAGAACAAGGTTCTCCTCCACCGCCGAGAATATATCACCTATGGAAATGGCCTCGGGATGGCGCACCAGCATGTATCCACCACCCGGGCCGCGCACGGATTTCACCAGGTCCGCCTTCCTCAGTTTCACGAAAAGCTGTTCAAGATAGTTCTGCGAAAGGTCCTGCCGCTCGGCTATCACTGAAAGCGACACAGGCGCCAGCGCCCCTTGCATGGCCATGTCCACCATGGCCTGCACGGCGTAATGCCCTTTTGTTGATATTCTCATTCGATGACGTTCCCCTCTATGGGGTCCACCCGCACGCCCCGTTTCTTTAAATCTTCCACTGTGGCGTCCAGCTCTGCGAGGGTCCCGAAAACCTCCATGTCTATGACCCCCTGTTCAGTGTCTATCCGCGCCTGGCGGATGTTCAGCATCACCCCCCGGTCGGAAATGATGGAGCTTAACACCGGTTTGTCCACCTCGCCCTTGGGCACAAATACCCGCACCCGGATGCTGGAAAGCTTGGGGGGCTCCGTAAGGTTTACAAGCTCCCGCCCGCCTTCCGTAACCACGGCGCCCCGGCAACGCAAATCCTCCACCGCCTGGGCGATCTTCACCGGGTCTCCATCCACACACGCCACAAGCCAGCCGGAATCGGCCGTTACCTTGGCCTGGAAAATGTTTACCGTTAGCCCAAACCGGCGCACAAGGGTGTATAGCACCGGCTCTTTCACCAGCCATTCAGGAAGGTTTATGGAAAAATAGCGTTCGCTCATGGCTGTCTTAATTTTTCTTTATGTAAAATTCCCAGGTGTTGTCCGCAATCTTGTGCGGCGGAGAGAGTATCTCGTGTCCCTCGTTCTCCATGCTCCTGGGCACGTTCTTGGTGGCGGGCTCATGGTCGGTCACTATCCGCAAAACCTGGCCCGGAGTCATCAACTCTATCTTGAGCTTTGATTTCACAAAAGTGTACGGGCACACTTCTCCGCGGATGTCTATTTCCTCATCGGGCTGGATGCTCATTACCTTTTCTCCAGTATCAAAGGGTTATTACCCTGTCGTTCGTCTCTATGGCGGAGGCCAGCTCCGTGTAACTTACAAGCCGCGCCTCGGCGGTTATGTTCCGGGCGGCCACATCGTCGGCCAGCGCCAGGATTTCCGCCCCGGCCGCCAGCTTCAGCCCGTGGGCTGTCAACCTGGCGGGAGTGTTGTACACGCCGTCCTGAATTAACGCCACTGTCCTGGCCTGGGCGAAAACCGCCTGCCCCAGGGCCGAGGGTATTTTCTCCGCCGTTTTGGTGACTATAACCAGCATGGGCTTATTCTTCCTTGTCGCAGAAAACCCCGTGGGTTACGTCGCACTCGCAAGAGTCGGGAAGCACCGTGACCACCACGCCGTTTGTCAATGTTTTGGCCAGCGTCACCGCGCCCCTTACCGCCGCGCCGGAGCTGGTGCCCACCAGCAGGCCCTCTTCATCTTTCAGCCGGTTCACCATATCGTAAGCGTCGTCGGTTTTCACCGCCAGCTTGCCGTCCAGCTCCGCCTCGTTGTATATCCCGGGGACGATGGAGGTGGACATGTGTTTCAACCCTTCGATGCCGTGCAGGGATTCGGCTGGCTCGATGGCGTAGCATTTAACGCCCTGGCTTTTGTTCTTCAAACCCCTCGACGTGCCCATAACCGTGCCCGACGTGCCAATGCCCGCCAGGAAATGGGTTACCTTCCCGTCCGTTTGCGTCCATATCTCCTCGGCTGTGGTGAAAAAGTGGGCGCGCCAGTTGGCCGGGTTGTTGTATTGGTCTGGCCAGAAATAATGGCCGGGGTCTTCCTTGAAAATCTCGCGGCATTTTAGAATGGCGCCGTCGGAGCTTAACAGGGGGTCTGAAAAAACTATCTCCGCCTTGTAGGCGCTGGCCATCAGGTGCTTTCTTTCATTGCAAACGTTGGCAGGCATCACAAGCTTCACATGGTAGCCTTTAACCAGCCCGATAAGCGCGTAGGCCACGCCGGTGTTGCCGGAGGTGGAATCCAGAATGGTCATGCCCGGGCGGAGCTTTCCGCTTTGCTCCCCTTCTTCTATCATACGCAGGGCGGGGCGGGCCTTCACCGATCCGCCAGCGTTGTACCATTCCGCTTTGGCGTAAATCTCCACGCCAGCGGGCAGGTTCTCGTATTTGGCGATGTTCCGTAGCGGGATAAGGGGAGTGTTACCGATTTTCCTCAGTATCTCGGTGGTAAGATCCTCCACCTTCACAAAGGCGGTGGAAACCAGTTTTGACATAAATTCGAAAGCCTCGCTATTTATTCAGGTCAATATGGCGCCAGCCGCCGATAGCAGGTCTTTTAGCCCCTCGCCGTCCACCAGTTTCACCCCGAACCGCGAAAGCTTGACGTTCCGCTGGCCGCAGGAAGGCTGGTGGGCGTAAATATCTTTTTTCATCAACTCCAGCATCGCAAGATGCTTGTCTATCTCCACGCCGGTCTTGGACCGGTCATGCCCCAGCCCGGCGTAAACGCCATCGTCTATCATCAACACCGAAACGTTGTTCCCGTCTTCCAGGGTCAGGCCCACGGCCATACGCAGTTTCTCGGAAACGGCGGGCGACGGGGCGGACGAAACAACCACCAAAACGTTTTTCATGAGAAACTCACCACCCGGTCGAAATCATGGGTGTACCCGGCCAGGTCGTACTGACTGCCGTAGTTCACCCCGGCCACCCCCTCGGGAGCTTTGAACTGGCCCCGGTTGTGTTCACACACGGTTATCTGCGTCCCACCCTGTATCAGCGAGGTGAAATCCTCCCGCGCCAGGTTTAAAACCCCGGCGGTCATGATGAAAACCGTCACCTCATCGCCCCGTTCCCGGGCGGCGCGGGCCAGGTTAATCACCGTGCCTGTGTTAAGGCTGTCGGGACCCGTGTGCAGAACCAAAGCCAGACGCATGACGATTAATGGCCTCCAGCCGCGGGTATGCCGCAGAACTGCTCGTAATCAATAAGCCCGGTAATGGTCGGCTTGTCACCGCAAATAGGGCAGTTCACGTCCCGCCTTATCTTCAGCTTGCGGAACTCGGAGTTTAACGCGTTGTACAGCATCAGCTCGCCGATTAGCGGTTTGCCCTTGCCCAACACAACTTTTATCACTTCCATGGCCTGTAAAGAGCCCACCACGCCGGGAAGCACTCCCAGCACTCCGGCTTCCTGGCACGACGGAACCATGCCGGGGGGCGGAGGCTCCGGATATAAACAGCGGTAGCAAGGGCCCTCTTTCGGCTTGAAAACCGTCACCTGCCCGTCAAACCGGAATATGGAGCCATGCACGTTCACCTTGTCGAGCATCACGCAGGCGTCGTTTACCAGGTAGCGGGTGGGGAAGTTGTCGCACCCGTCCACCACGATGTCGTATTCATTGAAAATGTCGAACACGTTGGCGGAGGACAACCGCTCGTTAATGGCCACCACGTCCACGTCGGGGTTTAGCTTGTTGATGAACGTCCGGGCGGACTCCACCTTCAACACGCCCACCGTAGAGGTGTTGTGGATTACCTGACGCTGAAGGTTGGAATAATCCACCTTGTCAAAATCCACCACCCCGATTTTGCCGATGCCCGCCGCCGCCAGGTACATAAGCGCCGGAGACCCCAGGCCGCCCGCCCCCAGGCAAAGAACCCTGGCGCCCAACAGCTTCTGCTGGCCAACCCCGCCCACCTCGGGAAGGATTATATGGCGGCTATACCTGTATATCTGCTCTTCAGTGAAGTTGATCATTTCACTTACGCAACCGCTTCTTTCAGGCCGCGCCGCCGGCGATGGCGGGGATCACCGAAATGTCGTCCCCGTCTTTCAACGCCGTGGTCTCGCCATCCAGAAAACGGATGTCCTCTTCATTTACATAGATGTTTATGAAACGGCGAAGGGCGCCTTTATCGTCATAAAGACGTTCCTTGAAACCGGGGTATTTGGACTCCAGCCCCTCGAAAACTTCCTTTATATTGCCGCCATCGCCAGTAACCTCACCCAAACCGCCGGTAAGCTTTTGCAACGGGGTGGGAATGCGGATTTTAACTTGCGCCATATCCCTCAAAACTCTCCTATATGCCGTACATGTCTATAAAGATTTTTGTAATTCCTCAAAAGCCGAAAGCTTCGGCTCTATTACCACTGGCTTGGCAAGATGCCCGTCAAGCGACTCCATGGTCTTCAACCCTTGCCCCGTGATGGAGATCACCGTCACGTCGTCTTTCCCGAACCGGCCCTGCTCGGCCAGCTTTTTGGTTACAGCCACGGTTACACCACCGGCGGTCTCCGTGAAAATCCCTTCGGTGCGGGCCAAAAGCCTCATCCCGGCGATTATCTCGTCGTCGGTCACATCCTCGCCCCAACCGCCGGTTTCCTTGACCACCTTTATCCCGTAAAACCCGTCGGCGGGATTGCCGATGGCTATGGATTTGGCGATGGTATTGGGTTTTACCGGCTTGAAGTCTGTCCGCCCCGCTTTTATGGCGCCGGTCACAGGATTGCACCCGGTGGCCTGGGCGGCGAACACTTTGGTTTTCACGGGGCCGATAAGCCCCAGCATCTCGAATTCCTTGAACGCCTTGTATATTTTCGTTATCAGGCTGGAGCCCGCCACGGGAACGATAACGTTGTCCGGAGCGCGCCAACCCAACTGCTCGGCTATCTCGTATCCGTAGGTCTTGGAGCCGTCTCCATAGAACGGGCGGATGTTGATGTTCACAAAAGCCCATTTGAACACCGCCGCCAGCTCGGAGCAGAACCGGTTCACGTCGTCGTAAGAGCCTTTGATGCCCACAAGGGTGGGCTCATATATGGACGTGCCCAATATCTTGCCCGTCTCCAAATCGTGCGGGATGAAAATATAGCTCCTCATCCCGGCGGAAGCGGCGTGGGCCGCCACGGAGTTGGCCAGGTTGCCAGTGGAGGCGCAGGCCACGGTGTCGTAACCGAACTCCCTGGCCTTGTTCACGGCGGCGGCCACCACCCGGTCTTTAAAACTCAGGGTGGGGTGGCAAACCGAGTCGTTCTTTATATAAAGGTTGTTTAACCCCAGTACAGCGCCCAGGTTCTTGGCCCGCACTAAAGGGGTGAAGCCGTTCTGCAAGCCCACCACTGGGTCTTTGTCTATGGGGATGAGCTCCCGGTACCGCCACATGTTGGCGGGACGGGATTCTATCTCTTTTCGGGTGAGTACCCGCTTTATGCCCTCATAGTCGTACCGCACCTCAAGGGGGCCAAAACAAAACTCACAAACGTGGATGGGTTCTTTGGGATATTCCCTGCCGCATTCACGGCACCGTAAACCAGAGGCAAAACTCATATATGAAATCTTCCTGTCCGCGGATATTGAACACCGGGGGTCCTAACAAATCCCCCGGAAAATTAACAAAATACGCCCGGCCTGATTCAATTTAAATAAAACCTACTGTTCTTGTCAAGTATTAATCATGTTAATAAATTTTGGTAGTGTCTCAGCTTGAAAGTGCAGGGGAGATTCTTCACTTACGCTCAGAATGACAATATAAAAGCCGTTGATAACATTGTCATCCTGAGCGAAGCGCCAGCGAAGTGAAGGATCTGTCCATTATTTGAGATTCAAACCGGGACACCACCTAAATTTTGCCGGACCATACAGGCAACATTTGCCCCGGCAGAACGGGAAAAAACTTTAGTGGAATTTTTTGCAAATAGAAAATGTAAATAAAACAATATGTTGCAAACAAGGCCGGTTTTGGCACAGCCCTTGTTATCTATTGTTACCGAAACCAGAGCACAACAGGGAGAAACAGATGCTAAACCCGATCATGACCGACTTACTGAGCATGGTCACACCCAGCGCCTCGCAGGCCACCGAAAGTAACCGGTCTGTGACGGACACCACGTTCCAGGAGGTGTTCAATTCCATCCAGGACACCACCACCGAGATGGCCGCCAAGTCCACCGGGCCGGGAACGAAAAAAAATAGCGATAACTCCAATAAAAGCGCCACCAGCGAACCGGCGGCCAACACTGAAAGCTCCAGCAATAACGTAACTGATTCTGGCCGGGAAGATTCTTCTTACGAGTCCGCCAGCGTATCTTCGAATGAAACAGCGCAGGCCGACAGCGAAAGTTCCTCCAGCGCCGATTCCACTTCAGCCCTTGTGGCCGCCAAGGCGGCGGAACTGGCCGCCACCGACCCCTATGCCTATCAGCAGATGCTGTCCAGCCTGGACAACATGAGCATGAAAGACCTGTTCACCGCCCTGGGGATGAGCGCCGAAGAGATCAACTCGTTATCTGAAAAAATAGATCTCACCGCCCCGGTCTCCGAAGAAATGAAAACCGCCCTCGTCTCGGGGGACGCGGCTAAAATAGCTTCCGCGCTGACCACGCTAACCGAACTGCCCGTCGCCGAAACCATCGCGGTTTCCTCCAATGAGCAGGTATCGCAGGCGGCTTCGGACGCCTCGCAGAAAAACTCGGAAGTTTCCAGGACGGATTACAGCGCCGCCAAATCCAGCGACTCCACCACTGAAAACAAAACTGCCGTGGCGCAGGAACCGGCTTCCCAGGAATCCTCGCTTTCCAATTCCAGCGCGGACAATAGCGGCTCCCAGTCTTCCCTGAACGCTAATAGCCAGAACGCCGCCCCGGCGGCCACGCTGAATACAAAAACGGAAAACCTTGTGGTGGCCCAGGGCATAGAAACCGCCAATGCCGCCCAGGCGGCCCAAACCGCCAGCCCTAATGCCCAGGCGGAAGCGGCCAAGCCGAACCTGACGGTGGTCAACTCCAAATCCGCCGTGGACGGGGCTTCCACCGCCGGATCCACCAACAGCGCCACCGCTAAAGGCGACAGCGCCGCCACCCAGACCCGCGCCACCACCGAGTCCACCCGCCAACTGCTGGAACGGTCGGTGATGAGCCAGATAGTGGACAAAGCCAGGATAATCGTGCGGCCCAACGGAACTTCCAACATGACCATGCGGATGGACCCGCCCAACCTTGGCAAGGTGGACATGCGCCTGGAAGTGACCGACAACAGCGTAAAAGCCGTGTTCGTGGCCGAAAGCCGCGAGGTTAAAAGCATCATAGAAAGCAATCTGGAAAACCTGAAAACCTCGCTTAACCAGAGCGGCATAAAGGTGGACGAAATATCCGTTACCACCGCCGACGACCGGGGTTTCCAGTTCCGTAACGAAAACCAGGCCCAGAACGCCGGTTCCGGTAACACCAGAAGGCAGGGCAATGGCAGGGGAGGGTTTAGCGACGCCGGTCACGAAGGTGACGCGCCCGAGTCCAACGGGCATGCCGCCCTCCGGCACAACGGCATTCTGGATGTTGTAGCGTAAGGAGCGCTAAGGTAATGATAGTAAGCACTTATTCAGGCGGATCAACGGCAACCGACACTAGCTCCGCCTCCGCTTCCACCACCAACTCCGACATGGGGAAGATGGAATTCCTGACCATGCTGGTCACCCAGATAAAAAACCAGGATCCGCTGAACCCCATGGACAACCAGGAGTTCACCGCCCAAATGGCGCAGTTCTCCTCGCTGGAACAGCTGTTCAGCGTCAACGACAACCTTAACATGTTGCTTACCGCTTCCAACGCCTCCACCTCGGCCCAGGCCATATCGCTTATCGGCAAAGAGGTGACCGCGCTGGGCCACAACGTGCACGTGAAAAACGGCGTGGCCACCGATGTGGCTTTCGATCTGCCGGAGAGCGCCTCGGAAGTAACCATAAACATCGAAGACGAAAACGGCAACATTGTAAGGACCATCACCGAGGAAAACCTTTCTTCCGGCCCTCACGCGACCGCTTGGGACGGCAAAGATGAATACGGCAACCAGTTGGCCGACGGCCTTTACAGCTACTCCGTGGAGGCCAAAGGCACGGAAGGGCAGACCCTGGAAGTTACCACCTACGCCAAAGGCGTGGTGACTGGGGTCTCTTTTGAAGACGGTGTGGCTTATGCCCACATTGGGGATTTAAGTTTCATGATGAGCGAGATAACCGAGGTGCAAGACGCTTCCACAGGCTCCACCGCGGCGGACAGCTCGACAACCACCAGCCAGGGAACGTCCACCGACCAGGGGACGCAGACAGTATAAACGCGAAGGATTTTTTAGAGTTAAGGAGAAACGACCATGAGCCTTTCCAGCGCAATGTACGCGGGCGTCAGCGGCCTAATGGCCTATGGCGACGCCATGAACGTCACCGGCGACAACATCGCCAACGTAAACACCATCGGTTACAAGGGTAACAGGACGATCTTTGCGGACATCCTGGCCAACTCGGTGGCCAACGGTTCCACCACCCTGCAGTTCGGGCGCGGCTCGCACATTCTTGGGGTCACCGCCTCGTTCACCCAGGGTTCGTTTGAGACCACGGGCAACGCCACCGACATGGCCATCCAGGGTAGCGGCTTCTTCGTGGTGAAAGACCCGTCTTCTGGCGGTCTCTATTACACCAGGGCCGGCCAGTTTACCCTTAACGAAGCGGGCGAGCTGGTAAATCCCAACGGGTTCAACGTGCAGGGCTACCAGTTAACCACCAACGCTTCCGGCGCGGTGACCAAGGCCGCCTCCTCCACCAACATAGACGTTACCGGTGTGCAGAGCGTTCCGAAAGCCACCACCACTTTCACCCTTGGGCTTAACCTGAACGCCACCGCCTCGGCGGGCACCACTTTCTCATCCTCGTTCAACGCGTATAACGCCCTGGGCGAGACCACCACGGTAACTTATACGTTCACCAAGACCACCACGGCCCAGACTTGGGACTTCGTGGCCAGCGGCCCGGCGGGCACCACCCTGTCCGGAACCGGGTTGTCCGGTTCGGTAACGTTCGATAGCGCGGGCATAATGACCGGCCCGGCCACTGACCTGGACCTGACCATAAGCGGGTTCCCCTCTGGCTCGGCTCCGCTGACCATCACCTGGGACCTGCTAAACAACACCACCGGCTTGTTGAACACCGACATTACGGGATACGCCGCCGGATCGGTGATGAACAGCATGGTGCAGGACGGTTACCCTACGGGCGTGCTAAGAGGCCTTTCGGTAAGTGACGACGGTATCATCTCCGGTCTCTTCTCAAACGGACAGACCCAGCAGATGTGGCAGGTTCAGCTGGCCGACTTCCTGAGCCCCTGGGGCCTCTCCAGGCAGGGCAACTCCATGTTCGCCGAGACCAGCCAGTCTGGCCAGCCGATCCTCGGCACGGCCAAGTCCGGCGGGTTCGGCACCATTTACGGCTCGTCGCTGGAACTTTCCAGCGTGGACCTGTCCACCCAGTTCGTGGACATGATCCAGAACCAGCGCGCCTACCAGGCCAACAGCAGGATCATCACCACGGTGGACACCATGATGCAGGAAGTGGTTAACCTGGTGAGGTAATTTAGGTGAATAAACCGGGGCGCGGCGTTTGGTAACGCCGGCCCCGGAAAGAGTTCTACGCGGAACGGCTCAATCCTTGCCTTCGCTCGGGGCGCTTGTTTCTCCCTGGTTTTAAGCGCCCCGATGATTAAGCCCCGGCGGCTTCAACCGCCGGGGCATTTCATTTTAAGCCAGCGTTATTTTTTATCCCGCTCCAGCGGCGCCATATGGTTCACGGGCCCGGGGCCTGCGCCTACGGAATACGCTGATTGCAAGGCGAGGGTAATGTATTTTTCCGCGTCTTCAATGGCCATAACCAGATCCCGCCCCAGGGCAAGCCCGGCGGTAATGGCGGCGGAAAGGGCGCAACCGGTACCATGGGTGTGGTTGGTTTCCACCCTGGGTTTTCTGAATTTGAATATCTCACCATCGGCAAAAAGCACATCCACAGCATCTTTGTCTACCAGATGCCCACCCTTCACCAGGACATTGGCAGGGCCCAGCCTGGCTATTTTCACTGCGGCCTCTTCCATGGAGCTTTCATCGTGAATTTTAATATTTACCAGCGTGGAGGCTTCAGTGATGTTCGGGGTAACAAGATGCGCAAGGGGAAAAAGATCCATCACCAGCGCTTTGGCGGCTCCCGCTTTCAATAAAGCCCCGCCGGTGGAGGAAACCATAACGGGATCCACCACAAGTTTTACATCTTGCCGGTTGCCCATGAACTTCGCCACCGCCAAGATTACGCCCATATCGTAAAGCATCCCGGTCTTGGCGGCCGCAATAGGGATATCCTCGAAAAGCGTTTCCAGCTGGGTTGTTACAAAATCCGGTTGCACAGCTAAAACGTCTTTTACTTTCAGGCTGTTCTGGGCGGTAAGGGCGGTTATCACGGAAACGCCGTACACTCCCATGGCGGCGAATGTCTTGATGTCCGCCTGGATGCCCGCCCCGGCGGAAGGGTCCGACCCGGCGATGGTCAAAGCAACCTTGCGACCCATTATTTTTTCTTTCTTTGTAAATTCAGTTAAATACACTACTTACATTAAACCAACTTTATGTTAGCGACAAGGATGTCTCTTGACCGCTTGTGGATAACTCCATACAATCTCCCTTTCTAAAACAGTTGGTGGATGGTTCAAGTTAATGCCTTCAACGGGAAAGCTGTGGGACGAGGTAAAGAGCTCCCTAAAAGAGCGTCTTCACCAGCATAACTATGATTCATGGATAGAACCCGTTGAATTTGTTTCGTATAAGAACCATGAGTTACTGCTGGCTGTTCCTTCGGCCTTCTTTATCGAATGGATAAACGAGCATTACAAGGAAAGCATCCTTGAGTTGATGGAGGAAGCCACAGGCTCCAGGGTCACCCTTTCCCTTTCCCTTGGCGCCCAAACCAAACCCCAGCCCCAGCCCCAACCTAAGGAAAAAGAAAAAGTCAAGGTTGATGTTGCTCAGGAAACTTTAAGTATCAAGCAGTTGCGAGAAAAGTCCAACCTGAACGAAAAATATACTTTTGACAATTTCGTAGTAGATAAAAGCAACGAGTTCTGTAACGCCCTGGCCAAGGGCATCGTGGCTAAAATGGGTGAAAATAATCCCCTTTTCATATACGGGGGTGTGGGGTTAGGCAAAACCCATCTGATGCAGGCCATCGGAAACGCTGTATTGGAAAAAGCGCCTAATTACAACGTGTTGTATCTTAGCTCAGAAAAGTTCGTAAACGACCTTATAAATTCCCTCCAGCGCGGATCCATGTCCGCCTTCAGGAAGAAATACAGAAACCTCGACCTTCTTTTAGTTGACGATATCCAATTCATAGCCGGTAAAGAGCGGACCCAGGAGGAATTCTTTCACACCTTCAACACGCTCTTTGAGATGAAAAAACAGATAATCCTCTCTTCCGACAAGTTCCCGAAGGATATTACAAACATGGAGGAGAGGCTTCGTTCCAGGTTCAGTTGGGGAATCATCGCGGACATAAAACCACCCGAGGTGGAGCTTAAAACCGCCATTATAAAAAAAATCGCCAGGAAGAATGGTTTCCATATTGATGACGAGGTGGGGGCGTTTCTGGCGAAAAGGGTGAAGTCCAACATCCGTGAACTGGAGGGGTGTCTGGCCAGGGTTATGGCCTATGCCTCCCTCACCGGTAAACCGGTGGACATGGAAATGGCCCGGGAAACTTTGAAAGGTATCTACGACGAGGCGGCAAAGATACTGGACATAAAGCAGATACAAAAAGCTGTTTGCGACTTCTATCTCATTAAACTTGTTGATGTTAAATCAAAAAGTAGGCTCAAAAGCGTTGCCATGCCCAGGCATGTGGCCATGTTCCTTTGCAGGGAATTCACAAACGTGTCGCTTCCAGAAATAGGAAGGGCTTTTGGCGGGCGGGATCACACCACAGTTATGCACGCCGTAGAGAAAATAAGGAATGAAGTTGAGGTTAACACCCAGTTGTATAACGAGATAAACGAAATAAAAAAGAACCTGGACCTGTAGGATACTTGTGGAAAACCTAATGGTATCTTGTGAAGAAAAAGTACCGCAGTTCATTTTAAATTCCGGGGGTGGAAAAACCCCGCTAGTTGTGGAAAAAATAAGGCCTTTAATGTACAATTGCTTAATGGACTTTTACACAGGAATGCCCGCTCTTATATTCCTACAAATATCTTCTCTTTAAAAAATACATGAGTAATAAAGAAGTAGAAAGTTACGGCGCGGAATCCATAAAGATCCTTGAGGGTCTTGAAGCCGTCCGGAAAAGACCCGCCATGTACATTGGCGATGTTTCCGTACATGGTCTTCATCACCTGGTCTATGAAGTGGTGGACAACTCCATAGACGAAGCCATGGCCGGTTACTGTAAAAACATTGATGTTGTCATTCATATAGACAACTCGGTTACGGTAATGGATGATGGGCGTGGTATCCCGGTGGATATTCATCCAGAAGCGGGCATATCCGCCGCCGAGGTGGTTCTTACCACATTGCACGCCGGTGGAAAATTCGACAAAAACACATACAAGGTTTCCGGTGGTCTTCACGGTGTGGGCGTTTCGGTGGTGAACGCCCTGTCCACCTGGTTCGATGTGGAGATACGCAGAAACGGCAAGGTTTACGCCCAGTCTTACAAAATCGGCGCTCCCGCGCATCCGCTAAAAGAAATGGGGGAGGCCAAGGGAACCGGCACAAAGATAACCTTCAAGCCAGATGGGGAAATATTCACCGAAACGGAATATAACTTCGATGTTCTCGCCGAAAGGTTGAGGGAGCTTTCATATCTCAACAAAGGCATCAGGATAGTTATACGCGATGAGAGAACCGACAAGGAGCGGGAGTTTCATTACGAAGGCGGCATAGTATCTTTCATCGAATACATAAACAGGAATAAAAACCCTCTTTTCACTCCACCCATATATATCAGCGCCGAGCGGGACAATATCATCCTGGAAGTGGCCATCCTGTATAACGACAGCTACAAGGAAGACGTATTCTCGTTCGTCAATAACATCCACACGCGGGAAGGTGGAACACATCTGTCCGGGTTCCGGTCCGCGTTGACCCGCACCGTAAACGCCTACGCCACCGCCAACGGCCTTTTAAAAGGGGACGCGGCCATCACCGGCGACGACGTGAGGGAAGGGTTGACGGCGGTGTTGACGGTGAAAATACCGGAACCGCAGTTTGAGGGCCAAACAAAAACCAAGCTGGGTAACTCCGAGGTTCAGGGCCTTGCGGCTCAAGTGGTGAATGATGGGCTTTCCCAATATTTCGAGGAGCACCCAAGAGAAGCCCGGTTGGTTGTATCCAAATCCCTCCTGGCCTCCCAGGCGCGGGAAGCGGCTAAAAAAGCGCGGGAGCTTACCCGTAGAAAAGGCGCGCTGGAAAGCTCCATGTTGCCGGGAAAACTGGCGGACTGTCAGGAGAAAGACCCGGCGCTGTGCGAAATATTCGTGGTTGAGGGGGACTCTGCCGGTGGTTCCGCCAAACAGGGGCGGGACAGGAAATATCAGGCCATCCTGCCTCTCAAGGGCAAAATCCTTAACGTGGAAAAAGCCAGGCTGGACAAAATGCTGGCCAACCAGGAAATCCGCACGTTGCTTACAGCCCTGGGCGCAGGTGTAGGCAAGGATGATTTTGACATAACAAAGCTCCGCTACCAAAAAGTCATCCTGATGACCGACGCCGACGTGGACGGTTCGCACATCCGCACCCTCCTGCTCACGCTTTTTTACCGTCACCTGGAGGAGCTGATCCGCAGGGGTTTCCTTTATATCGCCCAGCCACCATTGTACAAGGCTCAAAAAGGGAAGATGGAGCGGTACATTAAGGACGACCGGGAAATGAACGTGTTCCTGTTGGAGATGGGTTTGTCGGGAGCCAAGCTGGGTATCAACGGCGGCGGCGAGAAGATAGAGGGCCAAACCCTCATGAACCTGGTGAACAAGTTTATAGACTATCAGAAGCTGGAAGAAAAACTGATCCGGCGTGGCTACCCCAAAGCGGTTATCGAAACGCTCCTTTCCAAGAACGTGTCTGGCAAGGAATATTTCCTGGAGAAAGACAACCTTGTGACCCTGTCGGAAAGCCTGACGGACGCGGAGCACGAGGTTCGTATCATAGTCGATGAACAGCATGGCGGGTTCGCCCTGGTGTGGAACGACAAGAAAAGCGGCGTGCGGCGCACCATAAACTGGGACCTTATAATCTCCGCCGAGTACCAGAAGCTTCAGGCCATCCGGAAACAGACGGAGAATTACGATAAAGCCCCGTTCACGCTTACCACGGAAAAGGGCGCCGAGATTACGCTGGCCGACAGGGAAGAGCTGGTCATCCACACCCTGGCCGCCAGTAAAGAGGGGATAAGCATCCAGCGCTATAAAGGTCTCGGCGAGATGAACGCGGAGCAGTTGTGGGAAACCACCATGGATCCCACCTCCCGCACACTCCAGCAGGTGAGGATAGACGATGCCGTGGAGGCCGATTCCACCTTCACAATCCTCATGGGTGAAGCTGTGGAGCCCCGGCGCGAATTTATCCAGACCCACGCGCTGGAAGTGCGTCAGCTGGATATATGAGGTTAACGCCTTTTCTCTCCATACCCTCCCGGAGCCTTTACAGCCACTTTCGTCTGGTGGAGGAGCGGGGGTTGAACCTGGAGATCCAGCTTGACTGGGACAGCTTGGACAATCCGCAAAACCACGCATTCCATCTCGTGAGAAAAGCCCGTGAAAAAACCGGGATGGAGATAACCCTTCACGCCCCATTTATCGATATGGCGCCGGGCGCGTCGGATCCGCTCATGCGGAGAGCCACCATGACGCGATTGGAGCAAACCGCCAATCTGGCCCAGGAGCTGGGGGCAAGGATGATAGTGGTCCATCCGGGTTATGACGAAAAAAGGTACTGGATGGATTTGGACGGTTTTAAACGACGAAGCGTGGAAACCTGGCGCCGCTTTATGGACATGGCGGAGCCAGCGGGTTGTGATGTGGCGCTGGAAAACATCTTCGAGAGGCGGCCCGAAATCCTGGTGGAAGTTATGGAAATGGTTGATACGCCCCGGTTCGGCGCATGTTTCGACACTGGCCATTTCAATGTTTTCTCGAAGGTTTCCGTTGAAGAGTGGTTGAAAGTGGTTGGCCCTCATGTGCTGGAGCTTCATCTGCACAACAATTACGGGGAGCATGACGATCACAATGGAATGAAATCCGGCGTGTTCGATTTCGCCCGGTTCTTCTCCGCCTTCAACCAATACATCCGGCCCGGGAAAACCCTTTTCACCCTTGAGCCCCACAAGGAAGAAGGGGTGGATGAAAGCCTGGAAGCCCTGGCCGGTTTTGGGTATTCGTTACCCATGCCAGCCACGCTGGCGCAGGCCCAGGCGGTCTGATCCAAACCTCTCATTAAATAATCATGGGCGACCAGCGGGCTATAGGCGTTTTCGATTCCGGCATCGGCGGCCTTACGGTGCTAAAGGAAATCCAGAAAAGACTGCCCCACGAGTCGCTGGTGTATCTGGGGGACACTGCCCGGGTTCCCTATGGCGCAAAATCCAAAGACACCATAATCCGGTATTCCATAAACAACACCAGGCATCTGCTGAACGAAGGGGTGAAAATGCTGGTGGTGGCGTGCAACACCGCATCCGCTTACGCCCTGGAGGAGCTGGAAAAAATGTCCAGCGCGCCGGTAATTGGCGTGGTTGAAGGTGGAGTGATGGCGGCGGTACGGGCAACTTCCGGCAAAGTGGGCGTGATAGGAACCGAAGCCACGGTGCGTTCCGGCAAATATGTAACCGAGATTTTAAAAAGAATCCCCGGCGCCGAGATCGTTACAAAACCATGCCCGCTTTTCGTGGCGTTGGCGGAAGAGGGTTGGACGGATAACGAAGTGGCCCACGCCGTGGCAAAAGAATACCTGAAAGACATGGAGGGGAAAATTGACACGCTGGTATTGGGTTGCACCCATTACCCGGTGCTGAAGAACTCCATCCGGTACGCTTTGGGCGAAAATGTGAAGTTGATAGACTCCGCGGAGGAGACTTCCAGGCTGGTGGAAGAAAAGCTCCGCGTTTTAGGGTTGGGCGCGGACGCGGACGCGGACAATCCGGCTTTAATAAGGTTTTTGGTGACCGATTCCCCCGAGAGAAACCTTCAGCTTGGCAGAAGGATGTTGGGCGATGGGATAAAGATCGACCGGGCGGAACTGGTGGACATAACGTGGGGAGATAAATAATTGCGGAACGATGGCAGGCGCTACGACCAGTTGCGCCCCGTAACCATAGAGCGGGGCATCATAAAACACGCCGAGGGGTCGGCGTTCATAAAAGTGGGGGACACCCATGTGATATGCGCCGCCACCGTGGAGGATAAAGCGCCCCCATTCCTGAAGAATACCGGCCAGGGGTGGGTTACGGCGGAATACTCCATGTTGCCCCGGGCCACAACGGAGCGCAACCATAGGGAGCGCAAAGGGTTGGGCGGGCGAACCATGGAAATACAGAGGCTTATAGGGCGGTCCTTGCGCGCCGTTGTGGAAATGGGTTTGCTGGGCGAGCGCACCATAACCATAGATTGTGACGTGATCCAGGCGGACGGAGGCACCCGGTGCGCTTCCATCACCGGGTCTTATGTAGCCTTGTGTGATGCGGTTAGCTGGCTGATGAACAAGGAAAAGATAGCCCGGAACGCCGTGAAAGACCACGTGGCCGCCGTTTCCGTGGGAATGATCAAGGGGCTGCCATCCATAGATTTAAATTACAAGGAAGACAGTTCGGCGGAGGTGGACATGAACGTGGTCATGACCGGGGCCGGTCTTTTCGTGGAGGTTCAGGGCACCGCCGAGTCCAAACCTTTCGGCCAGGAAGATATGGATAAAATGCTGAATCTGGCGCGCAAAGGGGTTTTCGAGCTGTTTGAAACGCAAAAAACAGCTTTGGGAACAAGGGCTTAAGGGGGCGGGAACCTCCTTTTATAACCCTGTCTTGACGGAAAGCCATGTTTTATTGTAAATTACCAGTTTAATCTTTTGGCGATTGTGAAAAATTGCCTCGACGGAAAAGGAGTTTAAGTGAAAAGGACATATCAGCCTCACAACACGAGGCGGAAGCGGACCCACGGATTTCTGGTCCGGATGAAAACAAGAGGCGGGCGTTTGGTGATAAAAAACAGGCGCGCAAAAGGCCGGAAAAGGCTGGCGGTTTAAGGCTGGGGGGTAACAGGTTCGGAAAAGAGAGCAGGCTCAGGAAAAAGCGGGAGTTTGACGGGGTTTTCGCGAAAGGCGGAAGGTACCGGGGCGAAAAACTGCTGTTCGTATTTAATCCGAATGGATCGGAAATATCGCGCCTTGGGTTGGCCGTATCGAGAAAGGCAGGGAAGGCCGTAGAGCGCAACAGGATAAAACGGTTGTTGCGGGAGGTGTTCCGGTTGAACCGGGACCGGCTGGAAAAAGGAATGGATCTCATAATGAGCCCCCTGCTAAAAGTAAGGCCCGCCGGATACCACGAGTACGAGGCGGATTTTTCAAGGTTTGTGGAAAGAATAACGGCAAAAAGCCGGGCGCCACAAAAAAGAGAAGGCAATACGCCTGAATAGAACAGCGATACCTGAAACCGGCGGGGATAGACGCCCCGCATTACTCGCGGCCCCCGCTAACCGGCTCCCTGGTTCCGGCCCTGAAAGGCTCCCAATGAAGGGCCAATTGGGGAAATGAGGCGTCTTTTCATTTTGGCGGTACAAGGATACAGGCTGATCGTCTCGCCTGTTCTGCCGCCATCCTGCAAATACCACCCCACTTGCTCCCACTACGCCATTGAGGCCTTTGAAAGACACGGCGTGTTTTACGGGCTTTGGCTTGCCGCCGGAAGAATATTGAGATGCAACCCGTTTGCTAAAGGAGGGTTCGATCCCGTTCCATGATGGATAGAAAATTTTTCCTCGCCCTCTTCGCCTCCATGGCGCTTCTTATTGGATACAACGTCTATTATGAATGGCGTTACGGAGCCTATCTGCAACAGCAGGAGCAAATAACCGCTGAAAAAGAGGAAGCAAAACCCGGAGACAAGCAGGAAGCCAAAAATTTAAACAAGCCAGCCGCCGGCCAGCCTCAGGCAGAGGCCCCCTCAAACGTTCCCGGCCAGGTTGCTCCCGTGGCCGGTAGCCAGGTTGATGAAGCCGCTCCCGGCCCCATGGCGGACAGCATGTTCGATAAAGCCGTTACCGCGGAAACCGCCGAGAAGCTTATCGTTATAAAGACCGGCGTCACCGAGGTGACCCTTACGAACCGGGGCGCCATACCCAAGAATTATCTGCTGGAAAAATACCGGGATAAGACCGGCAATAAAATGGATCTGCGGTTCAATTTCGAGCAGTATCAGCAGAAACTTTCCGAGCAGGGCAAATCCCTGCTGAACGTGAAGTACATACCCCCCATGGGGTTGAAATTCCCTAAAGACGCTTTTTCGGACCGGGTCAACGGCTCCCTTTTCACCCTTGGGGAAACCCGGGGCGAAATAACGCTAAAAGAGGGGGACAAACCAGTCACCCTGGTTTATCTGTTGGAAGACCCGTCTGGAATAAAAATCAGCAAAAGCTACACCTTCTACCCGAACTCTTACAGTTTCGATTTCTCAGTACAGGTGATTTCAGACCCCAAATGGGGCGTTTTCGACTATTCGCTGGTGTGGTTCGGGCTGGGGGATGAAGATGCGGACCTGACCGGAGCCGTGTATTCCTACCATGGCCCTATCATACTGGTGGGCAAGGAGCGGGTTGCCGAAGCGCCGGATTCCGACGAGCCGCGCAAGAAATATGCTGGGGATGTTCATTGGGCGGCCCTGACAAACCGTTATTACGCCATGGTTACCACCCCGGTGGCCACCGCCACTAAAACCGTAACGGCCCAGTATGTGGACGATAACAATTTCGCGCTGGAGTGGGATTTCAAGTCCACCCTGGATAAAAAGGCCGAATCGTTCAGCGTATTCGTGGGGCCCAAAGAGCACGAGGTGTTGGGTAAATACACCAACGGGGTATATTCGGTAATAGATTACGGCTGGTTCGACATTATCGCCAAACCGATATATGTGGTTCTGTCCACCTTCCATGGGTGGACGGGGAACTGGGGCTGGTCCATCATTATGCTAACGGTGCTGGCCAAGGTCCTGTTCTTCCCCCTGTCGCAGAAAGCCTTCCGTTCAATGCAGAAACTGCAGAAGCTTCAGCCGCAGATGAAAAAGCTTCAGGAGGTTTATAAGGACGACCGGGACACTTTAAACCGGGAGTTGATGGCCCTTTATAAAGAGCAAAAGGTGAATCCGCTGGGCGGTTGTCTGCCGGTTATCATGCAGATCCCGATATTCTTCGCGTTGTACAAGGTCCTGCTGGAGTCTATCGAGCTGAAAGGGGCCGGGTGGGCGCTGTGGATCCACGATCTGGCTCAACAGGACCCTTATTATGTCACCCCTGTGTTAATGGGCATCACAATGCTGATCCAGCAGATGATGACGCCTAAAACCGGGGATCCTTTGCAAAGAAAGATGATGATGGCCTTGCCGGTGGTGTTTACGTTCATGTTCCTGTCGTTCCCGGCGGGCCTGGTGATTTACTGGCTTGTGAACAACATATTAACGATTGTCCAGCAATGGATCATATACAGAGAAGCCAAGTGAGAGGTGAACAGGATATGGAATGGGTTGAAGTGGAAGGGGCCACTAAGGAAGAGGCGGAGCGCAAGGCATTAGGAGTTTTAGGCGCGGAGAAGCTTGAGGATATTGAGACCGAAGAGGTAAAAGTTACCCGGAAGTTTCTGGGTGTTGGGGGCAAGACATTTAAGATCCGGGCCAGGCGGAAGGCGGTGGCCCAGGAAGCGATAGGGGAAGAAGCCGCCAGCGAGGCCCCCGTCGAGACAAGGCATGCGCCCAGACGGGAGCATGTGGCCCTTGAGGAGCCCGAGATAGAACCGGCTGAAGTGGAAATTGCGCCGGAAGAAAAACCGGAGGCTATCTCCGCGCCAGAAGATATCGTCACTATGGAGTCGCTTTACAGGCCATGGGTGAAAGAGGGGCCGGGCGGTGTGGTGATGCCCAAGAAAGGCCGCGGGTTTGGCCGGAGGATTTATGACGCGGATCCGCTCCGCCCCACGGTAAGCGCCACGGCGAGGCATGAGTCGGAAATAGGCGAAGTGGAGCCAATCGAGGAGGAAGAGGATTTCGAGATTCCGGAGCTGGCGGATGACCAAAGTTCTCCCATTACCGAGGAAACCCGGGACAGGGCCGTGGATTTCATCAAGAAAACCCTGACCGAAATGGAATTGACCGGTGAGGTTAAAGGGTTCCGGATGGCCGACAGGCTTCACATCCAGATCGAAACCGAAAACGGCGGGCTTCTGATAGGGCGCAAGGGGGAGACCCTGGAAGCTTTGCAGTATCTGACGGACATTGTGGTTAACCGGCACCTGGAAGGCCGGATCCGCATAGTGCTGGATACGGAAAATTACCGGGAACGGCGGAAGTCTAAAATAGCCCATATGGCCCGGGATGCGGCGGAAGACGCCATTCGCACTCACAGGTCCGTACCGCTTCCTCCCATGAATCCCGCTGAAAGGCGGCTGGTGCATACCACCCTTGCCAAAGACACCAGGGTGGAAACCAAGTCTGAGGGGGAGGGTAGCAGGCGAAGGGTTATTGTCCATCCTGTGGGCGCCAAGAAATTCAGCCACAAAAAAGGTGGCGGAAGAGGCGGCCGCGGTGGCGGTTATGGTGGAGGTGGAGGCGGTTATGGGAACCGTGGCGGCGGCGGTGGGGGAGGCTCCTCTTATCGCGGTGGCGGAAGCGGGGGCGGCGGTAGCCGGGACAGGGGCCGGCGGCGCTAATCAGACTCTGGATAAAAAATGTCCGGCGGGTCAACACCGCCGGATTTTTTATTTTTACCCGTAGCGGATAATTTGAAAATGCGCCAGGCTTATAATTGAAATGATGAAAAAGGAAGAGATCCGGCAAGAAGAGACCATAGCCGCCATCTCCACAGCCACAGGCGAGGGGGGCATTGGCATGGTGCGCCTTTCCGGAATTGGGGCGCTTAAAATATCCCGCGAAATATTTAGAACCCCATCCGGCGGCGTCAAAGAGAAATTCGATCAACGAAAAGCTTATTACGGTTTTGCGGTGGACGCGGCGGGTAGCCGGATTGACGAAATATTGCTTACCATCATGAAATCCCCCAAAAGCTATACACGGGAAGACATGACGGAGATAACCTGCCACGGCGGCCCGTTGCTGGTGAAAAAGATATTAAACAGGGCCCAGGAGTTGGGGGCGCGTTTGGCCCTCCCGGGGGAGTTTTCAAAAAGGGCCTTTCTGAATGGAAGGATAGACCTGATCCAGGCGGAGGCCATAATAGATATAATCCGGGCACGGTCGGAGAAGGGCTGGAAAACCGCATTCTCACAGCTGGACGGCAGGCTTTCCGAGCGGCTTACGAAAATTGAAAATGAACTGGTGGAAGTTTTATCCCAGATAGAGGCTTCAATAGATTTCCCCGATGAAGAACTGGAAATAGTCTCCAACGAAAAAATATTTGGCATGATGACCGAATTGTTGGGGGACATCGAGAAGTTGACCGCCACATACGACCTGGGCCGGATATACCGGGATGGGGTGTCCGTCACCATTATGGGCAGGCCCAACGTGGGCAAGTCCAGCCTGATGAACGCCTTGCTCGAGCGGGACCGGATGATAGTGACCCCATATCCCGGCACCACCCGGGACACCGTGGAGGAGACGCTTCAGATAGAAGGGGTGGCCGTGAAAATGGTGGACACCGCCGGGGTGAGGGAAGTGGAAGACCCGGCGGAGCGGATGGGGGTGGAACGGACCATGCGGGCCGCGCAAGAGGCGGATGTGGTATTGATGCTTTTCGATGGTTCCGCGGCGTTGACCCCAGAGGATGAAAGGCTTATTGAAAACATGCAGGATGGGGCTCCGGACAGGGTGATTTTAGTGATAAATAAAAAGGATCAGCCCGCCGCATGGGACGAGTCGAAAATAGCGAATAATTATCCGACAGCGAAAATCCTGAAAATATCCGCAAAGACCGGCGAGGGGATGGAAGATCTGCGGAGCGCCGTGGTGGAGGAGGTCGAAAAAAAAGGGGACATATTAAGCGACGGCCCGGTTCTTACCCGACAGAGGCATATTGAGCAATTGAGACGAATGGGGCAGTCGGTGGAAAGGGCCATGGAGGCCGTAAGGGGAAACATGAGCCGGGAGTTCGTGGCGGCGGATTTGAGCGACGCCAGGGAGAGTCTGGAGGAGTTGACCGGCAAATCGGTGACCGACGAGGTGCTGGAAAAAATATTCAGCGAGTTTTGCATAGGTAAATGACGTTTAAAACCGAGGTGGTGGTGATAGGCGGCGGCCACGCCGGCATAGAAGCGGCGCTGGCCTGCGCCCGGATGGGCGTTCCCACGGTGATGATCACCATGAATATAGACCAGATTGGGGCCATGAGCTGTAACCCGGCCATAGGCGGGCTGGCCAAGGGGCATCTGGTTAGGGAGATAGACGCGCTAGGGGGCGAAATGGCCCGGTGCATAGACGCAACCGGCATCCAGTTCCGGGTGTTGAACAGCTCCAAAGGGCCAGCGGTCCGGTCTTTCCGGGCCCAGGCGGACAGAAGGCTTTACAGGGCGCGGATGATAAAGACGCTGGAAGGCCAGCCCAACCTTCTGATCCGGCAGGGCATGGTAACGAAAATAGTTACCGAAGGTAATAAAATAACTGGAGTGGAAACGGCGCTGGGGGAGCGGTTCGAGTGCCGGGCCGTGGCTCTCACACCGGGCACGTTCATGAATGGGCTCATCCACATAGGTTTAAAATCGTTTCCGGCGGGCCGTGCGGGGGATTTCGCATCTGTGGGGCTTTCGGACTCATTAAAAGAGCTGGGCTTCGAAATGGGGCGGATGAAAACCGGCACATGTCCCAGGCTGGACCGGGCCACCATAGATTTCTCGCGGACCCAGGAACAGCCCGGCGATGAACATCCGCGACCCTTTTCCTTTTTCTCCGATGGAATCAGGCAACCGCAGATATCGTGTTTCATAACATATACCAACGATGCAACCCATGAGACGATCGCGGGAAACCTGGACCGGTCGCCGCTCTACACCGGCGTGATTGAAGGCGTTGGGCCGCGATATTGCCCATCCATCGAGGATAAGGTTAAAAGGTTCCCCGAAAAGAACCGCCACCAGATTTTTCTGGAGCCGGAGGGGTTGGAGACAAAAGAGATTTACCCTAATGGGCTTAGCACTTCTCTGCCGGTGGACGTACAGCTGAAATTCCTTCGCACCATACCGGGGCTGGAAAAAGTGGAGATCATGCGCCCAGGATACGCCATAGAGTACGATTACTGCCCTCCAACCCAACTGCACCCCACATTAGAGACAAAGCTTGTTAACGGGCTGTTTTTCGCCGGGCAGATAAACGGCACTTCTGGATACGAAGAAGCCGCCGCCCAGGGGATAGTTGCCGGGATAAATTCAGCGTTATATACAAAGGGAGGGGCACAGGTAACGTTCCACCGGCAGGAATCTTACATTGGCGTGATGATAGACGACCTGGTAACGAAAGGAACCTCCGAGCCATACCGCATGTTCACCTCCCGGGCGGAATTCCGGCTGTTGCTGAGGCAGGACAACGCTGATCTGCGTCTATGCGACACAGGGCATAGGGTGGGGTTGCTGGCCAAAGCCGATTACGAAGCGTTTTCAAAAAAACGGGAACGCATTCAAAAAGAGTTGCAAGAAATTGAAAACAAAAGGATAAAGCGCGATAGTGTACTGGACGGCGAGAGCATGTTCGGCGGTAAAATCCCGGAGGACGGCATAACGCTGAAAGATTTGCTACGACGGCCGGAGGTCGCGTTTAATGATTTGCCAAAGTACGCCCGGCCCGATGATTTAACGGAAGAAGAGGCCGAGCAGATAGAGATCACCGTGAAGTACGAGGGATATATCAAACGGCAGGAGCGTCTGCTGGAGAAAACCCTGGAGTCTGAAAATAAAATGTTCCCTCCGGATTTTGATTTTTCGCAAGCGCCGGGATTGTCCTCCGAGGTGCGGGAGAAGCTGGTGAAAATCCGGCCCGCTAACCTTGGCCAGGCGTCGCGCATATCCGGCGTCACACCGGCGGCATTAACAATTTTGCACATCTACCTTGAAAAACTTACCCAAGAACAAAGGCGCCTTTGAGTTTTTAGGCGCGCTCCCGGAAGATACGAAAGAATCTCTGGAGGCCTTCACGGAGGAGCTTATCCGCTGGAACAAGAAACTCTCGCTTACGGCGGTGCCGGACGTGGAGATAATGGAAAAGCTTATAGCTCCCTCCGCGTGGTTGGGGATGGAGTATTCGCGGGAGAATATCGGCATTGTGGCGGATTTCGGATCGGGCCCGGGGGTTCCGGGGTTTGTAATGGCCTTGTGTGACAACCGGAACAAATATCTGCTAGTGGAATCGAAGGGCAAAAAAGCCGCATTTTTAAGGGAAGTAGCGAGAAAACTGGGGCTTGGGAGGGAGAGGGTGGAGGTGGCCAATATAAGGATGGCGCCGGAAGCCGCGCTCCCGCCCGTCCAAAGGCTGGTTTCCAGGGCGGCTGGGGATCTGGCCGAAGTGATGGGTTTGTGGAGGCAAAACATGACAACCGGAGGATCCGGCGACTTCTTTAAAGGCTCCGACGCGAAGGATGAGATAAAGGAGTTCAAGGAAACATACCCTAACGCCTCCGCCGAAATTCTCAAAACGCCGGATTGGTTCGGCGATCTCGTAATAGTAAGAGCGCGCCTGCCTTTATACAATTAAAGCCTTCGCGTTATTTCGATGCCCTTAATGTTTCACGTGAAACAAAACAGCCCCTCGGCCAAACATTAAATCCCGTCCATCAACCCGATGAAAAACCGGGGATTGATTGTTTCACGTGAAACACAATTAAGTGCCTGGGTAAAATTTTGTTTTGAACCTGATTTTTTATTGATATACTCCAACTTACTTACCTATGAAAAAAATAATCGCCATTGTGAACCAGAAGGGTGGGGTGGGGAAAACCACCACCGCCGTAAACGTCGGGGCCTGTCTGGCCGTGGCGGATCAAAACGTTTTGCTCATAGATATAGACCCGCAGGGCAACGCCACCACCGGTTTGGGCCTCTCCAAAGCCGATGACGGGGAAAACAATATCTATTCCGCCCTGATGGAAGGGGAGATTACCGATGCCATGGTGTTCGACACCGCCGTGGACCGGCTAAAGGCAATCCCTTCCACTACAGACCTTTATGGCGCCGAAATCGAGCTGGTATCCTTCGAGAACCGGGAAAAAAGGCTGGCGCAAATAATTGATAAAGTGACAGACAAGTACGATTTCGTGATTATAGACTGCCCCCCGTCTCTAGGGCTTCTCACCCTGAACGCCCTCACCGCCGCAGACTCCGTGCTGGCCCCCATACAAACCGAATATTACGCCCTGGAAGGTTTGAGCCAGCTGGTGCGAACCATAGACAGGGTGAAAGGGGCGTTCAACCCCGCGCTTTCCATAGAGGGGTTGTTGTTCACCATGGTGGATGGCCGCACCACTTTGTCCAACCAGGTGATGGAAGAGGTGAAGAACCATTTCGGTGACGCGGTGTTTGAAACGGTTATTCCCCGGAACATCAGGCTTTCCGAGGCCCCCTCGCACGGCAAGCCCATCATCCTTTATGACGTGAAATCCAAAGGCGCAGACGCTTATGTGGATCTAGCTTACGAGATCATAAAAAGAAACAAAGGCGCGTTCCGGAAGGCCCAAGCGGTTCAAGAGCAGATGGGGCCGCCCCGGGCCGAAGAGGTGGAATCACCGGCCTTGGTAGAAGCGCAAACAGGTTCCATAGAGCCGGAAGCCATGGCGGCGAACCAACAAATAGATGCATAATATATTGATATTACAGGCGTTATAATAATATGAGTAGGCCAGCGCTAGGGCGCGGGTTATCCGCGCTTATCCCCTCAAGACCCGTGGAAGAACACAAAGGGGATGTTATAAAGAACATCCCCGTGGAGCAGATTTCCGCCGGGCGGTACCAGCCCCGGATGGTGTTTAAAGAAGACCTTATTCAGGAGCTGGCGGAATCCATCCGCGAAAAAGGGGTTATCCAGCCCATCATCGTGGCGGAGAAACGCTCCGGGTTCGAGCTTATCGCCGGGGAACGGCGGTGGCGTGCGGTTAAAATGCTTGGCCACAAAGAGATACCGGCCATCGTGAAAGTGGTGCGGGACTCGGACGCGCTGGAGATGGCCATTATAGAGAACATCCAGCGGGAGAATTTGAATCCCATCGAAGAGGCGCTGGCCTACGAGCGTTTGCTTAACGAGTTCGCCTTCACCCAGGAAGCTTTGGCCAAAAAGGTGGGGAAGAACCGCTCCACCGTGGCCAACCTTATGCGTCTCTTAAAACTGCCCGAAAAAATAAAGGCGGACATCGCCGACGCCCGGCTGACCATGGGCCATGCCCGCGCCTTGCTGGCGCTGGATGATGAGCGCGCCCAGTTGAAGTTGCGGGACGAAATTGTGAACGCCGGAATGAACGTGCGGCAGGTGGAAAGCCATGCCCAGGCCCGCTCCGGCAAATCGCCCAGAAAACATAAAGGCCCCGATGATGTCCATTTGAAAAGAGTGGCGTTAAGCCTGGAGCGGCGGTTGGGCTCCAAGGTGGAGATAAAAGCCAAGGCCCGGGGCGGCGTGATACACATCCAGTACCACAACGTGGACGAGTTGAACCGGATAATTGATCTTATCGGCGCGGATTAGACCTGTAAAAATCCGCGGCGGGCCAAACAAAAATGTTGTTTAAGCCCATCGGATTGATTTATCCTTTTGCTATTCCCTTTGGCTGGTGGCATGGCTGGATTTCTCGAACAAAAAATACGGGGTGGGGCAATGGCGCGCGAGAGCATAGAAAAACACGAGATTAAAGCCTTCCTTGGTGACGAGACCGAGTTCACCGGTTATCTCACGTTTGAAGGCACCGTGCGGATAGACGGCAAGTTCGAAGGCGAGATAAAAACCAACGACTACCTTATCATCGGCGAGACCGCCCATATCAAAGCGGAAATCAGCGTGGGCGCCATGATGGTTCAGGGCAAGGTTGAAGGCAACATTAACGCCTCCCGGAAATTGCACATCACCAGCAAAGGCGTGGTTATCGGCAATGTATCCGCCACCGCGTTGCATATAGAAGATGGCGCCACGCTGGAAGGCAGTGTGCACATGATGAAATCCGGCGCGGAAGACAACGTTTTGCCCCTCACCCGCCGCAAGGCCAAAGAAGGGGACGAGGCCAAGTCCGCCGTGTCGGCCTAGCGTCATTTCAAGATTACAGCGGGGCGCGTAAAAACGCCCCGCTTTTTTGTTTTTATAACGCGCGCCGCCGGGCAGGTTTATAATCCATCCTGTACGCGCCCGTGGCTCAACGGATAGAGCAACGGTCTTCGGAACCGTGGATTGCAGGTTCGAGTCCTGCCGGGCGCACCAAACATCCAGCCACGTTTCGCAATTGTTATGAGCCATCCCTGGCATGAAAAACTTGACGGCGGCGAACAGGATAAGTACATTAGTATTTGCTAATATACTTTATGGTGGGCCGTGAAGAAAGACGCGGAGTTGTTTAAGGTCTTGTCTGTGGACGCGCGGATCGAGATTATCGAGGCCCTGAAAAAAGAAGCCAAAAGCGTTAATGCGCTCGCCAAAACACTGGGAGTTACGCAGTCCGCCGTGTCACAACATTTGCGTGTGCTTAAAGGCGCGGGCTTGGTTAAGGACGAGAGAAAGGGCTTTTGGGTATTTTATTCCCTTAACCGGGACGCGCTGGAAAAGTGCCGCCAAAGGCTGAACAGGGTGTGCCTCTGCGGTTGCCGGGACCAGTCCGGAGCCGCTAAAGACAGGAATAAACCGGAAAGCTGACATTCTTTTTCGCCATATGTATTAGTTTTTACGCATATACTTTTTTAGAAGGGGGGTGAGGGTAGTGGAGAAGAAGGATTCTAAACAGGCGCCCGTTGAAGTCAGGCTGGAGGCCAAAGCTCCGGCAAAGAGCTGTTGCGCCTGCGGCTGTGTTCCGCCGCTAAAGCAAAAGTAGCCGGTGTCGGGCTGACGGCGGGGCATTTGCGCTCCGCCGGTAATTTTTTCGATGGTGGAGCCGGAGGTGATGAACACCTCGGGGGAGCTTTCTCCCCATTGTTCAAGGGGGAGTGGCTCTGCGAGAGCCGAGGGGGTGAATCTGGTTAGCGGCGCTTGTTATAGGAAAAACCACCCCGGCTCAGGCTTTGCCTTCGCCACCCCTCCTTGGTTAAGGAGGGGAAACTAATCGGATGGTTCTTCTTTAAAAGAAGCACCGCGAGGTGAAGTTTAACCGTAGTTGAAGAACGCCTGGCGGAGCAATTCGCTAGGAAACATAAACCCGTAACATCAGGACTGAATCAAACGCTGGTGTCCAGCGCCTTCTGTTCCGGATTTTTCGCGGCTTCATCCTGTGGGGCGTTGTACAGCGACGTAATCGAAAAACTTTCCTGCCGCATATACGAGTAACGAATCAAGAGCTCTTTCATCAGCATGTCACCGCCGGTGTCGCCCGATGGAGGAGGGGGCGGAGGCGGTGGTGGTGCGACAGCGGTTTCCTCAGCGGGTTCGCTGGCGTCTTCGGTTTTATTCTCCTCATCCCCTTTGCCAAACAAAGCCTGTTCGGGATTTTTCAGTTTTTCCAGCAATTGCGCGAAAATGTCCCGGAGGCGTCTTAAAGATTCGTTTTCCGGCGAGTCCTGCCCATTGTCTGGCAATTTGGGCATTGTATCCTCGATGAACTTCTGCAGATCGCCGGGGATTGCGTCATTGGCGGCGTTGAACAGGCCGGGTATGTCCAGCCCCTTGTTTGCCCCTTCGCCTAACGGGTTCTGTTTAAAATAATCCAGCTTGCCCTGAACGCCGTCTATGAACCCTTTGACTTCTTGGGAGAAAAACTGCGCCACATGGTCCAGCCCTGTGGGACCCATGCCCATCACCTTTTCTATCTCGTTGAAAAGCTGGTCGGTAGCGGTTACGAACTCTTCATAATCCTTTGGATTGAAAGACATCAGGTCGCCAGCGGCGGCGTTCCAGTCCGAAAAAACGCTGGAATCCAACTGGGAAAGTTTATCCGCCGCGCCGTTATATCTGGCCATAAAAGAAAAATCCAGGCTGAGGCTGGAAGAAAAGCTTCTAAAATAATCCTCCCGGGTGGTAACGGAGCCGGAAGAATCCTGCATTGTTACTTGCCGGGATAGCGATTCGGCCTGGGAATAAGAAAGATCCAGGCTTATATTGCCGAAAACGGCGGAGCCAAGCTTTTCGCTTTTATTTGCGTCATCGGACGGAACCGGTTGATTAGACGCGTCAAGCGCCTTCGAAAAATCGCCCGCAGATGGCTGTATTGATGGTTCCACTTGGGGTTGCCGGAAACGTTCCGCCGGATTAAAAAAGCTTGGGCCTATGGATGAAATATTCATAACTGTTCCTCACCAATAATTTTTTATCGGCAGGGAACGGTTTTAGCTAAAGAGGATTTTTAATTGACGGGGGGGAAGGGGAGGGTCAATCCCCAACGGTGATCTGGTAAACGAACTGGTCCCGCTGGATATATACAACTGCGCCGCCCATGGCCTGGCTGTCTATAATGGCGGAACGGTAATCGGCCATGGTATTAGTCTGGGTCAAATTTATGCGCCGGAGTACATCCCCCGCCTTCACCCCGGTGCGGGCCAGCAATCTGGCGTTATCAAGTTTTGTGATAAGAAGCCCCTTGGCGGTGGGAAGCTTAAGCCGGGTGGCGGTTCTGGCGTCCACCGGGGTCAACTGGATGCCCAGCCATTCATAACCTATTTTCTCGGCCAGCGGCCCGGTCATCTTTGTCCCCCTGATGGAAATCTCCAGCAATTTAGGGGACCGGAACACCGTAAAAGATAATTTGCCTCCTTCAGTCCACGACGATAACCTGGAGTAAAGATCGTCCTTATCGGTGATCTTCTTACCGTTCATGGTGGAAATGATGTCCCCAGGCGCAAGCCCGGCTGTGGCGGCGGGGCCGCCAGCGAATACTTTGGTCACCAGCGCGCCCCCTTTTTCCCGCCAGCCCAACCGGGCGCGAAGGTCGCTGGAAATATCCCGGACATAGAATCCGAAGAAGGGCCGGGTAACTTTGCCGTAGTTGATAAGGTCGTTGATTATGGCCTTGGCCTTGTCTATGGGGACAGCGAAACCAATGCCCTCCGCGGGCCTGAACACCGCGGTGGTTATCCCTATAAGCTCGCCGTTGATGTTCACAAGCGCGCCGCCGGAATTACCGGGATTGATGGAAGCGTCAATCTGGAGAAAATCGTGGTACAAACGGTCGTTTTCCCCCTGTATGCTCCTGCCCGTGGCGGAAAGCACCCCGGTGGTAACTGTGTGGGTCAAACCAAAGGGGTTGCCAATGGCGATTATGGTTTCGCCAATCATAAGGTCGCTGGATTTGCCGATAGGCGCCGCTGGCAGAGGGGATTTGGCGTTCACTTTTATCACCGCCAGGTCCAAACTTGGGTCCGTCCCCACCACTTCGGCGGGGAAAGCCCGGTCGTCCGCCAGGGATACGCGAATCTCCGTGGCTCCGTCTATCACATGGTTGTTGGTAAGGATGTACCCCTCCGGACGGATGATAACGCCGGAACCCAGCGATTCCCTTTCCGCAGGCTGAGGAGTAGCCCGGCCAAAAAAATCGCTCAACGGGCTTCTGCCCCGGAAAGGATTGGCGACCGCGCTCCGTGATGTGCTGATGTTCACCACCGACAGGCCGACCTTTTCCACCGCCTCCACCACAGGGGTCCTGCGGTTTGCGGCCTTAGCTGGAGAGGGGAGCGCTATTAAAGCAAGGGTGGCAAAGATAAAAACCGGGAGATTCCTGTTAAAAAATCCCCCGGCGCGTTTATTCAAGAATATGGCCCCAAAACCAGACATCAATTTTCCAAAGGTTTCACCACGATGAAAATGGTGCTTTTCCCGCGTTTAACCAGCATCAACACTGGCTCCGCCGGGCCGGATTTGGCCAAGGCGTTTTTGTAAGACGAAAGATCGTCCACCGGTTGCCGGTTCACCTCGGTGATAATATCTCCGGGGCGGACACCCGCTTCCGCCGCAGGCCCTTGGGGCGCCACGTTACGGACTAAAACCCCTCTGGAACTTTCGGCGTTGAACCGTTTGGCCAGTTCGGGGGTCAGTTTTTCCACCGTAATGCCAAGATCGTCCTTGGCTGGAGCTACCGGTTTCTCCTGCTCGGTCTCTTCCGGCATTTCGCCCAAGGCCAGGGTAATGGTTTTTTCAGACCCGTCCCGGATAATTTTCACTTTAGCCTTTACGCCAGGCTTCAAAGCCCCTACCAGTTTCGGCAAAGCGTCGGAACTTGGCACAGGCTGGCCGTTGAACTCCACAATCACGTCGCCCCGCTTCAGGCCCGCCGACTCCGCCGGGGATTTTTCAAATACATCCCCCACCAAAGCGCCCTGGGCGGATTTCAACTTTAGCGCCTTCATGAAATCCGGCGTGATCTTCTGTATCATCACCCCAAGCCAGCCTCGGGATACTTTGCCCACCTTCAGTTCGCCATAGATGGCTTTCACAGAGTCTATAGGTATGGCGAAACCTATACCTATGTTGCCTTGGGAGAACCCGCCGGTGAAAATGGCGGAGTTGATACCCACCACCTCGCCAGCCATGTTTAACAGCGGGCCGCCGGAGTTGCCGGGGTTGATGGAAGCGTCGGTCTGGATAAAATCGTCATAAGGCCCGGCGCCAATTGCCCGGCCCTTGGCGGATACAATGCCCACAGTGACCGACTGGGAGAACCCGAAGGGGTTGCCTATGGCCATCACCCATTCACCCACCTGAAGAGTGTTGGAGTCACCCAAAGGGATAGTGGGGAGCTTTTTACCCGCGTCCACCTTTATCACCGCGATGTCGGTTTTAGGGTCCGACCCGATGACTTTGGCGGAATATTCCGTGTCCGATCCGTTGTGCCCGTCGCCGAAAGTGACGATAATCTCGTCCGCCTGGTCCACCACATGGCTGTTGGTCAGTATGTAGCCATCCTCCTCCACCACGAAACCGGAACCCAGGCTCTGGCGCACCTGCTCTTTGGGCATGTCTTTATACCAGGGGAAAAACCTGTCGTAAAATTCCTGCATGCGCTCATCTTCCATTTCAGGAGCCATGCGGGATTTCACTTTCTGTTTTGTAGAGATGTTTACAACCGCCGGGGTCCTGTTTTTGGCGATATCGGTGAAAACGGTGGTAGGCATATCTTTGCCCTGCGCCACCACTTTGGGCGCCAGGGCGCTGGAGATGGAATCGGATGAGGAGCCGGATTTGGAGAGCTGGGCTCCGGCCACCGCCCCGATCAATATTAAAATCAAGCCCAAAGAAAACCACCTGGCGTATATTTTGAACTGGCTCAAAGTGTGTAACTCCTAACGGAATAGTTGCTCATTCCAACTAAAAAACATCCTTTAGATAAAAAATTATAACACATCGGCACTCGGCTAAAGTTCCCCGGCGGGAGCTTCCATGCCGGTTTCATTTCAGATTCAGCCAAAGGGTTTGTTTAATTATTAGATGGCCAAAGGTTCATTACGGCGCCCCAAGAAGTCAAAAAAAGGGTAGTGTCCCAGTTTGAAAGTACAGGGGAGATTCTTCACTTACGCTCAGAATGACAATATAAAAGCCGTTGATAACATTGTCATCCTGAGCGAAGCGCAAGCTAAGTGAAGGATCTGTCTATTATTTGAGATTCAAACTGAGACACCACCAAAAAAAGTCTTGACTTGATATTTATTTCTGTCAAAATATTTGTTAATTGAATGCAATTCTTTTATTTAGTGATATTTCGATAAGCGGGGGGAATGGCAAAAAGCATTGAGCAGGAGAAAAAAGTCCCTGTAACCACCCATTTGTATCAACGCCAGATTGATCAACTGAACGAGGTGGCCAGGGAGCTTAAGGTCACGAAGGCTGTCCTTTTCAGGGAGGCCATTGAGCAGTTGCTCAAGCGATACGAAGAGAAACAGTTGAATATAGGCATCAAATGATGCGCTTCCGCCTTTATGGCGGATTGGTTTTCCGGTGTTTGACATAGCGGAACGCACTGCCTGTAAGTGGCACCTACTTGGACGCGCTGGGCCGAGACCACCACTACTGTACTGACCACCAACCCCTGGCTGTCGCAAGACAGCCAAGCAAGAACCACCACATTTCGCCGGCGATGTTCAAGTTATGCCCTCCCGAGAGGGAGGTTAAATATGCCGGTTCCTGGACCCCAAAGCCGGGAACCGGCGATTTTTTTTGATTGGCGGCGCGTTTCCTAAAATTGGGTTGTGTCCCAGTTTAAAAGTACAGGGGAGATTCTTCACTTACGCTCAGAATGACAATATAAAAGCCGTTGATAACATTGTCATCCTGAACGAAGCGCAAGCGAAGCGAAGGATATGTCTATTATTTGAGATTCAAACTGGGACACCACCTAAAATTGACTTGCCTTTTAGGGCTATTTCCCGTCTAATACTTTCCAATATTTCAAGTTAGCCACGCGGTTTGTTAGGGGTGGTTTAGGTTTGAATTTCTTGCCAGTTTTTGTCCGGCGGTTAACGCTGGCGGTATGTCTTCTGGCCGTCGCCTTGTCTTCTTCGGCCTTCGCCCAATCTTTGGGTGTGGGCAGGCTTCTCTCCCCGGGCGACCTGGCCAAATCCCACGCCGAGCTGGACAGCATAAAAAGATGTACAGACTGTCACGACCTCCAGGGCGGTGTTAACGACACAAAATGCCTGGATTGCCATAAAGAGCTGGCCACCCTCGTATCCGCCAATAAGGGATATCACGCCCGCGCCAGCGTAAAAGAAAAGAAGTGCCAGAAATGCCACCCGGACCACAAGGGCAAGGCGTATTACATGATCCTGTGGGACGGGGGCAAGCGGGACTCTTTCAACCATGACACCACCGGTTATGCTTTAAAAGAGAAGCACCGGATATCCGACTGCGAAAAATGCCATAACAAAAAGACCGCCAAAGGCTCCGTCACCTACCTGGGGCTATCAAGGGAATGCGTATCCTGCCATAAGGATGTCCATCAGAAAACCCTTGGGGAAAAATGCGCCGACTGCCATGTGAATTTCCACTCTTGGAAAGGGCTGGACGTAAAGTTCGACCATGACAAGCAGGCCAAATATCCGCTGGAGGGGAAGCATCAGCGCATCACCTGCGACAAATGCCACCCGAAACGGGCAAAGGACGAGGCGCTCTTCAAGGTGGCCGGGTTCGAGCGGTGCGTCACCTGTCACAAGAAAGAAGACGTTCATAAGAACGCCTTGGGCGACCGGTGCGAGAACTGCCATTACGCCGATGACTGGAAGAGGATAAAGTTCAACCACGACAAGGCCAGGTTCAGGTTAAAAGGCAAACATGGCGACGTTAAGTGCGAGAAGTGCCATCCCGGCGGCGCAAAGGCCGGGTTCAAGGTGGCCAAGTTCGACGCCTGCGGTACCACCGATTGTCACGACACCGAGGCCCGCGGCCTGGTTCATGGGGAGCAGTTCAAGGGCCGCAGGTGCGAAGAGTGCCACAACGAGACCACATGGAAGCCGAGCCTGTTCAAGCATGAAGACCCCGCATATAAGGGTTACAAGCTCCGGGGCAAGCACGCCAGGGAAGAATGCGCCGAATGTCACAGGGCCACTTCCGCCACATCCAAATACAAGGGTGGAACGCCGGTGGCGTTGTTCAAACCCATAGAGTCTTCCCGGTGCGACAATGCCGGATGTCACGACATACCCAAACGGGGCGGGAAAGTTCATGGCGACCAGTTCAAGGGCCGCAGGTGCGAAGAGTGCCACAACGAGACCACTTGGAAGCCGAGCCTGTTCAAGCATGAAGACCCCGCTTACAAAGGCTACAAACTGGAAGCGGGCCACGCCAATGTCAAGTGCGAGAAGTGCCATGTGAAGAACACGGCTGGCGTGGTGGTGTTCAAGCCGATAGACACCAGGAGGTGCGACACCCCTGCCTGCCACGACAAACCGGAACGGGGCGCCATCCACGGCAGGCAGTTCGAAGGGGTCTCGTGCGACCAGTGCCATACGGCGAAAAACTGGAAGCCCGCCACTTTCAGCCACGAAAGCCCGTCGTATCGCGGCTTCCGGCTGGAGGGCAGGCACAAAGACGTAAAGTGCGAAAAATGCCATAAGAAAGACGAGTCCACCGTTCCAAGGTACGACGATAAGAGCTGGCCGCAGGTCCACTACAAACCCATCGGGTACGACCGGTGCGACACCAGCGCGTGCCATCCGGACCCGCACAAGAGGCTGTTCGTTCCCCGGCGGTGCGACGAGTGCCACGTAGCCGCCGACTGGAAGAACATGTCCGCCGTGTTCGACCATACGCTGGACACGCATTTCCCCCTGACGGGAAAACACAAAACCGCCAAGTGCGACGAGTGCCACAAGAACAAGACATGGAAGCCGGTGGCCATGGATTGCCTGGCCTGTCACAAGAAAGACGACAAGCATAAAGGCAAGCTGGGCGCGTTGTGCGAGGAATGCCACACCACCGCCACATGGAGCCCCAAAGTGGCCGCCCATGAGCGGACCGGTTTCCCGCTGACCGAGACCCATGCCCAGATGGTTTGCGCCGATTGCCACACCAAGGGCAAAGGGGATTTCTCGGGGTTGAGCCCGGACTGTCAGCAGTGCCATACCGACCCGCATTTGAACCAGATGGGAAGGCTTTGCAACGACTGTCACACCATGCGCAACTGGGAACCCATGAAGTTCAAACATAATTTGACTGGATTCCGGCTGGAAGGGGCCCACAAATACCAGCCCTGCGGCAACTGCCACCAGGGCAGGGTGTACAGGGTGATACCCGGCGATTGTTATAACTGTCACGTGAAAGATTTCATCAGTTCCTCCGCGGTGGCGTTCCATAAGGTATTCAACCCGTCCATGGATCCCAACTGTGCCGGGTGCCATACCCAGTTCACATGGAGCTTGCCGCGCCGATGAGTTTTCGTTATCTGGCAAGAACGGCGCTGATAATAGCGGTCTTGGGGCTGGCCCTTTCGGAGCCCGCCAGCGCCCAGCGGGACGACCATGGCCGTTTCGCCATCGGCCATATCAATATAGACGACACCGCCTCCGCCGGTGATTTCAGCGCCACCACGCTATTCTACCGTTACATCGCCGACAATTTCATGGGGTGGGAAAACCTGTCGTTCAATCTGGACGGCAACACCCGGTTCTCCAACCAGGACTATAACCACGACATCCCCGGCGGCAGGGTGAGCATGGCCAACGTGAAGTTGAAAAAACTTATGGGCCATGTGGACCTTACCCTGGGCCGGTCTTTTGTGGAGGAGTTTGTATCCGAATCGGTGGACGGGGTGGATGTGAAATATTGGCTGGACAACAAGACCGGCGCGGGGGTTTTCGGCGGTTTGCGGCCCGACCCGTATAAAGACAGCGTCAACGCCGATTACAACACCGTGGGCGGATACCTGTTCACCCGCACCGACGAGCTGGGCCTGTCCGCCGGGTACGCATACGACACATACAAAGGCAAGAAAGACCGGGAGCGGATAAACGGCGTTTTCTACATCATGCCGTCCATAGAGAACCTGCATTTCCAGATGTCCGCCGATGTGGACAATATCGATGAAGAAGCCGACGAAGAACACCCTGCCAAACAGGGATGGGAAGTAACCAACCTGTTGGCCCATTTCAACTGGCGGCCCGTCCGGCGGCTGGTATTGTCCGCCACCTATAACGAGTTCCGCGCCATTAACCGGGAAGCCTCGCATTTGGAACAGCGGATTGAAATGCTGGAAGACAAATACACCGTTGCCCGTGTGCGGGCCGAGGGGAGCCTGGGCAAGAGCTTTTATATCTACGGCGGCGTGGATCAACGCTTCCGCGAGGCCGATTCCGCCAACGCCACACAGTTATACGCCGGGTTGCGCGACAGCGATTTTGTGTTAGGCACGCGGTGGGACTTGCGCTATTCGGATCTGGATTATTTCACCTCCAAGGTCAAGGCCGTTTACGGCATGCTGGGTGTTACCGTTGGCGAGTCGTTCAACGTGGAAGGCTCCGCCACGTGGCTGAAGAACACCCAGGAGGGGCAGATGGGCGACCTGGAACAGTGGGTGTACGACGTGACGCTGGACTATTGGATAACAAAGAACATCTACGCCAACCTCATGTGGCAGTACTCTTCCGAGAAGTATCTGGATATAAACTCCATCTACGCCACCCGGTTCGCCGACAACTTCACCACCACCACACTGTACGGCCAGGTGGGTTATCGGTTCTGATTTCGGCCAACCCGGGGTTTTTGAGGCGCCTCCTCCACCTCCCCCACATCTTTCAGCTCTCCGGCCAGGTAGGTTTTCAACCGTTTCATCAACCGTTCCTCGGCCTGCCGTATGGCTTCGCGGGTGACGCCGTGTTTTTCGCCGATTTCCCGTAACGTGAGGGGATTATCGGAAAGCAGGCGATGCTCCAAAAGGTCTTTGTCCACCGGGCGCAGGGTCTGTTTGAACTTATCAATGGCGGCGTGGAACTTTTCCATCACCTGGCGGTTGGCCAGTTCCTCGGAAACGTCCGCCGACTGGCTGGCTACGGTTTCTCCCAGCTCCCTCTTGCCCTCGTCATCCACCGGCTGGTTCAGCGACGCGTCTGAAACGCCCAGGCTCTGCTGGATGTCTATAACATCCTGCTCGGTGGCGCCAAACCGTTCCGCCAATAGCTTGGGCCCGGCCTCAATACCCCCTTCTTCCAGCTGGGCCTGTAACTCCCGCAGGTTGTAGAGCAGTTTGCGCCGCACGTTGGTGGTGCCAACTTTCACAAGGCGCCAGTTGTCCAACAGATATTTTAAAATGTAGGCGCGAATCCAGTAGGAGGCGTAGGTGGAAAGCCGGGCTCCCCGGAACGGATCAAACTTCCTTATGGCGCGCAGAAGCCCATAATTGCCCTCCTGAATCAGATCCATCATGTTCTGGAACTGCGAACGGAACTCGTACGATATTTTGACCACCAGCATGAGGTTGGAAGTAACCAGCCGGAACGCCGCGTCCTTATCGCCCGTTTCACGGAACCGTTCGGCCAGCTCCAGCTCTTCTTCCCGGGTGAGGGCCGGGTATTGTTTTATCTTCTGGATGTAGATTTGGAGCGGGTCGGCGGGCGCCAGCGCTCCATAGTCCGCCCCCGGCACAGATGGCTTTGAAGCTTTCTCAAAACCATTGGGAGACACCTCTTCCCGGGGCGAGTCTTCTTCCAAGTCGTATATTTCGGCCATAGCCAAATTATTTTAACATGCCCCAAAAACCGTTGGAAAAATGACGCCAGCCCGGAAAAATAGGCCTACCCCGTCAATTTATCCACTCGCTCAATTAATGTATATGCTTACTTTACAACTGGATATGTTAGCCCGATGTGTGGCGCCATACTTGCTAAATTGATTGGTGAACGAAAATAGGGTTTTAATCGACATGGGCTTGATAAACGACATATTGCACTCCAACGCCACGCCGAAGATGGCCCAGAAGGCGCTGGATATTTACGCCCAGCGCTCTTTGCTTATCACCAGCAACATAGCCAACGCGGAAACCCCGGGCTACAAAGCGGTGGACATCAAGCCCTTCGAAAGCGCTTTGAAAGACGCCATGGAGTCCAAGGCGCCCATGCTCAAAACAAACGAAAAGCATCTTTCCGGCCCAATGGAAAACATCCAGAACTTTCAGCCGGAGATAGAGGTATCCAACGAACCTGGCCGGCTGGATGGAAACAACGTTAACCTGGATAAAGAAATGGCCGGCCTTGCCCAGACCTCTCTAATGTACCAGACGGTGCTAACCGCCCGCGCCAAGCGGGGCCAGATAATTAACGAAACCATAGACCAGTCCAGATAAGGTGAATTAAGCCATGGCCGATCTTAAGATATTTGGCAACATGGAGCCTATCGGCTCCGCGCTGAAACTTCCAAAACCCACAGCCAAACCCGAAGGGAAATCTTTCGCGGACACCCTTTCCGAATCCATCAAGGAAGTGAACCAGATGCAGAACGACGCCGACCGCGCCATAGAGGATCTGGTAACCGGCAAGAGCAAGAACATCCACGAAACCATGATTACCTTGAGCAAGGCCGAGGTTGCCATGAAGCTCACCCTGCAGGTGCGCAACAAGGTGGTGGAAGCCTATAAAGAGGTGCTGAACACCGGCATGTAGTCCAGATGGTGGCGGCCTAATGCGGAGGCAGGGTCACCACCACCAGCCAAAACTCCTTTAGCCGCTGGATGCTGTTGATGAACTGGTCGAAATCCACAGGCTTGGTTATATAAGCGTTCACCCCCAGTTTGTAGGAATCTATAACATCCCTTTCATGATTGGAGGTGGTGAGCATAATCACCGGGATGGCCCGCAGGATGGGATCTTTCTTTATTTCCATAAGCGTCTGTTTACCATCCATCCGGGGCATGTTTATGTCCAGCAGGATAAGGTCTGGCAGGGGGTGGCGGGCCTTGTCGGTATATTTCCCCTCGTTCCGAAGGTAGTTCAGGGCTTCCACGCCATCTTCTACGATGAAAAGCTCATTCACTATTTTGGAATCGTCCAAAACCCTTCGGGTCAACTCCTGATCCGCCAGATTATCCTCGGCCAGCAGTATCACCGCCGGGCCCGCGTAAGTTTTCATGGTCAGCCTCTTTCTTGGTCAATCCAGGGCTTTAAGGTGAATATGAATTTGGAGCCACCCCCCGCTTCCGACTCCACCCTGATAGCGCCTCCATGCCGGTGAATAAGCTTGCGGCATATGGTAAGGCCCGTGCCAGTCCCTTCATGGGCGGTTTTAGCGGGGATCTTTTTAAACGGTGTGAATATCTGGTTTAAATACCTTTTGTCGATGCCTATTCCATTGTCTTCGAAAGTAATTTCCAGCATTCCGTTCTGATGGACGCAGGACACTTTAATGACAGGCGTTTTGGCCCCACGGAAATTCAAGGCGTTTTCCAGAAGGTTGGCGAATACTTGCCATAACGCCTCCGGATCCCCCAATGCCGGAGGTAGATCTTCCACCAACACTTGCGCGCCCGCTTTTTTAATCCTGTCCGACTGGCCGGCGATAACCCCCTTGAGTAAGGTGTTTAGATCCACCTTGTTCATTTGCAAGGTGGATCTGCCCGCGTTGGAGAGGCTTAAAACATCGTCAACCAGGGTTTTCACCCGGCGGGCCGCTTCGCCAATGAACTTTAAATCCTCAGTCGCCTTTGGCGGCGGATCCACTGCCAGGTCGGTCTTTAGCAGGGCTGTATAGTTCAAGATGGCCCTGATGGGCTCTTGCATGTCGTGGCTGGCAAGGAACTGGAACTCCTCCAGTTCCCTGTTCATCTGCTCCAGCTCGTTTATTTTTTCCTTTATCAGCCGTTCGTTCCACACCCTGTTGGTTATATCCCGTGCGGCGATGGTATATAGCTTGCCGGGCTTGGTTTCGGTAACGCACAATTCCAGCGGGAACCGGGCCCCGTCCCTTCGCACACCGTCTATGATTATCGGCTCACCCCGAGTACCCGTGGCGCTTGCTTTCCAATAATCCTCGAAGATCCTTCCCTGGGTGTCTTGCGCGTCCGGCTGGACGATAAGTGAAATGCTGGCGTCCAGAAGCTCTTTCTCGCTGTACCCCCAAATGGCGTTAGCCTGGCGGTTGACGCGGGTTATTTTGCCTTCCGAATCGACCACAACAACCCCTTCACCGATGGTTTCAAGCACATCGGCCATCTCTTTTTGCGAGTCCAGTATTTTTTGCTGGACGCGCCGGTTTTCCTCCTGGGTCTTAACCCTGTCGGTCACGTCGAAAACGTAGCCTATATAATGGGTCAATGCGCCTTTGGCGTCGCGCTCAATAATGGTGTAGTCATACAGCCATCTTTCATCGCCGGAATAGGTGACAACCCGGTATTCCTGCTCGAAAGATGAAACGCCAGCTGTTGAAAACTCTTCAACCTCCCTGGCCACCCGCTCCCTGTCTTTTTCGCTCACGATTTTGGTGTATGGAACCGCGCCGCTTATGAAATCATCGGCGGGATAGCCGAACTGGAAAACATTGGGCGAAACGTATTCCACTGGCCACCCTTCGGCGGCGCGCCAGCGGAACACCACCACAGGCCCGCCCAGGAAAAGCGCCCGTTCCCTTTGCAAGGTATCATAGGCCTGTTCACGGTCGCCGATGTCCTGTTCCAGCAGGCGGTATGCGGTCTCCAGCTCTTCATTGGCGCGCTTGAGTTTCAGCTCCGCCTGCTCCCGGGAGACTATGTTGTGAAGTAGCCGCTCTACCTCCTGCGACTGGGTCTCCTCTTTGAGGAACTCGTCTGGCGGGATGAAATAATAGTTTCGCGCCACCGTGCCGCCGACGATCACATATGGGTGGGTATATATTATGTTGCGGATTATCTCGGGGCTGAACCTGTTCTTGTTGTATTGGCAGATGGCCAGCAGGGGATAGTCCGGGAAAAAATAGTTCAGCTTGGCTTCGTATTCGATAAGCCTGTCCACCCCGTCTTCCGACCCTAACGCCCAGGTCATTTCCCCGGTGGCCCGCACCGCGGAATAACCCTGCGCCAGCGTTTCATTGGTGATATTTTTCAGGTAATTTATCATCCAGTCCGGGTCGAAATGCCCCTGCTTCAGATAGGCGTCTTGCTTGGTTATCACCGCCAGCGCCCCGGAATCCAGCGCGTCCCGCACATTTATCCCTTCGCCCCTCATGGCGTCCAGCACGGACTCCACGGTGTTTTCATCGGCGATGTAAACGCAACGTTCGTTTCGCTCCAGCCCCACCTTAATGAAAGGGATTACGGCGTTGAACTGCTCTTCCCGGGTTTCATAGATAAGGCACAGATGGTCGTGCGGTTGTAACTTCTGAAGGGTGTCTAGCAGGTCTTCTCTATCGCTGAACGATTGCCCGCACATGCCGATTCACCACATAGCGTTGCTGACGATTTCAATTTACACCCCAGAAGCCTGGGTTCAAAGGGAAAATTGCGGGTTTGACCTTGGGCCTTCCACGGGTTAACATCACCAGCCTATGGACACTCTAAAAGTTAAAAAACTCCACCCCGCCGCCCATCCGCCGGAGAAAGCAAAACCGGGCGATTTGGGTTATGACCTGTTTGCGCTGGAGCATGTGGAAATACCCCACGGGCAGATGAAACCAGTAAAAACCGGCATTGCCGTGGAGTTCCCGGAAGGGTGGGGCGGGATAATAAAAGACCGCTCTTCCATGGCCTTAAAAAGAATCACCGTCTCCGCCGGGGTGATAGACCATGGCTACCGTGGCGAGATTGTTATCCTGCTCACGAACTCCTCTGGGGAGGATGTGACAATATTGCAGGACCAGAAAATCGCCCAGCTGATACCCTGCCCGGTAACCAACTGGAAAGTGGAGATAACCGGACAGCTAAACGACACCCATCGGGGCGAAGGTGGGTTTGGCTCCACCGGGGCGTTCAAGAACCCGGTTTTGACCTTGGAATGATTGGTGAGCCGTGGTGGACTCGAACCACCGACCCGCTGATTAAGAGTCAGCTGCTCTACCAGCTGAGCTAACGGCCCATCACGAAAAGAGAGATTCTAAAGCATCCAGCCGTAAAATGCCAGTTCTTATCAGGGAATTGTCGCCCTGAGCCTGCCGAAGGACAACAACTGGTTGTAACGCCTCGACTTCGCCCGGAGTGACAATTTGTTTGGCCGGTTTCCATCAATCCGGTTCCAATGTGCAGGTTAACGGAAACCCCTTCGACCGGGCGGAGCGATGGGTGATCTCCACCTTAAACTCGGCCCTCTCCAGTGGTAAAAGCGCCACCTTCTCCAACCCGTTGTTATGGATGGCCATCATCACGTCGTTAGCCTTCTGGAAATCGTAACCATATATTTTAATTAGTGTTTCTACCACAAAATCCATGGTTGTCACAGGATCGTCATGCATTACCACCCAGAAAAGGGGCGCCAGGCTTTGATGTGAAAGGGTATCGCTTTGACCCCGGGTTTCGGGCTTGAAAGTAGTCATAATCCGGAATTTTCGACCTATCCTATCCAACAGAAAAACCGCGCTTATGATAGCATGGCTATTACGCTACCAGCATATATACAAAATGGACGACAAGCTTCAGAAAGTCAATTTCCTGGGCCAATACCTGGCCGCCTCCCGGTCGGAAGAGCAGATTCTGGAAATGGCCATCCTCATATCCCACGACGTGTTGGGTTACGACCATGCCATTATCCGCCTGCTGAAAGGGGACGAGCTGGTTTCCAGGATATCCATAGGGTTCCCCCGGGAAGCGGAGGACTTGATAATCCATCTGGACGAGGGGATAAGCGGCGAGGCGGCCCGCACAGGCAAATCCATCCTGGTAGAGGACACGTTAAAAGACCACAGGTTCATAAAAGGTGTGGAAAACTGCCGCTCGGAACTGTGTGTCCCCTTAAAATACAACGAGAAGACCATAGGCATCTTCAACGTGGAAAGCGAACAGCCCGCTTTCTTTTCCGAGACGGACTTGCGCCTGCTGGAAACCCTGGCCTCCCAGATTGCGGTGTCGCTGGAGACTGAACGCCTGCGGGAAGAGCTTAACCGCGCCGAGAAACTTTCGGTGGTGGGTAGCATGGCATCTTCCATCCTGCACGACATACGGAATGACATCCATCAGCTTCATATAGCCTCCGACCTTCTGCGGAAGCCGGATATGCCAGCGGACCGGGCCGCCAAGGTGGCCGAGCTGGTCCGCAAGGCGGGGGATAACATATACGGCCTCATTGAAGACATATTCGATTTCGTTAAAACTGGCCACGCCAAACTGTTCAGGACCAGCACAGACCTGCGCTATGCCCTGGAAGGGGTGGTGGAGCAGGTGCGTAGTTTCGCAGAGCCCAACGTGGAAATATTGTTCGACGCCGAGCCGGGTATCGAGATTTCCATGGATCAGCGCAGGTTCCGCCGGGTACTGCTGAACCTTTGCCGGAACGCCGTGGAGGCCATGCCCAACGGCGGAACGCTTGTCATATCCGCCGCCAGGTCCAGCGGCGGCGTGGTTTTAAAAGTGGCCGATACCGGCGTGGGGATAGACCGGCAAAACCTGGCGAAGATTTGGGAGCCACTGTTCACCCACGGTAAAAAAGAGGGCACCGGGCTGGGCATGGCAATCGTCAAACAGATCGTGGAGGATCATAACTGGAAGATAGACGTGGACTCGGAACCGGGCAAGGGAACGGAATTTACGATTTTCATGTCATGAGTTTAGCGCAAATTCCAGACTTGACTCCAGTTTATAGATGACGCAAATTAAGCGAAATTGGTATTCGCTCTTAAAAGAGCGGTGTTCAGATTTTTATTGGTCAAACATAGCCTTCAATTTTAAGTGGGATTGATTCTTTGCAGTAGTCACCATGACTCCTATTGGAGTTAAAGGCACAGTGATTGGTGGTAAATAGGGAAGCTGGCTATTGCGAAGTGAAAGAACATCTCGCGAGATTGGAAGGTCTGACCAATCCCGATGTTGTTGACTGACATGGGGGTTATGCCATACTTTGATCAAAGGATAGTTATCGACAATGCCAAAAAAAGTTAAGAAATATGAACAAGCTGATCCAATTGCTTTTTATGTTGGAGAAGATCAGGTTTCTTATGGCGTAAATAAAAGGCCATATTCCGTTTATTACGACGATAAGGAGCATGCCGTTAAGCTACTCCAAGGAAACTGTATAGAGATATTAAATCAGGCTCGTGAAAAATCGGTGGATATGATTTTTGCCGATCCTCCATATTTTCTCTCAAATGGTGGAATTACCTGTCAGGCTGGCCGAATGGTTTCAGTTAATAAGGGGAAGTGGGACAAATCTAGCGGTCATCAAGAAAACCACGAATTTAACCTCAAGTGGCTACGCGCTTGCCAGCGAGTTTTAAAACCAAATGGAACGATTTGGGTTTCTGGCACTACGCATGTTATTTATTCTATTGGATATGCGATGCAGGAGTTAGGCTATAAAATATTGAACGACATTGTTTGGTATAAAAGGAATCCCCCACCAAACCTTTCCTGCCGCTATTTTACTCACTCTACTGAAACCATTTTATGGGCCGCAAAGAACAGTCAGAGCAAGCACTGTTTTAATTACCAGACGATGAAGCATTTAAATAGCGGGAAGCAGATGAAAAGCCTGTGGAGGTTTGACGCGCAGGAGGAAGCGGAGGGTGCTGACAATGTATGGGGAATTTCCGCTCCTAACTCGCGCGAAAAAAAATTCGGCAAGCACCCGACTCAAAAACCTTTGGAGCTACTAACCCGAATCATTCTTGCATCATCCAATGAAGGCGATTTAGTTTTGGATCCTTTTTGCGGTAGCTCTACAACTGGCGTGAGTGCAATGCTTTTAAAAAGAAGCTACGTAGGGATAGATATGGAGGAGGGCTTTCTGGCGCTTTCCAAGAGACGGTTAATAGAAGCTGCATCGGTGCCATTACTTATTTCCCCAGCCGGCGCATTGGCTTTCAAATAGATAATTAGGACTGAAAACATGGAAAGAGCCGAGGCTGTCGTAAAAATCAAGAAAATAGTTGGAGAGGATCTGAGACTGCTTGCTGATAAATATGAAGTAACAGTTTTTTCAAATGGCAGAAAGAATAAAGGATGGGCCGGACACGTTATTGAACGATACCTTGGCCTACCGCTGAATTCCTCGCAATCACCCAACTTTGGCTCATGGGAGCTTAAGACAATTTCATTGGCTCGCAAGAAAGATGGCGCCCTGCGTGTTAAAGAGACCATGGCTATAACCATGATAGATCCCGTCAATGTGAGAAAAACAGAATTTGAAAAGAGCCATATTCTTGCCAAATTGAGAAAGATGGTTGTGGTTGCGAGAATATGGGAAGGACAAGATGAAAAATCATCGATCCTGCATTCGGTACAAGCGTTTAATCTCGACGATCCTGAAATTTATAGGCAAATAAAGGCCGATTATGATTTAGTGCGTAAGACCATTATTAACTCTGGATTTACAGCATTGACTGGGAAGATGGGGGTTTATATTCAGCCCAGAACCAAAGGGGCTGGTCATGGTAGCGTTTCAAGAGCTTTTTATGCTCGCACCGGGATTCTTTCAAAACTCTTTCTTGAAAAATAGTATTTCTGAAATTCATACTAATCATACAACCATCATTTTTTGACAGCTTTCCCCAGATAAAGCCTTCCTAAAATTCCTGGGGCGTTTTTGAAAACCACCCGCTCGCGTTCCGTAAGCTCCAGCCCGGCGTTCTCCACTATCCGCCAAATGTCCCTGTCCAGCCGGCATCCGTCGGCTATCACCATATTTAGGGGCGTAAGCCGGGTTTGCCATTTCCCTGTACGCTCGTTTTCCGCCAGCCCGTGCTCCAGAAAATAAAATCCGCCGCCGGGTTTTAGAACCCGCAGGATTTCTTTCACCGCTGTGTCCACATCGTCAATACTGCACAGCGTCCAGGTGGAAACCACGCTGTCGAACGAATCGTCCGGTTCCGGCAGGTTTTCGCCGGAAAGATGATGGGAGGTCACTTCGATGGGTGATTTATTGATTCTGCGTAAAGCCAAGGCGTTCATGCCCGCGTTGGGTTCTACAATGGTGAGCTTTTTTATATGCGGGGGGTAATGGGGCAGGTTAAGGCCGGAGCCAAAACCTATCTCCAGCGTGGCGCCGGAAACGTTTTTAAGGACCAGCCGCCGGTGGCTCTCCACGTTTTCATTGTCCAGCGACCAGTCCAGGATCCGCGGGAATATTTTCGTCCGGTAAAAATCGTAAATTCCCATCACGTCCCCGCCGCCATCCGGAGGCGGTTAAAGCGACCGGAGGTAATCCACTATGGCGCCCAACTGTTTCGGGCTACACATGCCGGTGGGTGGGCACATGTGCGCGGCCCTTTTCAGCAATGTGGCCTTGCTGAATTTATTAGCCGCTTTCCGAAGGTTGGGGGCCGAACCGCCTTGGGCGCGCTGGCCGTGGCATGTGTAGCATTTGAACTTCTGGGAGTGATAAAGCTCCTTGCCCAGTTTTATCGTTTTAACGCTGGCCATGGCCGGGCCGGCCATTATTGAAAGCGCGACGAAGGCCACCACTATCTTTTTCATCACAACGCTCCTGGTTTATTCCGTTAGTCGGCGTATGGAACCTGGCATGTGCCCACCTTGGGGTGCCCACCACCGCCATATTTCAGCATCAGGCTTCCCACGTTCGTTTTCGACGTGCGGTTCACTATGGAATGCCCCACGGCGAAAACCGCGTTTTGTTTCGCCCGGCCGTCTATAAGCCATATGGATATGTTCTGCTCCGGGAATAAAGCGTAAACCATGAACCTGTTGCCGGTGTATATTTCGTCCACGCCGCGCAGGTCTGTGATTATCACGTTACCGTCAGCCCGGGTGTGGGCCAGGAGCATGTCGCGGAAATGCGCGTCCTGCTCGAAATATCGTTTCATCCTCTCCACCACGTCCGGATCCTGCAGTATCTCGCTGGCGGTTTTGGAATGGCAAAGGTCTATCATCCGCATCATCAGGTCGTAATTGCTTATGCGGTAATCCCGGTAACGCCCCAGCCCCGTGCGGGGGTCCATAATGAACGAAAGGAGAATCCACCCCTTGGGATTTAGAATTTCATCCACGGCCAGCCTGCCGGAATCGGCCTTGTCCACCGCCTCCATCATCGCGTCCAGATGGCCGAACTTTTCCTTGCCACCGTAATAGTCGTAGATAACGCGGGCGGCGGAATCCGCATGGTAGGAGGCGCCCCTGTAACGGCCCTTCAGGTCTTGCCGCTCATGCTCGCTGGCATGATGGTCGAACCACAGGCCGCACCCGTCGGCGAAGGGGATATTGGCCAGGATGTCATTATCGGTGACTTCCACAAGGCCGTCCTGCACATCCTTGGGGTGGACGAACTTGTAGCCGTCCACAAGGTTCATTTCTTTTAACAGCACCGCGCAAGCCAGGCCGTCGAAATCGGAACGCGTAAGAAGCCGCATTAAACCCGCCCTCCTTCACAAACCGCATCGGGATTGTCCTGTGGAATAAAAGTTATAATAGCACAGCGCGATTTATCGCTTTTACAGGAAAAACATTTAACCACGCGGGAGAATCAAAAATGGGCGCACTGGATGTTTTTTTGACAAGGCAGGGTGAGGTGGTGGAGCAGATGGCCAAGGCCGCCGAACAAATCCCCCAAACACAAATGATGTGGAAACCTTGCGGCAAAAGCCTGCCGTGGATATATCTTCTCCACCATACCTGCGTCCACCGCAGGTTTTTCCTGAAAAGTATCAAGGGCCAGCCCTACGATTTTCCCGGAGACTACGGCGCTCCCGCCAACCAGCCCCACAGCCCCGCCGAGGCCGCCAGCCAGATACGCCAATCATGGCAGGAGCTTAAAAATTATCTGTCCGCCATGGGAGACCCGATTTTAAAAACGACGCTGAAACCCTACTGGGGCGGCGAGGAGCTTACGGTGGAGCAAATCCTGTGGGAGCTATACGCCGAGAACGTCCACCATCGCGGCCAGGCGTGGCTGTATGCCCGGATGAACGGCATCACCCCGCCTGTGATATGGGGAACCGAACAGGCCTAGGGGGGCGAGCCACGTCATCGGGAATTAACGCCATGAACAACGCCGATGACTGCGGGTGGTGTGACATCCGCGTTTACGCGGAACTGAACAGCTGTCTGCCGCCGGAGAAAAGACAACGGGTGTTTACCCATCTTTTCACGCCGGGGGATTCTTTGGAATCCATCCTGCGCGGCCTGGGGATCGCCGTGGAGCTGGTGGACGTGGCGCTGGTGAACGGAGAATCGGCGCCGCTCACCTATCGGCCTCATGGTGGGGAGCTTATCAGTGTTTACCCGGTGTTCGAGTCGTTTAACGTGGCCTCGCTGGGAAAAATCCGGCCCGAGCCGCTCCGTCAAACCCGGTTTGTTCTGGACGCGCATCTGGGGCGCCTGGCGAAATATCTCCGCATGATGGGGTTCGACTCGGCCTACCGGAACGATTACAGCGATGACACCCTGGCCGCCATTTCCATAAGCGGGAAAAGAATACTCTTAAGCCGCGACACAGAGTTGTTGAAACGAAAATCCGTTACCCGGGGTTATCGAGTAAAGTCTGAAAATCCCAGGGAACAGGCAAAGGAAGTCTTGGAGCGGTTCGACCTTTACGAATCCATACGCCCCTTCACCCGATGCGTTCGATGCAATGGAAATGTGGAGCCATTACCTAAAGACCGGGCGCCCAGCCTGCCCCCGGTGGTTCTGATGGAGCATGAAAATTTCTGGCGTTGCGGCGGTTGCGGAAAGGTATATTGGCGGGGAACACATTACCGCAGGATGGAAAGGTTTCTGGCGGCCATTACCCGCCGGTGAAAACTAGGCCAGCCTCCCCTTGAGCTTTAAAATCCGCGCCAGCCTTGCTTGCGTCTGGTCGCCGTCCAACTCACCGGCGCCTATCATGGCCCGCGTGGCGTCGAACACTTTTTGCCGGCGAGGCGTTTCGTGGCACACCATGGCCATGTCCGCCCCGGCGAGGAAAGACAGGCGGGTTCCTTCCTCGTCAGGCCAATGCTCGGCGATGGCTTTCATGTCCAGATCGTCGCCCACTATCACCCCTTCATAACCCATCTGTTCACGCAAAATGCCTGTAATGATCTTTTTTGAAAGGGTGGCCGGATAGGTTTCATCCAGTTCCGGGTATATCACGTGCGCGGTCATCATAAATTCCACCCGCTCCTCCACCGCCATGCGGAACGGGTTCATCTCCACCTCTATCAGCCTCCCTGAGGGCCGTGCGTCCACAGGCAAATCCAGATGGCTGTCTTTGCTGGTGTCGCCATGGCCGGGGAAATGTTTTCCGCAAGCCAGGATGCCAGCGCCTCTCAACCCCCTTATGGCGGCCCGGCCAAGGCGGGCCACTTTATCCGCATCGGGCGAGAAAGCGCGGTCGCCTATAACGGGGCTTTCGGTGTTGGTGCCCAGGTCTAGCACCGGCGCGAAATCCACGTTAAAGCCCAGGTCGCTAAGTATTGCGCCAATCTGCCCGTAGGTTTTCTCTACCAGTTCCTCGCTTCCATCTTCTCCAAGTTTCGCGGCGGTGGGGAACGCGGGGTAAGACTTGGGAAGCCTGGACACCCGGCCACCCTCCTGATCCACGCACACAAACGGAGGCAGGCCGGTGATGTCTTCAATAAGGTTTTTAATGTCGGCTATGAGGGATTTGGTTTGTCCGCCGTTTTCAATGTTCCGTGCGAACAGGATCACCCCGGCGGGTTTTAGTTTTTTAAATCCGGAGCCCATGGCGGGGGTATATCTTGTCCCGTCGAAACCTACTATCAATAGTTGGCCCGCCGCGGATTCAGCGGTAACATTTTTTAAAAATCCGGCGTATTTATCTTCAGTCATCACAAGGAAGTTCTCTGTTTTTAATTGAAATTAGACTATAAATTGCCTTAATACCCTCTGGCAAGCCTCGTTTTTTCGGTGGTGTCCCAGTTTGAATCCCAAATAATAGACAGATCCTTCACTTCGCTTGCGCTTCGTTCAGGATGACAATGTTATCAACGGCTTTTATATTGTCATCCTGAGCGTAAGTGAAGAATCTCCCCTGTACTTCAAACTGGGACACTACCGTTTTTTCATTGTTCTTGAACGCTCTTTATGATATATAAATGATTGAGAATAGTCGCATTCCAAAGAGGGGCGGGCTAAAAAACAGCCGTTTCGGCAGAAATTAATACTCCCCTGCCGCGTGCGACCCTGGCTGTGATTTTTTTGAGCCATTAAATCTTTGAACGGGAGCTGTTTAGATCCGCGAGTTGCGCAGACCCGGAGGTCTTCCATGGAAGATGGCCGGGGAGCCTGAAAACGGATACCATGGCGCCCACCTGGTTAAACCAGGTTCAAAAGATGCGGCCAGCCGGCGATGGCGGGGGATTTTGATAAGAAAAAATTGGTTTTATTTGGATTCCGTTTGATTTCAATGGTATCTGTCATGATAGGGTTTGTAGGGGCTGGCGTTTTAACCTTAGGCTTAGCTGTTTGCCTTGGGTTTTTAGGGGTGGTTTCCGCCCATTGTTTGCAAAACGCCTCCATCCTTTGCGAAAAGTGGAATTCCAGCGCCGGACGGGTGTTGTTCCGTTCCGGCCTTAACGCGCCTTGTGCCCATATATACGCGGTAGTGCCCGGCTTTGAGGGGGTTCGCATGCCTCCAATTGTCCGTTTGCGCTCTCTTGCGGGCCCTCCTTGCGCGTCGCTGGCATAAATTCCCGCTAAAGTAGCTATCTAACCTAAGACTGATCCATAGTCATCCGGCTTCCCTAACGGTCCGCGATGGAGGCGCTTTGTCTCCTTCATTGCCGGAACTATTTGAATGTATACGTCTTCTGTAGGGAAAGGCAGAATTTATGGATATTCTGATCTACGTATTTGCCGCATTGGCCGCAGGTGTTGGTTTGGGGTTTGCCATTCGCAAGAACGTCGGTGGCAAGCAGGCGGAAGAGACTGTAAATGCCGCCAAAAACGAGGCCGGCCAGATATTGACCCACGCCAAAAAAGAGGCTGAAACCATCACGAAGGAAGCCAGCCTGGTAGCAAAAGAGGCGGCCCTGAAAGCCCAAGCGGAGTTCGATGTAAAGATCACCGAGCGCAAGAATGAGATTGAGCAGTTGGAGAAACGCCTGCTCAACCGGGAAAAGATCCTGGACAAAAAGCTGGAGCAAACCGAACGGCAGGAGCGGGAACTGGCCCGCAAGGAAACCCGTGTTACCGAAATAGAAAAGAGCCTCGCCAAAAAAGAGGAAGAGTATGGCCAGTTGGTGGAGGACCAGATTTCCAAGCTCCAGCAGGTCTCGGGCATGACTCCGGATGAGGCCAAAGAGGAACTTAAAGAACGTTTGCTGGAAACCGCGCGGCTGGAGTCGGCCATGGTCATAAAGAAAATCGAGGACCAGGCCAAATCGGAAGGAACGGAGCGCGCCCAGAAAATCATCGCTAACGCCATCCAGCGTTACGCCTCGGACTATGTGGCCGAGAACACCGTTTCAGTGGTGGATCTGCCCAGCGACGAGATGAAGGGAAGGATCATCGGCAGGGAAGGGCGCAACATCCGCGCGCTGGAAGTTGCCACCGGGGTGGACCTGATAATAGACGATACCCCCAACGCCGTCATCCTTTCCTGTTTTGACCCGGTGAAACGCGAAGTGGCCAGGCTAACGCTGGAACGGCTGATCCACGACGGCAGGATACACCCTGGCCGCATCGAGGACACCGTGGAGAAAATGACCAAAGAGGTAAACAACCTCATCCGTGAAGAGGGCGAGAAAGCCTGTTTCGAGCTGGGCGTGGACGGCATCCATCCGGAGCTTATAAAAATCCTGGGCCGGCTGAAGTTCCGCACCTCTTATTCGCAGAACGTCCTGCGCCACTCCATAGAGGTGGGTTTTCTGGCGGGCATCATGGCCGCGGAACTGGGCCAGAACGTGAAACTGGCCAAACGGGCCGGGCTGTTGCACGACATAGGCAAAGCGCTGGACCACAACGTGGAAGGCACCCACACGCAGATTGGGTTCGACGTGGCCCGGCGCCATAACGAGCCGAAGGTGGTGTTAAACTCCATCGCCTCCCATCACGAGGACGTGCCCGCCGAATCGGTGATAGCTGTGCTGGTGGCCGCGGCGGACGCGCTTTCCGCCTCCCGTCCGGGCGCCCGCAGGGAGATGCTGGAAAACTACATCAAGCGGATGCAGAAGCTGGAGGAGATCGGCAACTCGTTCGGCGGCGTGGAAAAAACCTACGCCATCCAGGCCGGGCGCGAAATCCGCGTGGTGGTAAAACCGGAAACGGTGAAAGACAGCGAGGCCTTCTTCCTGGCCAAAGACATCGCCCGCAAAATAGAGGGTGAGTTGGCATATCCCGGCGAGATAAAGGTTACGGTGATAAGGGAAACCCGCGTCACCGATTTCGCGCGGTAAAGGCTGGACTGGATGAAAATTCTCGTAATCGGCGACGTGTTCGGCAGAACCGGCCGGCGCATGCTGAAAACAGGCCTGGCCAACATCGTAAACCTGATGAAGGCCGATTTTGTCATCGCCAACTGCGAGAACCTGGCGGGCGGTTTCGGCTTCACCAAAGAGATGCTCGAAGAGGTTTACGCCGCCGGGGTGGAAGCGGTTACCACCGGCAACCACGTGTGGGACAAGAAAGAGGCGCTGGATATAGCCAAGGTTGACGCCCGCGTTCTGCGCCCGGCCAACTACCCGGAAGGGGTTCCCGGCAGAGGCTCCGCCGTGTTCACCACCCGGGGCGGGAAAAAGGTGGGCATACTAAACGTGATGGGCCGGGTGTTCATGGACGCGCTGGACTGTCCTTTCAAAGCCGCAGAACGGGAGCTGGAAAAACTTAAAGCCGAAACCAACATAGTAATAGTGGACGCCCATTGCGAGGCCACGTCTGAAAAACAGGCGTTGGGATATTTTCTGGACGGGCGGGTGTCCGCCGTACTGGGAACCCACACCCATGTGCAAACCGCCGACGAGAAAATCATGTCCCGCGGCACGGCGTTTATAACAGACGTGGGCATGACCGGCCCGGCCCATTCCATAATCGGCGTGCGGGTGGACATAATTCTCAAAAGGTTTTTACAGAAGTTGCCCGAGAGGTTCGAGGAGGCCCATGGCCCCGGCCAACTAAACGCCGTGCTGGTGGAGGTGGATGATTTGACCGGGCTTGCAAAAAATATTAAGCGGGTGCAAACCGCCGAGCCGGAGAATTAAAAAACCCGCGAGGGTTTCGCGGGTCTAACCGGAAAGGACCACCCTAGCCTTTGATGTTCAGCAGAGAGCCTATCGCCCCGGCCTGAATTTTCGTTCCCTGTTTCAGCGCCGAAGTGGCCGCCTGGTTCAGCACGTTGTTCCGGTTCATGTCCGACACGCCTTGGGCATAATCCAGGTCGCTGATGTTGGAGTTGGCCGCAACAAGGTTTTCCTTGTAAACGCCCAGGTTGCTGGCCGCCGAGTCGAACCTGTTCTGGAGCGAGCCGATGTTGGCCCGGCTCTCGGTCACGTTTTGGATTGCCGTATCGAAGGCCGCCAATGCGTCCCGCGCCCCTTGCTGGGTGCTGATGTCCACCCCGGAAACACCTAACGCTCCCGTGTCCGCCTGGTCCACCACATTCAGGTTTATCTGGTCCGCCGGGGTGCTGTTGATCCCGGCCTGAACGTTCACCTGCGTGGCGGCGCCAGGGGCCAGCTCGCCACTGAGCAATTTTTGGCCGTTAAACTCTGTGGTTCCCGCCACCCGGTCAATTTCAGACTTGATGGCGCTGATTTCATTGTTTAAAAGCGCCCTCTGCTCGCTGTTCAAGGTGCCGCTGGCGGCCTGGACGGCAAGCTCCCGCCCTCGGGTGAGCATGTCCGACACCTCTCCCAGAGCCCCTTCGGCCACGCGGGTCATAGACATTCCATCGGATATGTTCCGCTGGGCCTGTTCGGCGGAAGCGATGTCCGCATTTAACTGTTCGGCAATGGCCAGACCCGCCGCATCGTCCGCGGCTTTGTTTATTCGCTTGCCGGACGCCAGTTTTGAAAGACTGTCCGCCAGCCGGGAGCCAGAGGAGGCAATGTTTCTCTGGGCGGAGGTAGTGAAAGAATTGTTTATGCTAATAGGCATACGAGCCACCGATTGTTAAGGAATGTTCCCTACCTATTTAATTTAAGCTTGTTTAAAAGGGTTGTCAACGAATGGCTTAATTCGGTAGCGTCTCAGTTTGAAAGTACAGGGGAGATTCTTCACTTACGCTCAGAATGACAATATAAAAGCCGTTGCTAACATTGTCATCCTGGGCGAAGCGCAAGCGTAGTGAAGGATCTGTCTGTTATTTGAGATTCAAACTGAGACACCACCCTTAATTCTAAAGGGTTACAGGCGGATCACTAATCCTGGGAGGGGGGCTTTGGCGTATAAAGCCGCTCCAGGTTACCTCTCACCTTTTCGCCAAGGTCTTCGGTGGTCAAGGTTTTTATGATGTATCCTTTCACCCCCAGCTTGATGGCTTTCTGAACCGTGTCCTTGTCCGACTCACCGGTCACCATGATTACATGGATATCCTTGTTCAACCCGGCGGCTTTCCCCGCCTGCAAGGCTTGAATGCCGGACATGTCGGGAAGCATCATGTCCAGTATCAACACGTCGAAAACCTCAGTGGCAAGCTTTTCAACCGTCTCCCGGCCTGTGCCCGCCTCCGTTATGCTTGTGGCGCCGATGCCCTCCAAGGCATGTTTTTCGACACTCCGCATGAACTTGCTGTCGTCAACTATAAGGAATTTTAAACTGGCTATATCTACCGGCATTGTTTATAGCTTAATCAAAGGGTGGTTGCTAAAGGATATTATAATACATTCCGGTATTATTCCTTTGCCTGGTTCAGCCTTTTTAAGATCAAACAGTGGAGTTTTTCCAGCTCCGGGTAGCTGTTGAACTCTTCCGATTTCATAAGCCCCGGATTATGGAAAAGGGCCTCGATTAACCTGCTACAGGCTTCGGGCTGGTCTCCGGTCTCCAGGTCGGTGGACGCCAGTTCGCATAGCACCCATTCCTTACCCATGGGGTTTTGTACAAGGATGGTTTTATACACCATTTTCGCGTCTTCAAACCGCCCCATGTTCCGCAGTTGCAGGGCATGCCTCAATCCTGCGGTTTTCATGTTTTCCAAAACGATGTGCTTTTCCGGGATGGTGTATTTGAGAAGCTCCAGGTATATTTCATAAGCCCTGCCATACTCCCCGGCTTTTCTTAAGGTGACGGCGTAATTGTTGAAAGCGGGCGCTACAATGGCTGGATCCCGCTTCAGGGCGCTACGGAATATTTTCTCCGCCTCGGCCTGGTTTCCGCTGGCGGCCAGGATCAACGCCCGGTCCAACAGCATTTCCAGGTCTGTTTCCGGATCGTCCGCTTCCATGTTTCGGGTCTTGTAGGCCAGCCGCGCCGCCAGCTCCGCCAAGCGGTTCTTGATGTCATCCAAGCCCGTTATTTCAAAATCCACCTCGTGCATGGCCGAAAGCAACGCCGCGTATGGATTTTTGGCCAGTTTCTCGGGAGTGGCGCGATTCTGCCTTTCGTATTGTTCTATCAACCTTTCCGATTCAAGCAGGCGCTTAATGCCCACCTCAAACCAGTTCCTGGCTTTTTCCGTGTTGTCCTCCTCCATCTCGCGCCGGGCCATTATCAAACAACAGGCTCCGATTTTCGCGTATGGGATGGGGGCGGTCTGGTTCAACCGGTTGGCTTCCCGGTAGTCGTTAAGGGCGGGAACGTACCGGCGGATTTTGTAATAGGCGTCCCCCCGGTTAACCAATAACGCAAAGTCCGGTTTGAATAGCACCGCTTCAGTGAAAACTTTTATAGCTTCTTCAAACTGTCCTGATCTCATAAGGCTTTCACCCAGGGCCAGCAGACCTCTGTAAGTGTCTATATCCTCGGTTCCGTTTTTCTTGATTTCAGGGAGTTGCTTCTCCCTGACCGAAAAACCGTTCACATCCAAATCCGCGTACCGGACCAGATCGCTCATGATTTCGGCGATGTTCTGGTCTAAAACCACGTTTGGGGTGAGGAAAACGGCGTATTTCACACCGAAATCCGCCAGGAATTTGAATAGTGTGTGCTGTTGCTCCGATGTCACGGTGCTACGGAAAATAGGGATTACCACACCCATGTCTATGGTCGGATTTAAACGCAGTAGTTCCCTAAAAAGATCCACCAGGTTGTAGCCGGACTGTTTGGGCTTATAAAGCAGTAGATAAAGGTGACCCCGTTTAGTCTCGTAATTTATTTGCCGGGCCAGGTTGGCCATGGGGGCGGTGATGCCCGCATGCAGATAGAAGCCCATTTTAGTGAGCATCTCTTCAATACGTTCCGCCAGCATGTTTTCATCCATGCTGTATGAAATATGGGGGAATTTCGATAAAAGCTTTGAAAACTTGGCCTTTAGCGCCGTATCCCCCTTTTGCCTAACCATGCTGGCCGGAATTTCCAGCGTAGGCTCTTCACCTGCGGAGGGCTCCAAAAAAGCCTCCTCCTGTTTTGCGGGAGCGGGGATGAAATCCTGGGTAACTTCCCCCTCAAAAAATGAAACGGTCACAGGGGTTTCCTCATGGCCTTGGAAAGGCGTTTCTACGGCAATACCCGCTGTTTTTTCAATTGGTTTAGCAGATATTGCAGATTCACCGGCGGGTAGGGCTCCCATAACCAGATTCAACGCGCCCAGATATTCGGTGAAGTTTGAAAACCTGCCCTCCAGTTCCTTGGACAACCCTCTTTGGATCAGTGAGTTCAAAACTGGGGGCAACGCCGGGTCTAGGCTTGTGGGCAGGGTTGGATCCTGATTTATAACGTTGAAAATTATGGATGTTATGTTGCTTCCTGTGAAAGGCTTTTCCCCGGTTACAAGCTCATAAAGGATAACTGTCAGCGAAAAAATATCCGTCCGCGCATCCACCCGTTTGCCATAAATCTGCTCTGGCGACATATAGCTGGGAGTACCCATGATTGCGCCGGAAAGAGTCAGGGAAGAGTCCGGCACCCGGGCCAGGCCGAAATCGGTAATTTTAGGATGATCCCCCTCCACCATGATTATGTTGGAGGGCTTTAGATCCCTATGGATTACGCTATGGCGGTGGGCATATTCCATCCCTTCCGCTATTTCTTTGATTATTTGAAGCTTTTTGTCGAGGCTTTTATATGTCTTGTTCTTGATGTGCCAGTCCAACCCTTTACCTTCAAGGAATTCCATAGCAATATAAACGCTGAGAGAACCGTCTTGAAGGGTTTCCTCCCCCACGTCATAGATGGTTACTATGGCGGGGTGGGAAAGACGCCCGGCGGCTTGGGCCTCTACCATGAACCGTTCCATTGGCCGCAGATGGTGGATTTCTTTATCCTTGGCCAGGGTGGAGGAGCGGATGACCTTTAAGGCTACAGGGCGGTTGATTTTAGGGTCTAGTCCTTTAAAAACAAGGCCCATACCCCCACTGCCGATCTTATCCTGAATTTGATATCGGCCAAGCTTCTTCATATAGCGTTACAATAAATGGGCGAAACCAAGGGTTCCACGCCCATGAAAGTATATAGCCAAAACTAACCAAACACCCTTGAGCCTTAAGGCTCTTCTATATTGTAAGATAATAAAACCTTACAAGTTATTCAAATTTTAATATCCGGTTGCCCCGCTTGGTTATAAGGTCGTACATTAAACCAATAAGTTAAAGCGGGGAAGTTATGCTTACCAAGGAAGCTTTTAGGGAAGGGGTGTTGGGCCGGACAGGCCGGAAAGTATTAAGGCTTGGCTTGGCCGGGGGATACGGCGTGTCGGCCGAAGGTGTTGAAATGGCGGTGGAAAGGGGGGTTAACTACCTGTATCATGGCTCCATCCGGCGGGACGGCATGACCCAGGCCATAAAGAACCTGACAGGCAAAGGCAAACGGGAGCAGTTGATCATTGTCGCCCAAATATACTGGCGGGAATGGGCTTGGCCGTTTAACAGGAGTTTCTATTCGTTCTTGAAAAATAACGGGTTGGAATATGTGGATGTGTTACTGTTGGGCTGGCACAACGGCCCTCCGTCCCAGAAGACGCTGGATATTTGTAGTGACTTAAAAGTTAAGGGGTTATTCCGGCACCTGGCCATTTCGGGGCATAATAGGAAAGCTTTCCCTGAATTCGCCGCCTCTGGACTGTACGATGCAATGATGACCCGTTATAACGCCGTCCACAGGGGTGCGGAAGACGAGATATTCCCTCATATAGACAAAGAAAGGTCTGTCCGCCCAGCAATCACCACATACACCACCACCTGCTGGGGACAGTTATTGAAATCTGGTAACACCCCCTCTGGCGAGGCGACACCTAAAGCCTCTGATTGTTATAGGTTTGTGATGAGCAACCCTACAGTTGACGTGTGCATGAGCGGGCCTAAAAATATGGATGAGCTGAAAGAAGCCCTATCCGCGCTGGACAAGGGGGAAATGAGCGAGGCGGAAATGAAATGGATGAGAAAAGTTGGGGACTATATCCATTCGGGTAAAGCTAAATAGACCCGTATAACTCAATAAGTTGAGGAACCACATAGACCCGGTTGCGCCGTCTTCCCGTATGTTCCGCCAAAATCCCCAGCGACACCAGCTTCTCCACATTGAATTGCGCCGCCCGGAAAGTAACCCTGCAAACCCGGGCCGCCCGGTTCACCGTTATGGCGGGCAGGCTGAAAAGCTCGTCCAGTAGCTGGGGGAGCACGTTTGAGGCCCGCTCTGCCACCAAAAGCTTTGAATAATCATGATGAAGGGTATCCAGCCTGCCAGTGATATCCACAAGCCGGGCGCTTTGATCGGCAATCATGTCCAGAAACAAACCGGTCCACCCGGCCCAGTCTCCGTTTTGCATAATTTCATAAAAAGCTTTGGCCAGCTTTTCCTTATTTCTTTCAATATAAGGGGTTAAAGGTAATAGTGCCCCATCATGGCCTCCCTGCTTAGATGTCATGAGGCTAAATATCAGGCCCGCCATGATACCGGAGCCCATTTCAAAAGGTTGAAGGGCAACCAGCTGATAATAAACCAGTGTGGCAATTACCAGATCGGGCAAAGAAGGCGGGTGACGGAAGAATTTGTCCAAAGAATACAGGGCTGGCTTAAGGAAATCGACCGGAGGCGGGGTAAAAATATGGGTTGCAGACTCAACACCTAATAAATTAAAGGGTTCCAACTGGGTTTCCCGGAAATTTCCTGCCTCGGCACCCATCTGGCCGAACAGGATATTGTGCAAATCCAGGGTAAGCATAAGGTTTACCGGCAGACCTTTGGATAACTGAAAAGAACCTTGCTCCAAAGCCCGCTGATAATTATCAACCAGTTGATTTATCCGAGCATCGGCTTGATTGTCCATGGCGCGTGATAAAATGGCCGATTCAAAACTGGTTGGCTGGCCATTTAAGCGTGAAAGCGCCGCAACCTCCGCTATCGGCAGGACGCTCCGCAAGAAGCCTAGCAGATTTGGGTGGGCGCCACGTCCAAGAAACATCCCAAAAGCCCGTTCCGCGTTGGCTAATTGGTGGGCAAGAGGCCAAGAAGCCTCCAATGCAGGGGGCAATGGCTCTGGACACCAAGCCCAAACCCCACGCCTAAGGTTTACTAACTTGCCAGGGGAGTTTCTGGTTAGATCAATCCGCCTCATGGCCCTGTTATTATAGTAAATCGTTAATCAGTATATCTAATATTTAATCCCCAAGTAAAGATAAAGGTGAAATGCACGCTATATGATGTATTAATGGCAAGTATTCTGTACTATTATTTTAGATAATAAGGGTTTTTTATAGTATATGGTGTACCGCCCGTCGCGCAGAAATTGATATTCTTGGCCCATAAAGAAAACTGGAATTTCATCATTGCTGACATGGACGGCGGATTACCGGGAGAACCATGCGGCATCTAGTCTTGCGCTCCTCAGGGATGGCGTTTGCGGGGAAGCTGGTGGCGCAGAAGATATATCTGGTTGCGGGCATGGGGCAATAGGGTATATGGCTACCTTTGGCGGACACTCGTGCAATTGTTGATTATTATAAATATATCTATAATAGTATATTTACTTCTCTGATATATCGCTTGCTGGTGAATATAGTGCGACCTACTAATAGAAAAGCCCCAGAGTCACCTCTGGGGCCGGAAAAGCAGTTATTTTAATTTTACAGCTATGGATATATTAACGCTAAAATGCCCCTACCCGGCCAGAGCGGTATCAATAGCGGTAAGGAACTGGCTGTCGATCCTGAGGCTGACAGCGGTGACGTTCTCTTCCACCTGCTCCGGGTTGTTGCATCCCACAATGGCGGAGGTGACCCCTTTCTGTTCCACAAGCCACCGGATGGCAAGTTGGGGCAAGGTCATGCCGTAATCTTCCGCCACTTCCTTTAGCCGTTCCACCTGGTCCATGCCTTTTACGAACGTTTCCGGACGGAAGATGCCGAAGTTTTTCCCATCACGCCAGTCGTCGAACTTGGTGTCTTTCCCGTATTTGCCCGACAGCACGCCGGAAGCCAGTGGGCTATAAGCCAGCACCCCAATATGGTTCTGTGCGCAAAACGGAAGCAAATCCGCCTCAATTTCCCGCTCCAGCACGTTATATTTGGGCTGGACGCAGGCTATTGGCGCTATGCCAATAGCCTCCTGCAGTTGCTCTAGAGTGAAATTGGAAACACCTATCTCCAAAATCTTCCCCTGTTCCTTCATTTTTATCAAAGCGTTCATGGTATCGGCTATGGGCGTTGCGGGGTCTGGCCAATGGATCTGGTATATCTCCACCCGGTCTGTACCAAGTCTTTTAAGGGAATCTTCCAGCTCCTGGGTGATGGACTGGGGGGTCAAATCTTTATAAATTCCGCCGATGGTTGCGTCTTTCCACTTTAAGCCGCACTTGGTGGCAAGAACCACTTTGTCGCGACGGCCCGCGATGGCTTTTCCGATCAACTCTTCGGCCAGCCCCATCCCGTAAACCGGGGCGGTATCTATGCAATTTATCCCGGCGCCGATGGCTGTTTGGATGGCCTGGACGGATATCTCTGAATCCTGCGGCGCCCAGAAAGGGGCGCCCCCTATTCTCCATGTACCCAGGGTCAATGGCGTTACAGATATTTTGGAACCGCCGGCCAGTTGTCTGGTTTCCATTTTCATCCCACTTCAAAATTATTGAACTTCGGGTTTCATTGTAATTTAATTTCGGGCCCGTTCACGAAAATTAAATCCCGCCGCCAAGTTTGCCGAATATAATAAACTTCTCGAAATTCAACGGTAAATGGTGGAAATGTTTAAACTCAGGCCGGAAGACCTGGAGGTAATGTTCGCCCACGCAAGAAGGGAGTTTCCCAACGAATGTTGCGGGGTTATTTTGGGCGCTCTGGGGGATTATTCCAAGAACGAGGTGCGCCCATGCGCCAACATCCAGCATCAATTGAAAGAGAAATACCCCGAGCTTTACACCCGGGACGCGGATACAGGTTATTTCATGGATCCCAAGGATCTAAAACACGCGTTCGAGGATGCGATGAAGAATGGAAAAACGGTGATCGGTTTCTATCATTCCCATCCGGGCCACGAAGCTTATTGGTCCGGCGAGGACCACCGGGCCGCCATGTGGGCTGGTAGTGACGAGCCATCTTTCCCGGACGCGTCCCACGTGGTCATCTCCGTCTATGAAGACGGCGTAAAAGGCCATGCGGTTTTCTCATGGAGCCCGGCGGAAGGAAGATTTGCGCGAAAATGAAGCCTAACTCCGGAGCCGGGCCCTATGTGGTGGAGGTGGAGAACCTTGTGGTTCGCTACAAGGGCAGGGTGGCCCTGGACGGGGTCACCTTACGCATCGCCGCCCAACGGTTCGCCGGTATCATTGGCCCCAACGGCGCGGGGAAAACCACGTTGTTGCGGGCCCTGTTAGGGTTGGTGAAACCCGAAAGCGGGATAATAAAAGTGTTCGGCCACCCGCCTGGCCACTCACACAATTTGATCGGGTATGTGCCCCAATCCTCGGTATTCGAAAGCCGGTTCCCCATCAAATCCCGCGAGGTTGTGATGATGGGCCGTTACGGCAGGCTTGGGTGGGGTAAGGCGCCGGGTAAAGAAGACCAGCTGGCCGTGGACGACGCCATCACCCGCGTGGGCATCCTGGATCTGGCGGATAAGCGGTTCGGCTCCCTTTCCGGGGGTGAGCGCCAAAAGGTTTTGATAGCCCGCGCCCTGTGCGCCCAGCCGAAGTTATTGTTGCTGGACGAGCCCACCACCGGGGTGGATATCCTTTCGCAAGACTCTTTTTACACGCTTATAAAAGAGCTACTGCTCGATTTAAAAATGACCGTTGTCCTGGTGAGCCATGACGTGGGCGTGATCTCCAGCATTGTGGACGACCTTATATGCATCAACCAGCGGGTTTTCTGCCACGACTCGCCGGCCAATGTTATCGCCGGGGGTGTGATTGGGGATGCCTACGGGAGCCAGTGGGAGATTCTCATGCACGGCCACGCGGTGCCTCACAGGCTGGTAAGCCAGCACGGGCACAAGCATGAAGAGGACAAGGGCCATGATTGAGCTATTGTCCCAGGGGTTCATGGTTCGCGCCCTGGCGGCGGGGCTGATCATCGGTTCGCTCTGCGCGATATTGTCGGTGGTGGTGGTGCTAAAGAAAATGTCATTCATGGGGGCTGGTATATCCCACTCAGCTTTCGGCGGCGTGGCCTTAGGCGCATTGCTGGGGACGGATTTCATGTATTCGGCGCTGGGCTTTTCGGTGTTTGCGGCGCTTTGCATAGCGTGGATGTCCAGAAGAGGGGGCATTCACGAAGACACCGGCGTGGGAGTGATGTTCGCCGCCTCCATGGCTTTCGGCGTGTTGTGCCTTGGCCTGGCCAAGGGATATAACATAGACCTGTTCGCTTTTCTGTTCGGCTCAATCCTGGCGGTTTCCGAGGCGGATTTGATCCTGGCCATGGGGGCGCTTATTATCACCGCCGCGCTGATGATGGTGTTTTACAAAGAAATTAAAGTCTATTGTTTCGACGAGGAATGGGCCAAAGTTTCCGGCGTGAACGTGGAACGGCTACAGGATATGCTGTTGGTGATGATAGCCGTGGCGGTAGTGGTGTCCATAAAACTTCTGGGTATCGTGCTGGTGTCGGCCCTGCTGGTAATCCCCGGCGCGGTGGGCTACATGCTGGCCAGCACTTACAAGTCACAATACATGATTTCCCTGGCCTGCGCCGTTATCTCGGTAATATGCGGGCTTGTCCTTTCTTACCATTTCGATATCGCCTCCGGCGCCACCATTGTGCTTTCCGCCACGGCGCTTTTCGGATTGACGGCCATTGTGGCCCCAGCGCGTGGATAACGGAAAAATAGTCCTGCCGGAATCTGGCGGAAAAGGGGTGGAGCTTTTCAACGCGGGCAAATATTTCCAATGCCACGACGTTTTCGAGGAGCTGTGGATAAGCGCCCGGGGCGAGGAAAAGATATATTACCAAGGGATCATCCAGCTCGCGGTGGCGTTATACAAAATAGTGGACGAACCGAACTGGCGCGGCGCCACAAGCCTTCTAACCACCGGCTCCAGCTTATTAAAAAGCGTCAACGGAGAGAGGGCCGGGATAGACATAAAAGACGCGGTGGATAAGGCTGAAACCCTGCTGGCGTCTCTGGAAAAGATGGGGCCTGAAAGAATGGGGGAGATAAAGCGGGAAGGGCTGTTTAAGCTGAATTACCGACAGCAGTTGTAAAACTCACTCGGCGAAGGCCACGCTGGTTTCCTCGTCGGAAAGCGCTTTAAGCTGTTTTATCAGGCCGCTTAAATTCTCCATGGCCGTCTCGTCCAAATCCATAAATTTGAACGCGGCCAATATCAACAAATCGCTTTCCGGCTGGCTCTTGCAGTTTTCCACCCGCATAAGCTCCGCCTTCACGCTGAACACGCTATGGTTAAAATGGAAGGCCACGTTGGCTATGTCGTAGATACAACCGCTACCGGCGCGGAATACCGGGGCCAGCGTCAAGAAGCCGCCCATAGACAGGTTCACAAGGGAGCTTTGATATGCCCCGCCGGTGGAGAACCTGATTTCCACTTTAACGTTCGAAAGACTCAAGTAACGCTCCATAGAGCGGCGCTCCTGCAAACTCAAGACACGCCGGATTTTTTGCACCAGGGCTGTGGCCGTGAAAGGTTTTACAAGGTAGTCGGTTACACCGGCCTCAATAGCGGCCATCAGCGACTCTTTGTCGTTCCTGCCGGTTATCATTATAAATGGGGTTTTGGCTGTTGCCGGATTTTGGCGGACTCTTTTTAAAAACTCGTCCCCACGGACACCGGGCATTTCCCAGTCGCTGAATATCCAGTCTATCCTTTGGGTCCCGCCTTCCACCATGCGGCACGCGTCCAGCCCGTTGCCCATGCTGATAATCTGGTGGCAATTCAAATGGGTTTTCAGGACGGACGACACATAACTTCTTATCGTGGCCGAATCCTCCACGATAAGCGCGATGGTGTTGTGAAACATGCCTATCCCCTCACTATCCGGTTAGATGATAACAGATGAAGGGTGATGGATTCACTCTTATTTCAAGTCTATTCAGTGGGTTCAATAAAACGCGCGAAAATGGGGGAAGAAAAGGCGCGATTGCCCTTGCAAGCTGTGACGGCTCTCTGATAAAGTTTTTCAGGAAGGCGGAATCTTTAAAGTAGTCCGGTGAGGCTAAAAAGATCGCTCGGAAGGCGGTGGTTCGCCCACACGCTTAAGCCCGACAGACTAGAGATGTGACCCATGGCGTATGTGGTGGTTTCAATCTCTCCTCCAATGCCGCTCCGGCTCTGGTTCCCTTTCAACAAGGGTTGGCTGTTTATTTAATCCCTAACAGGCAAGGTCATAATTGTCCCAGGCTGAAGAGAAAAAAAACGACAAGCTGGCGGATTCCAGCGTAATCCTAACCCCGGTCAAGATGCGGCAGACCATAACCCGCATAGCCCACGAAATTGTGGAGCGGAACCGGGACTTGAACGATTTGGCCATCGTTGGGATTGTCACCCGGGGCGCCGTATTGGCCGACAGGCTGGCCAGGGAATTGAAGAAAATAGCGGAAGTAACCATTGCGACAGGATATTTGGACCCTACCTTCTACCGGGACGATTTCCACAGCCGGGGCCAGGAATTTGAGGCCAAGAAGACAGACATCCCTTTTTCGGTCACCAATAAAACAGTCCTTCTGGTGGACGACGTGCTGTTCACCGGAAGGACCATCAACGCGGCCATAGCCCATCTTTTCGATTTGGGAAGGCCAAAGCAGGTCCAACTGGCCGTATTGATAGACCGGGGGCATAGGGAATTGCCCATCCGGCCGGACTATTGCGGCAAGAGCGTGCCTACCCAATATGTTGAAAAAATAAGGGTACGGTTCAAGGAATGTGACGGGAAAGATATCGTGGTGAGCGGCTTAACCGAAAAAATACCGGATCTGGATTGATGTCGGAAAAAGGATTTACCCAGAAAAGGCGGCTACTTTCCGCGGCGGACCTTACCATCGAGGATGTGGAGAGGATTTTAAACACCGCCTCGGCCATGAAAGAGGTGTCCACCAGGGATGTAAAGAAAATACCTCCGCTCCGGGGCAAAACCATTATCAATTGCTTTCTGGAGCCCTCCACCCGGACTAAAACCAGCTTCGAGATAGCCGGAAAACGGCTCTCGGCGGACGTGATAAATATCAGCGCCACCGGCTCCTCCCTTTCCAAAGGAGAAACCATTAAGGACATGGCGAGGAACCTTTCCGCCATGAAACCAGACTTGGTGGTTGTCCGAAGCCAGTACTCCGGGATTCCCCTCAGAATCTCTGAATGGATAGACTGTGCTGTGGTAAACGCCGGGGATGGAAGGCATGAACACCCCACCCAAAGTTTGCTGGACCTGTTTACCATCCGGGAGAAAAAAGGCCCCCTGGACAATTTGAATATTTCAATAATTGGAGATATTTTGAACAGCCGGGTAGCCCGGTCTAACATCATATTAATGAAGCTATTAGGCGCAAACATCACGCTCTGTGGCCCTGCCACTTTGCTACCTGTTTGCGATATATCCTGCGATAATAACAGGCCTGCCGGACTGGTTGTGGACAGGGTGACGAATTCACTTAAAGAAGCGGTGACCGGGGCCGATGTGGTGATGATGCTCCGCATCCAGACCGAACGCCTTAACGAGAAGAAATTTCCAAACCTGAGAGAATATTCTAAGCTGTACGGATTGTCCCCGGAAACCCTGAAACTGGCCGCCAAGGATCCGCTGGTTCTGCACCCCGGCCCCATCAACCGGGGGGTGGAAATATCCCCTGAAGTGGCGGATGGGCCTTGGTGCGTGATGCTGGACCAAGTCACCAACGGTGTGGCTGTCAGGATGGCGGTACTATATCTTCTCCTTGGGGGAGGTTCGGCTAGTAATGCTTGATTTATCACACTTTATAATTGTACATATTAGTTCTATATCTGCACTATGAGCGTAAAAAGGTTATTGATAAAAGGCGGCAGGGTGATTGATCCCGCCAGCGGTGTGGATGGAATCCGAGATGTTCTCGTTGAGAAGGGTATTATTTCAATTATTGATATATCTATCCAGACTGAGGACGCAAAAGTTCTAAGCGCCGAGGGCAAATGGGTGGTTCCTGGCTTGGTGGACATGCATGTCCATCTCAGGGAGCCGGGGTACGAATATAAAGAAACTATCGAAACTGGAACTAAGTCCGCCGCCGCTGGAGGGTTTACCTCGGTGGCATGCATGGCCAACACCAACCCGGTAAACGATTGCGCCCAAGTTACGGAGTTCATCCGGAACATGGCCAAATCCAAAGGAGCCGTAAACGTATTCCCCATCGGCGCCATCACCAAAGGATTAAAGGGGGAAGCTTTGGCGGATATTGCGGAAATGGCCGAAGCCGGGGTGGTGGCATTGTCGGATGACGGCAAATGCGTGATGAACGCGGCGGTGATGCGGGCGGCCATAGAATATGCAGGCATGTTTGGGCTTGCCATTATCGAGCATGCGGAAGATATTGATTTAAAACAGAATGGCGTTATGAACGAGGGGGTGGTATCCACCCGGCTTGGGCTGGTGGGTGCGCCAAGGATCTCGGAAGACACCATAACCGCAAGGGATATTAGCTTGGCGGAATATACCGGGGGGCATGTGCATTTCGCCCATGTGTCCACCGCCGGAGCCGTGGAGCTTATCCGGTTCGCCAAGCAAAAAGGGGTTAAAGTGACGGCCGAAGCCGCGCCCCACCATTTCACCCTGACAGACGAGGCGGTGGGTGAGTACGACACCAACGCCAAAATGGCCCCTCCACTAAGGGAATCCAGGGATATTAATGCAATAATTCAAGGACTTGCCGATGGGACGATAGACTGTATCGCCACCGATCACGCGCCCCACGGCATAGCGGAAAAAGAGGTGGAGTTCGATTCCGCCGCATTTGGTATCGTAGGGCTGGAAACGGCGGTTCCTTTAAGCTTGGGCCTGGTAAGGGATGGCAGGCTCACCCCCTTGCGGCTGGTGGAGGTGATGTCCTTTAACCCCTCTAAAATATTGAAGATAAACCGTGGGACCATCCAGCCCGGAGCCGTGGCGGACATAACTATAATAGACCCGGATAAAGAATGGGTTGTAGAACCCTCCCAGTTTAAATCCAAGGGGAGAAACACCCCCTTCGCGGGCTGGAAAATGAAGGGAAAAGCGGTGGCAACGATTGTAAACGGAAATGTGGCCTACGAAGATAACTAATTAATAACATGATATATATTTATTTCAGTATTTGATATGTTAAAAGAGAGAGCGTATCTGGCGTTATCTGATGGAAGGGTATTCACAGGCAGGCCATTAGGCATGCGCGGGGAGACTTCCGGCGAGGTTGTCTTCAACACTTCCATGATGGGGTATCAGGAGATACTTACCGATCCTTCTTATGAAGGGCAGATGGTTACCATGACATACCCTTTGATCGGCAATTATGGCGTGAACACGGAGGATGTGGAGTCGCGCCGGGTGTTCTCATCGGGTTTCATAATAAAAGAGGAGAGCGCCATGGCCTCCAATTTCCGCCAGTCCCAGAGTTTGGGTGATTATTTGCGGGAGATGGGGGTGGTGGGTATTCAGGGGATAGACACCCGGGCGCTCACCAAGCACATCAGGGAAAAAGGCTCCATGCCGGGGGTGATAAGCTCCAGCGGTAACAATATGGACTTGGTGGTGGAGAAAGCCAAAATCCTTAAAAACCTGGACGGGATAGATTTGGCGGCCAAAGTTACCTGCTCGGCCCCATATAAATGGGATTCCGGGTTATGGAGGCTGGGAAAAGGGTTTGAGCCGTTGGCCAAACCGGCCAGGTTCAAGGTTGTGGCTGTGGATACTGGTATAAAGCACAACATCTTGCGCAACCTTGTGTCCGCCGGGTGTGATGTGACTGTCGTCCCGGCGAATATGAACGCCGAGGCGATCCTGGATTTTGCCCCGGATGGCGTATTTTTGAGCAACGGCCCGGGAGATCCGGCGGCGGTACCTTATTTGGCGAAAACCATCAAACAGTTGATGGGTAAAAAACCCATTTTCGGTATATGCCTGGGTCATCAGATACTATCAATCGCCCTGGGCGCCAAAACTTACCGGTTGAAGTTCGGCCATCACGGGGGTAACCAGCCGGTGATGGATTTGACCACCGGGAAAGTGGAAATTACCGCCCAGAACCACAATTTCGCGGTGGATAAAGACTCTATCCCGGCGGATGTGGAAGTTACCCATGTCAATTTGAACGATGGAACCGTTGAGGGGATACGGTCAAAATCGGCTCCGGTGTTTTCGGTGCAATACCATCCGGAGGCGTCGCCGGGTCCGCACGACTCATCTTATCTCTTCACGCGGTTCACGGATATGATGGAAAAATGGCCGCAGTAAAGATTTCATACGAAGCGCCAATCCGGGGATTGCTGGAGGATATTTCCCGGTTCGCCGCCACCGGACGGTTCGAGACCATGGCGCGCAACGCCCGTTCGGTTTATGACCGGCGCGTGGGAGTTATCCATTCAGACGACACTTGGTACGAGACGCGCATGGTTTCGTTTATGGAATGGTTTATCTTCGACTATGCGGAAGACCCGGCCAATGGAGGCAAAACCATTTTCCAGCTATTCCTGGAAGAAAACACCTTCGCGCTGGACACGCAGAACCGGGAAATAGCCGAAGCGCTGGCCAAACATGAGATGGACGTGTTCCGCGTAAAATGGAGCGCCGAAGGGGTGATGAAAGTCACGGCGATATTCAAGGACGTGAACATTCTGTTCGCCGACGAGCGGAGCGGCACTTTTAAGAGTGGCGACCTGTTCAGCGGCCGGGCCCTTTTTTATAAAGAGCGGTGGTACTTGTCCAACGGCCTTTGCGTGCACCCATCCAAAGCCCGGCGGACGATTAAAAAAGAGATGAAAGGCTTTAGAAAAACCGCTGGCGCGGACATAAGGGATTACCTGCTCACCCTCACCGCCATGAGTTTGAAATGGGAACGTTCCCGGAACATAGACATAAACGACATTTACAAACCGGTGATCGTATAAATGCCAAAACGTACTGACATAAATAAAATCCTCATTATCGGCGCGGGGCCGATCGTGATAGGCCAGGCTTGCGAGTTCGACTATTCCGGCGCCCAGGCCTGCAAGGCGCTCAAGGAAGAGGGTTACACCGTTTGTCTCGTCAACTCCAATCCGGCCACGATTATGACCGACCCGGAGCTGGCCGACCGCACATATATAGAACCCCTCACCGTGGACATGCTGGAGCGGATTATCGCGAGGGAACGGCCGGACGCCATCCTTCCCACAGTGGGAGGGCAGACGGCGCTGAACCTTGCCGTGGGACTCGCGGAGGCGGGCGTTCTGGACAAATACGGCGCGGAGCTTATCGGCGCCAAACTGCCAGCCATTAAAAAGGCGGAAGACCGCAACCTGTTCAAACAGGCCATGCTGGAGATAGGGCTTACGGTGCCATTGTCCGCCATGGCCCACAACATGGAAGAGGCTCGGTCTGCGTTGAAAACCGTGGGGCTTCCGGCAATCCTTCGCCCCGCGTTCACCCTGGGGGGCGCGGGCGGGGCCGTGGCCACCACCGAAGAGGAATACGAAAAATATTGCGCCTACGGGTTATCTGTAAGCCCTGTCTCCCAGCTCCTAATCGAGCAATCCATATCGGGCTGGAAAGAGTACGAGCTGGAGGTGATGCGCGACCTTAACGACAACGTGGTGATCATCTGCTCCATCGAGAATTTCGACCCCATGGGCATCCACACCGGCGACTCCATCACCGTAGCCCCGGCCCAAACGTTGACGGACAGGGAATACCAGATTATGCGCGACGCGGCGCTGAAAATAATCCGCGAGATAGGGGTGGACACCGGCGGCTCCAACATCCAGTTCGCCGTGAATCCAAAGACCGGCGACCTGGTGATAATAGAGATGAATCCGCGCGTGTCCCGCTCGTCGGCGCTGGCGTCGAAAGCCACGGGGTTCCCCATCGCAAAGATAGCGGCGAAACTGGCGGTGGGCTACACGCTGGACGAGATAAGGAACGACATTACCAAGGTCACACCCTCATCGTTCGAGCCTTCCATAGATTATTGCGTGGTAAAAGTCCCCAGGTTCGCGTTCGAAAAATTCCCGAAGGCGGACCGGCGGCTGACCACGCAGATGAAATCCGTGGGAGAGGTGATGAGCATCGGCCGCACCTTCAAGGAGGCGTTCCAGAAAGCCATCCGCTCGCTGGAGCTGGGCTCTTTCGGTTTCGAGGAGCATACATCGGCCACCATTGAAGAGGTTATCGAAAAGATGGCCGTGCCCTCATGGGACAGGCTATGGTACGTGGCGGAGGCCATGCGGCGCGGCCTGCCGATGGAAAAGGTGTGGGAAATAACGGCCATTGACCGCTGGTTTTTGCGAAACATAAAAGACATTCTGGACGCCGAGAGGGACATAAAAGAAAAAGGGCTGGAGGACGCCGACAACCTGCGGTGGTGGAAGGCCATGGGCTTTTCGGACCGGCGGCTGGCGGCGTTGACCGGGAAAACCGAAGACGAGGTGAGACACCTGAGGGGCGATACCGGCGTGAAACCGGTTTACAAACGGGTGGACACCTGCGCGGCGGAGTTCGAGGCCCATACGCCATACCTTTATTCCACGTATGAAGAGGAATGCGAGGCGGAGCCGACAGACCGCAAAAAGGTGATGATATTGGGCGGCGGGCCCAACCGGATAGGGCAGGGGATAGAGTTCGACTATTGCTGTGTCCACGCGGCGAAAGGGCTGAAGAAAGACGGTTACGAGACCATCATGGTCAACTGCAACCCGGAAACCGTATCCACGGATTACGATACGTCCGACCGGCTCTACTTCGAGCCGCTGACGCTGGAAGACGTGCTTTCCATCATCGAGGTGGAAAAACCTTACGGCGTTATAGTCCAGTTCGGCGGGCAAACCCCGTTGAACCTGGCCAGGACGCTCAAAAAAGCCGGGGCGCCGATTATCGGAACCACGCCGGAATCCATCCATCGCGCCGAGGACCGGGAAAGTTTCAAGGAGATGCTTCACAAACTCGGCTTGAAACAGCCGGACAACGGCATCGCCACCAACCCGGAGCAGGCGCTTACCATAGCGCGGCGGATAGGTTACCCGGTGGTGGTGCGCCCTTCATACGTGCTGGGCGGTCGGGCCATGGAGATAGTTTACGACGATGAAGCGCTGGAATATTACATGGCCCATGCCGTGAAAGCCTCGCCGGACCATCCCGTGCTTATAGACAAGTTTTTGAGCGACGCCATCGAGATGGATGTGGACGCCATATCCGACGGCGAGATGGTGGTCATCGGCGGCGTGATGGAGCATATAGAAGAAGCGGGAGTGCATTCGGGAGACTCCGCCTGCTCCCTGCCTCCGCGCAACATAAGCAAAAAGCTGGTGGACGAAGTGAAACGCCAGACAAAAGCCATGGCCATAGAGCTGGGCACAGTGGGCCTGATAAACGTCCAGTTCGCCATAAAAGACGACCAGATATATGTGCTGGAGGTGAACCCAAGGGCCTCCCGCACCATACCATTCGTGTCGAAAACCATCGGCGTTCCGCTGGCCCAGCTGGCGGCGCGGGTGATGGCCGGAAAGAAACTTCCAGAGCTTGGATTCACCGAAGAAGTGGTTCACGAACATGTGGCGGTGAAAGAGTCGGTGTTCCCGTTCATAAAATTCCCGAACGTGGATACCATTTTAGGCCCCGAGATGAAATCCACCGGCGAGGTTATGGGGTTGGACAGGTCGTTCCCCCGTTCATTCGGCAAGGCCACGCTGGCCTCCGGCTCCACATTGCCGGAAGGGGGCACGGTGTTCATATCTGTGATGGACAAAGACAAAGCCCGCACCATGAGCATCGCCAAAACCCTGGGCGAATTTGGTTTTAAAATTCTGGCTACCAGGGGAACCGGCGGTAAGCTTAATGCGGCTGGGATAGCAGTGGAGGTCGTCCATAAAGTGGGGGAAGGCACCCCCACTTGCGTGGACCGTATAAAGGAAGGCGGAGTGGACCTGGTGATAAACACCACATCCGGCAAGAAATCCATTGAAGACTCTTATGAGATCCGGCGCATGGCGCTACACAAGAATATTCCGTACTTCACAACCATCCAAGGGGCCGAAGCGGCGGTGCTGGCCATTACGGCCAGGTTCCGGCAGGACATGGAGGCGCGAACGCTTCAGGAGTATTTTGAGGATATGGCCCTGCGAGGCGCCGCCAGATAATTTTCAGGTATCGGCATTGAACCATAAATTGGCCTGGGTTCTTGCGGCGTTATTCCTTGCCCTGCCGTTCAACGGCTACGCCGCGGAGCCGATGAGGGAGTGGCAGAACCGGACATACGAGAAAACCCTGTCCGAAAACTGGATGAACATCTTCTTCCAGGGGCAGAAAATCGGTTTCTCCTTCGAAAAGGTTGAAACCGGCCCGAAGGGTTTTCGGGTTACAGGCCGGGCGGTGGTGAAGTTCGCCGTGGCGGACACCACGCAGGACATGTCTTTTTCCCAGACCTATTATCTCGAGCCCGATTACCGCATGAAAGGGTTCGTGTCGCTCCACACCATGCAGAACCAGCGTCAGCAAACCGTGGGCGAGGTGGCAGGTAAAGATCTGAACCTGGACATCACCGGGGCGGGCGGCTCCCGGCGGGTAACAAAAAAACTGGAAACCGGCGTATATTTCGCGGAGACGCTGGAGCTGATGCTGAAGGATAAACTGAAACCCGGATTCAAGGGCAAGTTCCCCATCTATCTGGCGGAAATGCGCGCCATGGATGAAATCGCTGTGGAGGTTATAGGCCGGCAAACCATTCAGCATGAGGGCAAACCGGTGGATACGCTGGTGACGCAAACCAGCATCCGTGGCATATCCACCAAAAGCTACATAGGCGCTAATGGTGAAAAACTCCGGGAGGAAAGCCCCATGGGGTTCACCTCCATAAAAGTGTCAGAGCGGGAGGCCATTAGCATGCCCGCGGCCACCATACCTATAACAAGCCTTATCACGTTCAGTCTTATAAAGCCGAGCAAACCAATTAAAGATCCGCTGGCGCTAAAAGAGCTTAAATTAACGGTGGGCGGGTTTGAGTCGCCGGTAATCCTTCCCTCCGACGAACGCCAGACCACGGGCAGGCCGGAGTGGAGAAAAGGCGCGGACGGGAAGAGCAAACTGAGCATACCGGTGACCATAAAGAAGCTGGCGCCAAAGCAGGATTTGCCGCTGGCGCGGGTTTCCCGGATGGAGGAGGGTTACTTGAAACCCACGCCGGAAATCCAGAGCGACAACAAGCTGATAGCCTCCGAGGCCAGAAAAATGGTGGGTCATGAGAAGGACGCTTACAAGGCGGCCATCCTTATCAACCGGTGGGTTTTTTCCAACGTGAAAAAAAAGCTGGTGGACTCCTTCACGGCCATTGACGTACTGTTGTCAAAAGAAGGAGAATGCCAGAGCCATACAAACCTGTTCGCCGCCTTGGCTAGAAGCGTGGGGATACCAACCCGCGTCGCGGCGGGGCTGGTGTATTCTGTGGAGCACCAGGGGTTTTTATTCCACGCCTGGCCCGAAGTTTACGTGGGCCAATGGATAAGCGTTGATCCTACATTGGGGCAAGACGTGGCGGACGCCACCCATATTAAACTAACAGACGGGGAATACGAAAACTTGATAAAGCTACTCCAGTTCCTCGTTAAGATAAATATTACTGTGGAACCGGCGGGTTAAACCGGGCCGGGAACCTATATGAATTATTCCATTGATTGCATCGTGAGAGCCTCGGACACCTTGTCCGACGGGTTCTTCCACCTTTCGCTGGAGCCGGTGCGGAAGATATCGAAAATCGTTCCGGGCCAGTTCGTGATGGTGCGGTGCGCGGCCCAGCTGGATCCTTTCCTGCGAAGGCCCATGAGCATAGCGGACTTTGAGCCGGACGGATCCCGGTTCGGTTTGCTGATAAAACAGGTGGGCAAAGGCACCCGTTATCTGGCGGGTCTTGCGCCCTGGAGCAGTCTGGACGTAATGGGCCCGTATGGCCAGGGTTTTACTGTTCCTGAGGGGGTAAGAAAAATATGGATAGTGGCGGGCGGCTCCGGCGTGGCTCCGTTTCTGGGTTTGCTTGCCAACAGCCCTAAAGGCGCCTATGAGCACACCGTTTTTCTTGGCGCCAAGAACGAAAGCGAGCTTTTATACCTTAACCGGCTGGAAAAACACGCCCGGGTTATCACGGCCACGGAAGATGGATCCCACGGCTTTTCAGGGTATGTAACGGAGCCGTTCTCCACGGAGATTTCCGGCGGAGCAAGACCCGACATTATTTTCACCTGCGGCCCCACGCCCATGATGAAGAAAGTTGCCCAACTGGCCGAAGAGCTGGGCATCCCCTGCCAGGTGTCATTGGAGAACAGCATGGCCTGCGGGTTCGGGGCTTGCCTGGGGTGCGTGGTAAAAGCCAGGGGGCAGGACAAATATTTAACCGTGTGCAAGAACGGCCCCGTGTTCGACGCGCTGAGGATAGAGCTTTAGCCCCATGGGGAATGTAAACCTTTCGGTGAACTTTGGCGGCGTGCCGCTGAAAAACCCAATAGTGGGGGCTTCGGGCACGTTCGGTTACGGCATAATGTACAACCGGTTTTACGACCTGGAGGAGATCGGCGGGTTCGTAACCAAGGGTCTTTCCAATTTCCCCAGGGCGGGCAACAAGCCACCGAGGATTTTCGAGACCGCCTCCGGCATGCTTAACGCCATCGGTTTGCAGAACATCGGGTTTGAAAAGTTCGTTAAAGACAAAATGCCGGTTTTGCGGGGTGTGAACACCGCCGTGATAGCCAATTTTTTCGGCGCCACGGTGGAGGAATACGCCCAGATGGCCGAGAAACTGGGGAATGTGGACGGAGTGGCGGCGCTGGAGATGAACATATCCTGCCCCAACATAAAAGAGGGTGGCATAGCTTTCGGCTCCGATGTAAAACTTACAGGAACCGTGGTGAAGGCATGCAGAAAGGCCACCACCAAACCTTTGATAGTGAAACTTTCCCCCAACGTGGGGGATATTACGGAATTCGCCAAGGCCTGCGAGGCCAACGGGGCCGACGGGTTGAGCGTGATTAACACCATCGTGGGCATGGCCATAGACATCAGGAAAAGGGAGCCCGCCCTTTCAAACGTCACCGGCGGGCTTTCCGGCCCGGCCATAAAACCCATCGCGTTACGGATGGTGTGGCAATGTTACAAATCCGTTAAAATACCTATCTTCGGCATCGGTGGCGTGGTGTCGGCGGAGGATGTGGTAGAGTTCATCATGGCCGGGGCCACGGCCGTGCAGGTGGGCTCCATGAACTTTGTGGACCCGTATATCTGCAAGCGCCTCAAAGATGAACTGCCCGAGGTTCTATCAGACCTTGGGGTTCAAGACATAAACGAAATAATCGGCGCCGCCCACAGCCTGTGATAAACAAGGCAACAGGGCCGGGAAACGCGCAAGTTTAACATTCTGGATAAATCAAATATGAAATCATTCAATCCCGGCAGAGGACGGGGCGGCGGAAAACCTGGCGGTGGGAAACCTGGTGGAGGAAGACCTGGCGGTGGAAAGCCCGGCCATGGGAAAAGGAGTTTCTCGAAAGCCAAACCCGGCAAATCCGGCAAACCGGAGGGCAAAAAAAGGTTCGGCCAGGCCCAGCGGGCTGATTTTAAAATGAGCCTGCCCAAGGATGACCGTTACAAGGATGTGAACCCCATGTCCATCGAGGAGCGTAAAGCGGCCCAGCTGGAGAAATGGCGTAAGGAGCTGGGACTGGACGAAGAAGAGTAAAAAAGCTTGAGCGCCCGGCCTGGCGCTACTTTTTGCAAAGGCTGGAGATCATTTTCTCCACATCTTCAGCGGACGCGGTGTTGTTCATTATCTTGTCCACTATCTCATTGGGCGTCCTGCCGCGCAGATGCTCCATGGTGGCTTCCGCCACGGCGAAAAACTCTTCGGGGGTCATTCCTTTCTGGATAGCGGAAAGGAGAATTCCTATGAATTCGTTCTCAAGCTCGTCCTTAACGTTATGTGTCACAAAACCACCTTTGAATGACTGGGCGAAGAAGATGCCAGGCCGGAGCGGCCAGAAAGACTACCCTTTCCATCGTAATCCGGGTTCCGGCGGGTGTCAATCGTGTAAAAGATCCAGGTGGTCTCCCAGTTTGAATCTCAAATAACAGACAGATTCTTCACTCCGCTTGCGCTTCGCCCAGGATGACAATGTTATCAACGGCTTTTAAATTGTCATTCTGGGCGTAAGTGAAGAATCTCCCCTGTACTTTCAAACTGAGGCGCTACCAAGATCTATGAAACTCAACAACTCCGTTAGTTGCGAAATACTGCCGTTTGTCCTTTCCCGCCGCCGTCCATCGGAAAAGTGTGGAACCGATAGATTCCACCGGTATAATTTTTTGAAAACATTAAGCGCGATTACAGTACAATTCATCGAAAACCAGCAGTGGAACACCATGAATCATAAAAACCTGGCCCTTACGGGGATGGATGTTGTCACCCCGGACGAAACCATAACAAAGGGATTAATACTCACCAAAAAAGGGCTCATAGAATACGTTGGCCCCGGCAGGGCGTTCGACAAGAACGCGTACGATACCATTGATCTATCGGGGCTTACCTTATGCCCTGGCCTTATAGACGCCCACACGCACCTGGGGGTGTATGCAGAGGGGGCCGGGGAGCCGGGGGAGGATGGCAACGAGATGAGCGACCCGGTTACCCCCCATGTCCGCGCCATAGACTCCATAGACGCCAACGACATGGCCATTATGGAGGCCAGGAATTCCGGCGTCACCACGGTGATGATAACCCCCGGCTCGGCGAACGTCATCGGCGGAATGGTTTGCGCCGCCAAAACCACCGGGAGGACCGCCGACGAGATGGTGATAAACACTTGTATCGGCCAAAAAATGGCCACCGGCGAAAATCCGAAACGGGTTTACGGCTCCAACAAAAAATCCCCCATGACGCGGATGGGCATAGCCGCCCTTATCCGGTCGGCGCTGGTGGACGCTGTGAATTACAAAGAGAAGCTGAAAAAGAAGAAAGCGGACACCGCGCGGGACTTGAAGATGGAAGCCCTTGTGCCGGTGATAGAGGGTAAAACCATGGCCAGAGTCCACGCCCATAAGGCCGATGACATTATGACCGCCATCCGCATCGCAGAGGAGTTCAAACTGAAGGTAGTCATTGAACATGGCACCGAGGCTTACAAGATCGCCGATATCCTGGCTAAAAAGAAAATCCCCGTTAACATAGGCCCCACAACTTCCACCCGGAGCAAGGTGGAGCTTAAAGACCTGGCGCGGGACAACGCCGCAAGGTGCATCAAGGCGGGAGTCCATGTGTCGCTTATCACGGACCATCCCGTAATCCCCCTGGAAGAGTTGAGGCAGGAAGCGGTGAAGCTGGCGCGGGACCATGGGGTTGCCCGGAGCGTGGCGCTGAAAACCGTCACCATAAACCCCGCCATTACTTTGGGGATTGAAGGGCGCGTGGGCTCTTTGCGGAAAGGCAAGGACGCGGACATGGCCGTGTACACGGGCCACCCGATGGATCCGGCGGCCACATGCGTTATGACGGTGATAAACGGCTGTGTGGTGTTTGACGGCAGGATAAAGAACCCCTAGACAGTTTACAAAGGAGGCGCGTTTTGGAGTTAATCGCGGAGCAGGCCGGTTCCATCACCCTCACGTTTCAGCAGGGTGGCATTGTCATGTGGCCCATCCTGTTCTTTTCAGTGTACGCGGTGGCCCTCATCGTGGAGCGGTGGCTCAAGTACAGAAAAGACGAACACGCCTTAAACGGTGAGCTGGCATGTATGCTGGAGCTTTCTGCCTATTCGGCGAAGGATCATGAAAGGTTCGCCGGATCGGTGGTTACGGGCAAAATAGCCACGGCCATTTATAAAGGTCGTGATATGGACCACGAGCATCTAAAAGACAAGGCCCGCAACGCGTTCATGGACGAAACGGCCGCCGTGGAGCGGCATCTTGGGGCCATCTCGGTTATAGCCACCCTCCTGCCGATGCTGGGCCTTTTGGGGACGGTGGTAGGGATGATAATTTCCTTTAACTCCATTGCCCTGCACGGCACGGGGGACCCGAAGGTGCTTGCCAACGGCATCTCCCAGGCGCTTATCACCACAGAGGCTGGGCTGGTGGCCTCCATACCCTTAATTTACCTGCATCAAATACTTAGTGTACGGGCCGAAAGCATAATAAGGAAGCTGGACGAGTTCGCCACCCATCTGACGCACATCATCCGGAATGAGAATTCCGAGGTAGGCGAATAGCGGGCGCCCGGCATGTATTACCAGCGAACCCGCAAGAAGGGGCCGGAAATACAGATGGCCCCGCTCATAGACATGGTGTTTCTGCTTCTCATCTTTTTTATGGTGGCCACGGTTTTCCCGGAAGAAACCGGGGTGGAGGTGGAGAAACCCGAGGCAGACACATCCAAGCCTTTACAGAAGGGTAACCTTATATTCGCAATAACCCGGGACGGGCAACACTTCCATGCCGGAGAGAACATTTCTATGGGCCGGGCCAACGCCATAATCCGTGGCGCCATGGCCGAAAATCCACAAACGATGATAATCGTGGAAGTGGACAAGAACGCAATTACAGATTATTTGATCCGGTTTCTGGACACCGCCAGGGAAGCTGGCGCTAAAAACATAGCCGTGGCTACAAAGCCGGGTTATGAAAAATGAACAGCCAGGACCGCCGCTGGCAGGTAGCTTTCCTGTTATCTTTTCTCATAAACGGCGCCCTGCTATGGCTTTTGCCTCTGCTGACCTCCTTCAGGATATCGGATACGGATCGGTCCAAAATCATCCCCATCCAGGTGGTGCGGTTGGACAGCGTCCCCGGGCCGGAATCCATGACCATGAGCGGTTCCGCTCCTCCACCTCCGCCACCGGCGCCAGCGCCGAAAAAGGAAAAAATAATCCCGGTAAAAGAGGAGCGGGCCGTAAGCCCGGTGGCGCAAAAGGAGGTGATAGGGCTTAATGCGGAGGTAGCTCCCGTAGAGGAGGAATCAACTGTGGCGGGCGTGCCGGGCGGCGTGCCCGGAGGGGCGCCGGGCGGCGTTGTAAGCGACAGGCCATATTTTCAGCCGGTGTATTCCCTTACAAAGATCCCATCTTTTTCCAGAAGGGTGGACCCTAAATATCCCGAGTCCGAACGTATGGCCGGCAAAGAGGGCAAAGTGCTGGCGGAGGTGGACCTGGACGAAAAGGGCATTATCGTAAATTTCCGGATAATTAAAAGTGGAGGTAAGAATTTCGATACCGCCGTGGAGACTGCTTTACGAAAAAGCGTGTTCCTGCCGGGATACATCCGTGAAACTCCGGTGCCGGTACGGGTGCAGATTCCGTTTGTGTTCAAGCTTAGATAATTATTACCAGATGTGGAGGTAAAGGCATTGCGCAGGTTGTTTTACTTGTTGGTTTTCCCCCTCTTTTTCATCAACGACCCAAACGCGTCGGCCGCCGGTTTCCTTGTTAAAGGGACAACTGTGGAACAGGCTACCGGCAAACCTGTGACAGGCGTGACAACCAGCGTTTCCGGCATGCCGGGCTTATCGGCGGTGTCGGATTCCTCAGGGAGTTTTACAATCCATCTACCCGGCGAGGGAAACTATGAGCTGACCTCCACGGGAGAGGGGTATCAAAGCGCAAACCCTGTGCGCGTAACCTTGTCCGCTGAAAAACCCATGGCCCAGGTGACAATGAAAATATACCACTTGAGCGCCCTGGGCGAGGTGGTGGTGGCCGCCGAGCGTAGGAGAGAAGCGGGAGTTACAGTCACAAAAGCCCGGGAGATGGCCGCTTTGCCCGGCACCGGGGGCGACCCGTTAAGAGGCATCCAGAGCCTTCCCGGGTTCACCACCGTGTCCGATACCTCCGCCAATCCGGCGGTGCGCGGCTCCTCGCCGGGGGACAACCTGTACTATGTGGATTTCCTGCCGGTGGGTTACCTGTTCCATATGGGCGGCATGTCCAGCAACTTCAACTCCGGTGTCATCGAAGATTTCAACCTGCGCACCGCCGCGTTCGGCCCCCAGTATGGCGACGTGATCGGGGCCGTGGTGGACGTGACCCTTCGGGAACCTAAGAGCGACAAGTTTGGCGGACAGGTGGGCATAAGCATGCTGGAGGCCGATTTCCTGGTGGAAGGGCCCGTCACCGCAAACCAGTCTTTTTACTTTGGAGCCCGGCGCAGTTACATAGACTTGTTTTTACCTAAAACCGGCAGTCTGGACGATGGGGTGGATTATGTGCAGTTTCCGCAATATTACGACTATCAGGGCAAGTACCTGTGGAAACCCGATGACCGCAACAGCGTGAGCCTTCAGCTAAGCGGCTCCCACGACGAGCTGATTTTTAATATAAAGGAGGATTCCGCCATTGGCCAGCGCGACCCTCTGGTGGTGGGGGAATATTCCCACCAGCTCCAATATCACGGGCAGGGGGTGGTTTGGGGTTACAGGGGCGATTCGTTCCAGAACCGGGCCGCGCTGGGCAGGCTTTTCACCGGACTGGAGGAGAAACCGCAAAACCTGGGACACGCCATCGCCAACATAACCTCCTACTATTTGCGGGACGAGGTGGTGTTCACGCCGGTATTGAACCATGAGGTGACAGTGGGCGGAAAAATCACTCACGACGACGCCGATGTGAACCTGGATATCGTTAAGGAAATGCCTTCCGAGTTCGACCCGAACGTGGATTTCACCAGCGCGGAGCGCGCCGTTTATAAGGAAGTGGTCCGGGTGAACATTTGGGAGTTTTATTTGAACGACCGGTGGCGTATAGCCAATCCCTTCACGGTTTCGCTGGGCGCCCGCGTTGCCGGGGACGATTACGCCAACGAGAATTTCCTGGAGCCCAAGCTGGGGCTGGAATACCGGCTGACCGAGGACACGGCCATTACAGCCGCGTGGGGTAAATATCATCAATCACCCCCCGGGCCGGAGGTGGTGGCCGAGTTCGGCAACCCCAGCCTTTCCGCATTCAAGGCGGAGCATTACGTGGCCGGCGTGGAACAGAAAGTGGCCCCAGGCCTTATGGTGAAAGTGGAGGGGTATTACAAGAAATTCGACGACCTCTCCGTCCCAGACGACGTTTTCAATTATCTCAGCCTCGGTAGCGGGCAGGCCTATGGCGCGGAGCTGTTGGTGAAAAAGGAGGTTTCGGAAGACATTCACGGATGGGTGTCCGTGGCATACGCCCACACGGAGAGGAAAAACGAAAGCACCGGCGAGGTGTTCGCCCCGGCTTATGACCAGCCGGTAATCGTTAACGCCACAGCCTCATACCGGTTCCGGGAACACTGGACATTTGGCGCCCGCTGGCGGTATCAGAGCGGGGCCCCATTCACCCCGGTGGCGGGGACTTACATCGGGGACGATGGCCGGTTGATGCCGGTTTACGGCGGGATAGGCTCGGAACGGTTGCCGGACTATCACCGGCTGGATTTGCGGGTGGACAGGGAGTTCCAGTTTGACTCGTGGAAACTGGGAACGTTCTTTGAACTGATAAACGCCTATGGCCGGAATAACATTTCCGGTTACCAGTATGAGGCCGATTACGTGACACGCAAGGAGATTAAACAGTTGCCCATGCTGTTTTCGTTCGGCGTGAAGGCGGAGTTTTAGGGGGTATGCATTATCCGCGGACATGTTGGACATTGTCATTCCGGAAGGCGTGAAAAAGCCTATCCGGGTTCATCGCTTCCACGGCATAAAGGAATAGAGACCCTGATGCCGGGTCAAGCCCGGCATGACATTTAATAGACGTTGAATCCTACACCGAGCAGACCTGGCGCACTTTCTCCATGTCCGTGTCCCCTTTCAGCACTTTCCAGATGCCATCCATCTTTAGCGTGCGCATCCCATGCCGCAGGGCGGAGGCGCGGATGTCGTCCACCAGCGCCTTGCTCTGGATAAGGCGTTTGGTTTCCATATCCATAACCAGAACTTCGTGCAAACCTGTCCGTCCTTTGTAGCCGGTCTTGTTGCACTTCTCGCACCCTTTGGGTTTGCACATGTTCAGCGTGTCGGGTTTCACGTTCAACTCACCCCAATACTCTTTTCCGTATTCCACGGACAGAAGCTCCAGCTCCTCACTGGTGGGAGTGTATTTCTCCTTGCAGAAGGGGCAAAGTGTGCGCACCAGCCGCTGGGCCAGAACGCCAAGCAGGGCGTCGGCGAAGTTGAACGGGTCTATCCCCAGGTCTATAAGCCGGGTGATTGTTTCCGGGGCGGAGTTTGTGTGCAACGTGGAGAACACCAGGTGGCCCGTGAGCGACGCCTCTATACCCATGTTGGCCGTTTCATGGTCGCGCATTTCGCCGATCATTATGATGTCCGGATCGGCGCGGAGGAATGCCCGCAACGCCGTGGCGAATGTAAGGTCTATATCCGCCTGCATCTGAACCTGGCGCATGCCGGACTGGGTTATTTCCACCGGGTCTTCGGCTGTCCATATCTTCGTGTCCACGGTGTTCAGGTGCCCCAGCACCGAGTGGAGCGTGGTGGTCTTACCGGAACCCGTGGGGCCCACCACCAGGAATATGCCGTATGGTTTGGACACGGCGTCCAGGAAGAACTGGTGGTTGCGCGGGGAGAGGTTCAGCTTGTCCAGCGGCAAAGGCTCCGAGGCGGCCAGTATGCGCATGACCGCGTCTTCGTTCCCGCCGTAAGTGGGAACGGTGGCCACGCGAAGCTCGATGATTTTATTGGCGGAAAGTTTTAGCTGTATCTTGCCGTCCTGGGGCAGGCGTTTCTCCGCTATGTTCAGGTTGGACATGATCTTTATGCGGGCGATGATGGCCTTTTTCCAGTTGGCGGGTATCTGTTTGTACTCCACCAGGTCGCCGTCTATCCTCACGCGGATGATGGTGTTCTGCTTGCCGGGATATGTCTCCACATGGATGTCGGAGACGCCCCGGTTATACGCGTCGAGAATGATCTGGTTCACCAGTTTCACCACGCCGGAGTCGGACTCGCCCACGGACATGCCAGAGTCGTCTATTTCGCCCTCGCCACCCTCGTTTTGCGCTTCGATGTCCGCCAGCACCGAGTCTATATCGCCGCTGGTCACGGTGACAGCCCTGCCGGAGAGCTTGCCGATAATCCGCAAAATGTCGTCTCGCAGACCAACGGCCAGCTCGTACTTGCCGTCTTTTACCAGCAACTGGATATCCGCCACCTTGGCCGGGTCGCCAGGGTCGTCACAAATAATGAGCAACTGGCCCCCTTCAAGCTGGCGGTAGGTGACCCACCCGTTGCGCTCCATGAACTTGAACGGGTTTTTCATTTTCAGCCGGTCGAGCAGTTCCAGAGGCGGGTTGTAGCTGTCTTCGTATTCCACAAAGCGGACGTTGTAGAAAGCGGAAAGGGATTTGCCGATATCCTGTTTGGAGATCTTCATCACCTTAAGAAGGACTTCGGTAATGTCCCACTTTCTCATCCTGGCCTCGTCCGCCGCCTTCTCCAGCTCCGCCCGGGAGATTATGTTTTGATGCACCAGATAGTCGAACTTGGTTTTGTACTTTACGGCCCGTTTCTGGTGGTTGTAGAACGCCAGGCCCAGCACGTCGGCGATTTCCTGGATGCCGGAGCGGTCCTGGGCGGAGAAGGGCCCGCCGGATTTCTTGTTTATAAGCTGGATGACCCCCATGAGATATTTTTCGTACATCACAGGATGGGCCAATATCTGCTTGGTGCGGTATCCGGTTTTCTGGTCCCAGGAGCGGTCGAACTTCAAATCCGGGAAAATGGCCAGAAGCTCCAGGTCGCTATACGCGTCGTTTATGGAAATGGTGGTGCCGGTGGCGGCCACATACCCGGCAACGGACTGTTTGTTGATGGGCACCCGGATTTCCTGGGGTACGTCGCCAACTTTGTATTTGGAGTATATCTCCCGCCGGATTTTGTCCACGGCGTAAATGGTTATCCGGTCGGCGTCGAATACGGAAGCTATGGAGTCTTTGAGGTGGATGAGGATTTCGTCGATATTCTCGGCGGAATGTATCTGGTGCGTTATGTTTTTCAACCGCTCCAGAAAAGCCAGCCGTGTTTCCGTGCTGGAGGCCTGTGTTTCCGCCATACCCACCCTGTGCCCTCGCAGGTTAAATAAACGGTCCTGGAAAAATCCCCCAGCCCCATTCCGGGGCGATTCACCCGAAGCATATTATATCAGAGGGTTTGAAATGGTGAATACGCCAAAAAATATGTTTCCGGGGCGCGGTGGCTAACTCATCATCCGCTCCCTTATCCAGAGCGCCGTCCATGAACCCAAGATTATAAACACAACCGTTATGACGCCGCCCAGCCCGAGGATGGAGCATCCGGTCAACCCCTGACCAATGTTGCATCCCATGGAGATGATGGCGCCGTAACCCATCAACAACCCGCCGATAAGATGGCCCAAAAAGGCGCCCTTATGAGGGGGAACCACCCAGTTGAAACTTTTTGTGGCCAGCGCGGCGGTAAGCGAACCCAGAAGGACGCCGATGACCGAGGCCACGCCAAAATCCAGGGCAGAGCCGGAGGCGGTGGCTATGTATGTGAAAAAGTCCGCGTTGGGTTTGGCGAAGGTTAGGCTTGTGGGGCGGAACTTGCCGGTGATGGAACTGTCCATGGCCAGAAACTCGTCGGCCATGACCTTTGAGTGGGCGTCGCCGGTGATGTACCACCCGGCCAGCACCAGCAGGCCCACCGCCAGGCCGGTCAACGGCCATTTGGCGCCGATAAAATCATCTTCACTCCGCGATTTGTAAAACCACCCGGCCAGGAATACGGCGAACGCTCCGATGATTATCCAGGCGTTCACGCCGATTAAGTCCGGTATTGAGGATGATGGGAGTTCCAGCTGGAAATTCCTGAAAACGTACTGGTTCGTATAGGCCAGATGCCCCCCCAGCGCCGAACCGGCGGTAAGGTTGAACGCGAAAACGCTCACCAGCGCCCCCAGATTGCCCTCGCCCACCCGCACCAGTATCCGCGAGGCGCATCCCCCGGCGAACACTATACCGATACCGAATATGAACCCTCCGGCGATGAAGCCTAAAACCGGAAGCTGGGTGGGAAGATAAATGGAAGCCGAGGGATCCAGGATTTTCATGTCCTTTAAAAACTGCGCCCCGGCCATGGCCACTAAAAGCGCTACCATGTAAGCCTTGAATTGCAGGAACGAGCCGTAAATCCTGATGCTTGTGAAACAGTTCGCCATGCAGAAGTTGGAGCGTTGCACCAGCGCCCCCAAAAGAAAGCCGATTGCAAGCCCGGCCCACATCAATTGGGACTGCAACTGAGGGACTATATTGTCTTCCACGCGAAGAACCCCTTGTTATATGAGAATGATTTTGGAACACAAGATGTCCAAGCTTAGATGCGCGCCGGGGATTATAGTTTCAAACGGCATAAAAAACCGGCAGGTTTTCAGGCCTGCCGGTTTGATAAGTTACGGTAATAACAGGTGTTGGAGACCTACTCCATAACCGAGAACCTGAAATTGGTCATGGTCACGGGCATGTTGGTCTTCCTAAACTCCCCGCTGGAGTTGCCACCAGCGATAAAGAACCGCAGGGTGGGCAGAGGCCCGCTGGTAGGAACGGTTAGCGTGGTGATGTAAACCGGGTTCGCCGTATCTGTGACATCGGTGATGCTACAAGACACCAAGCCATCGCCAGTGCCGGTGGTTCCACTGTATTCCCCCAACATGCTGTCGGCGGAGGTGTCCCACGAACAGTCCCACTTATAGCTTTTGGAGGAGTCGAACTTGGGATTGTCCATGGCATAGGTGCGTTTTTCACAATATTGGATGCTGTAAGGGATGCACACGCCATCGAACCGCTGGCTAACGATTCTGGTTTCGATCTGGCCGTCTCCCGAGTATCGGTTGCCAAGGATGTGCCAGTTCACCTCGCTACCGTTTACACCGTAGCCCATAAAGGCCATGAACACGATGTCGTCGGTGGGCCAGGGATACATGCTCCAGTCCAGGTTTGTCATGGTGTAAGTGACTCGCCCCTTGTTCATTGTGGTGATGCCAAGCATCCGGCCATAATCGTCCAGCGTGTCCTGGAGTATCTTAACCGTCTCGCCATTGGCGAGGGGGCCGCAATTGGACAAAGTCCACACCACGTTGCCCTCATGTTCCGGGGCGCAGGATGAAGCTGTGGATGTATCGGTGGATGCCGTATCGGACGATGAGGAGGAAGGGGATGAAGAGCCGCCGCTACATCCAGTCAGCGCAAGAAGGGCAAGAGCCATCGCTGGCAGATACGATTTGATATTGAACACTACCGTTTTCCTTTACTTGGGTTTTGTTAGTGATGAGTTGACCGCTTAAAACCCTGCGGCTGGGTATATATATTATGAAACCGGCCAAAACACAAAGAATAACGGCCGCCGGGAATGGGTGGCGCGGTTCAGAACGACACCATGATTTTCCCATCCTTGCGGACGGTGGATGCTTTCAGCGCTTCGACGGTGGAGGTGAAAGGGTATCTTGAGGTAATCATGCCCTCCACATCCAATCTGCCCGTAGCCATCAGCCTTATAATCTTATCGAATATGCCATACCCCGCGTGGCCCCTGGCGCCAATGATGGATCCTGCGCTGGTGACCATCCGGTTGAGGTCCACAGACACGGTCCTTGCCGCCCGGCCCAAATAGATGAGCTTGCCATTGTTGGCCAATGCCTTTTCCATGACCGGCACGGTGTACTGCCCAGCTCCGGCGGCTTCCACGCAAACCTCGGCCCCCCGCCCGCCGGTAAGGCTTTTAATTTGGGTTACGGGATCCCCATCGTTAAAGTTGAAAACCTTATCAGCCCCAAGTTTGCGCGCAACCTCTAACCGTTCTGGAATTACATCGAACCCTAACACTTGTGAGGCTCCCGCTATCCGGGCCAGCGCCACAGCGGCCAGCCCAATTGGCCCCAGGCCGAACACCGCCACCACCGAGCCGGGCATAAATCCGCCACCGGCCACGAACAGGCCGTTATAGGCGCACCCCACAGGCTCTATCAGCGCGCCCAATTCCATGGCGTTTTCATCGCTATACCGCTGGCGGAGGCTGTTGAGGCTCCAGCAGTGCCATTCCTTAGCCTTGGCGTATTCGGCCAGGGCGCCGTCCGCCGTCAACCCGGCCAGTTCCACCCGCTCGCACTGGTTCACCGCGCCGCTCCGGCAGGCAAGACACCGGCCGCACCAGAGAACGCTTTCCACCGCCACCAGGTCGCCCGGTTTGAAGAAAACCACATCCTCCCCCACGTTCTCCACCACCCCTGCGTATTCATGGCCGATTACACAGGGCAGGCGGGTGGGGCCGGAGAATATGATGTATCCCTCATCGTCGGTTTCATACAGATGGGTGTCGCTCCCGCAAACGCCGCACCGTTTCACCTTTATCAGCAATTCATCCCGGCCCGTGTCAGGAACCGGCATGTCTTTCATTTCGAACGAAGGGTTCCGCCACACGCGGTTGCCCACATTGGCCAGGGAGCTTTGTTTTTCTAACGGCGAGAGCTGGTAGTCTTTTCGGGGGGCCCATTGGGCGGAGGCCACGAAGGCTTTCATTGCGCCACCCCGATGGTTTTAAGGTAAGACTCCTTGAGTTTCATCTTGTTTACTTTACCACTGCCTATCCTGGGCAGGTCATCTACTATTTCCACTTTCCGGGGCGCCATGTAGGCCGCCATCCGGTTCCGCACAAAGGCTTTAATTTCGTCTTCCGTCACCGACCGGCCAGGCCGTATGGTTATAAAGGCCACCGGGGCCACGCCCCTCAGTTTGTCTTCCACCCCGATAACCGCCGCCAGGGCCACGGATGGGTGTTCCATCAAAGTTAGCTCTATTTGAAGGGGATAGGCTTTCAACCCGGCGATCTTCAACATGCCGCTCTTGCGCTCTACGAAATAGAGGAACCCTTCATGGTCCCGCCGCACCAGGTCCCCCGTGCGGTACCAGCCACCTTCCGATATGGACGCGCCGCCGTTTTCGTAGTAACCGGAGATAACCGCGCCGCTTCTCACGGCCATTTCGCCCACTTCGCCATCCACGATTGGCGCCCCGTCATGGTCCAAAACCGCCACCTCGTAATGGGGGCAGGGTTTACCCATGGAACCGTCCACCCTGTGGGCGCCGGGCGTATTGGCCACGGCGATGCCGGTGGTTTCGGTGCTTCCCCACACCGAATAAATGGGTACGCCGAAGCTGTCTATAAAATCCCGGTTGATGTCGGGCATGGTGTACATGCCGCCGCTCTCGGCGATCCTCAGGGATGGAATTTTCAAACTGGCGCGGTGTTCCGTCATCATCCTGTACATGGGGGCAAGGCCCATGACGCAAGAGACCGAATGGCCAGACACGGCCCGGGTGACGGCTTTGGGGCTTATTTCTTCCAATAGGACCATGGAGCCGCCAGTCCAGATGGGGCGGGCGAACAGCTCGTGAGGATGGGCGAAAGAAGCGAACATGCAAAGATGAACGTCGTTCTCGCCGATGCCGAAAGCCTCCACCGAAGCCAGGGTGTTCCAGTATATGTTGGCATGGGTGGCCAAAGCCCCCTTGGGGGAGCCGGTGGAGCCGGTGGTGTAGTTTAGATACGCCACGCTTTGCGGATCAGTCACCGTATCAAATGGGGCGCCCCCGCCCGCCACCGCGCTGGCCCAGGGAATGGCCCCGGGAACCTCAGCGCCCGTCACCACCACTTTTAAACCTTTTCGGGAGACCATATCGGCGCCCAAAATGGGGTAAAGCTTGTCTGTGGCCACAATCACCGCCGGGCCAACTTTGCCTATGAAGGCGTTTACCTCCGCCGGGCTTACAAGATAATTCACCGGGGCGGGCCAGACGCCGATTTGCGAGGCGCCAATGAAAGCTATTAAAAGCTCCGGCGTTCTGGGCAGGAGCAGGCAAACCCTGTCGCCCGGTTTTACGCCCGAGGCCAGCAGGAATTGCGAGAACCCGTCCGCCAGGCGGACGATGTCTGAATAGGTGTATGAATCACCATGATGGTAGGCCAGAATCTTGCCGGGGCGTTTGGCGCTTTGGGCCCGCAACGCCTGGCCCGTGGTCATCAAGGGCAACATCAATGAGCGCCTTTTCTCCTTAACACCACCGAGAAGGTCGCGAGAAGTATTTGGACATCCATGAGAGGGGACCAGTTATTGACATATTCCATGTCATAGGTCACCCAATCCTCAAACCGGCCGGAACCACGCCCGTTCACCTGCCACAATCCGGTTAGACCCGGTTTAACCATAAGGCGGGTGCGCCGCCACAGGTCGTTCCCCATCATCTCCTTTTTGGCCAGGGGCCGGGGACCTATTAGGCTCATCTCCCCGCGCATGACATTGATGAGTTGCGGCAGTTCGTCCAGGCTTAACCGGCGCAGAGCCTTGCCGATGGCCGTAATGCGCGGGTCGTCCTTCTTCTTGAACATGGGGCCGTCGGTGTCGCTCTTAAGATTTTTCTTAAAAGCGCCAGAAGACCTGCTCATGGTGCGGAACTTTATCATTTTGAAGCGTTTACCGTGCAGGCCGCACCGTTTTTGATAGAAGAAGACAGGGCCGTCATCGGTAAGTTTAATGATTAACGCCACTAAAATGAAAAGCGGCAGGGAAAGCAAAAAGAAAAGGGGGGCCAATAACAGGTCGAACACCCGTTTGTAACGGCCCATAACTTCAGAACTACCCCCCTCGACCAGATCAATCCGTTCTTCAATGGCAGTACGCATAAAAAACCCCCTTTGCGCCAAATGCCATAACATTTTGGCCGTCTACCCGGCGGCCACACCAACCAACAACTATTTTACCCTTATCCCTTGGGCTGATAAAGGACATATGACCAGATGTTTTAAGCTAATAAGGAAAAATCAGGCGGGCCGATTCTACTCTTGTAACCTCGTTCCTTCAACATTTATTATTCGTAACACCAGCGGACGCAATGCCGTAGCTGATGAAGTTATGCTAAACTTGAAACTTGATATAAAGTGGTGAAGTCTTGGTAAGTAGCGCGCCCCGGCGTCTTGTTTTAATCGGGCTGGACGGTTGTGAATGGAGCCTGATAAACCCGTGGATAGCCGAAAAACGTCTGCCGAACCTGGGGAAAATAAAGGATAACGGCGTACACGCCGGAATGCTTTCCACCATCCCCTCCATCACCGCCCCCGCGCTGGCCAGTTTCATGACCGGGTTAAAACCCGCCACCACTGGAATAACAGGATTTATTGGCCGGGGTGGCGGGTTGATCAGTTTTAAAGACATCCAAAACCCCTGTATCTGGGATTACCTGGGGACGGCGGGCATCCGCTCGCTGGTGGTGGGGTTGCGGCTTACCTACCCGCCCAGGGAGATAGACGGGATAATGGTTTCCGGCGGCCTGTTGCGCGCCCAGGGGGACGATTATGTCCTCCCGAAAGGGTATCTGGAAAAGGTCCGGGGCTATCACCCGGAAAAAGATACCCATCCGCAAATGTTTCTCACCATGACCAAAGGGGTTGTGGGCGATGCGGAGAAACTGACCGATGAGCTTTTAGCCCTCACGGCCCGGCAGTTTGAGGTGTTCAACACGCTGTCGGCGGAGGAAAACTTCCCATTCTCCCTTCTCTATATAGAGAACACCGATTTTGCCCAGCATTTCCTTTGGCACAGGCCGGACCTGCTCTTAAAACTGTACGAGTTGGTGGACAAAGCCATAGGCGAGGTGATGGACAAAAATCCCGGCGCCGATTTCATGGTTATGTCCGACCATGGTTTCCACCCGGCGCCCAAAGCGGTGTTCCACGTCAATAAATGGTTGGAGCAGGCCGGATTTTTGACCGAGGCCAGGATAAACCCCATAAAAACTGTTTTAAGAAGCCTGAAAAGAAACGTGAAAAAAACTTTTTGGGATCCTCTGCCACAATTGACCAAACGCAACGTGAAGTCGTATTTGGCGCGGCCCCGGCCCAGCGGGATTAACGCCATAGAGAACGCCCCGTCGTTCACCCAGCCTCTGGGGCAAGCGGCTGTGCGCATAGGGTTCGATCCACAAAATACAAGCGTTTGCGCCGTGGAGCCTTGGGGGGTCAGGATTAACCTGCCGGAGAATTCATCGCGCCGCGCCGCCATAAAAAACGAGATTATGGAATTGATGCGGAGCCTTACGGACACCGAAGGTCGCCGGGTGTTCAAAGTTTTAAGGGACGGGGAATTGGAGCGGGGCTCCGGCCCCGTCAACAGCGCGCCGGACATTTTGTTCACGGTCAGCGAACAGTACCGGGTGGACGTGGGGCTGGGCGGCGCAGTTTTCGAACCCCATCATGGCGGTGAATCCATCACCGGCTCCCACGACCAGGCGGAGACCGGCGTGATGATGGCTTATGGGCGGTCGGCTCCCCAGGGGCTTACGCTTCCGGAATTTCCGATAGCCGATTTTCTGCCGACGATTCTGGAGTATTTCGGGCTGAATCCGCCGGATAATATAGATGGCGTGTCCAGGGCCCGGCAAGTGTTCCCCGGCGCGCTTGGCCAAGGGGATTTAAAGAAGGCCGAGGCCAAAGCCTATGCCGATGACGGGGCAGGGGCGTACAAGGAAGACGAAGAGGCCCAGATAATAGAAAGGCTGAAAAGCCTGGGGTATATGTGAAGAGGGACAACCTGATGAGCGTTGAAAACAAAGAAGGCCGTGGCCGCGTTTACGTTGTAGGGCTGGACGGGGCCACGTTCGACATAATAAACCCCATGGTGGCCAGGGGTCTGCTTCCAAACCTGGCCGCTATCATGAAAGAAGGGGTGCACGCGCCGTTGCGCTCCACGGTTCCGGCCTTCAGCCCCGTGGCGTGGACATCCATAATGACCGGCGTAAATCCCGGCAGGCACGGCATAGCCGACGCGTTCATCCATCATCCCGATTACCGGATGAGTTTCGCCAACTCCACATACCGCAAATGCCGCCCAGTATGGGCCATCCTGAACGAAATGGGATACACCACAGGCGTAATGAACGTGCCGCTCACTTATCCCCCTGAACATGTGGACGGATTCATGATAACCGGCATGTTCACCCCCGAAACGGCCACGGATTTCACATGGCCCGTGGAATTGATGGGGGAGCTTCGCCACCGGTTCGGCAAATACCGGTTCGAGGCGGTGCAATCTGAAAACCTGGACAAGGTGATAAGCACCACCTACGAGTCCATAGACCAGAAAGACCGCGTTCTGGAGCATTTGCTGGAGAAGAGCGACCCTGATTTTGTATTCATGGTTTTCGTGGAGACCGACAGGATCCAGCACCAGTTCTGGAAATTCATAGACCCGTTGCGGCCGGATGTGGACGATGCGGGCCGGGCTAAATACGGCTCTGTTATAAGCGACGTTTACGCCAGGCTGGACCGGTCGCTGGGCAAGATAATGGCCCGGCTTACGCCGAAAGATTCGGTGGTGATAGTGTCCGACCACGGGTTCGGCCCGTTGCGCCGGGCCTTCTCGCTTGGCAACTGGTTAATTGATAACGGTTACACGGCCTATTCAGGAAACAGCGAGCAGACGAAACCTTCATTCGCCAGTTCGTTGATAGACGTGTTCAAACGGAAAGCTTTGGGCGTGGGGCCGGACAAGGACAAACAGATAAACCGGTTCTTCAACGGGGTGGACTGGGCCTGCACAAAAGCCTTCACCGAGGGAGCCGCCGGGGGGATATTCATCAATTCGAAAGACGCGTATCCCAACGGATTGGTCAACCCCGGCGACGAATATGAGAACCTTCGGGAGGAGATAATAGACGGGCTGATGAAACTTCAGGACCCGGCCACGGGGAAGCTGGTGGTGGAAGCCGTCCACCGGCGGGAGGATGTTTATAAACCCATGCCATCCACCCAGGGGATACCCGATTTGATAGTCACCTGCGCCGAGGGTTATCACACCATTTCGCCGTCCGAGGCCGCCTATTACAAGCTGGACATCGAGGGGATGTTCTTCACCCATCGCTGGTCCGGCAGGCACGCGGATTATGGCGTTTTCATGATGAAAGGGCCATCGGCGCGCCAGGGGGTAAAGCTTGAGCGGGCGCACGTGAACGACGTGACCCCAACGGTTATACATTTGATGGGCTCTCCGGTTAGCGGGGAGTTCGACGGCAGGCCGTTATACGAGGGGCTTACAGGCCCGGAAATCGGGACTGATGCGGCATATTCCCTGGCTAACGCGGGAGTGGTGAGGGATTTCTCCAGCGACGAAGCGCGGCAGATAGAAGAAAAGCTAAAAGAGCTGGGGTATTTGGATTGATGGCCGCAAGAGGTGACGCAGGGAGGTTAACGTGAGGGTATTGCTGATAAGGCCGCCATACACGAGGATTCGCGGGGCGGGCCAGGTTCCATATTTCCCGCTGGGCATAGGCTATGTGGGCGCCATGCTGGAGAAGAACGGTTTCGAGGTGGGCATATACAACGCGGACGTGCCCGCTGGCCGCAGTGAAATGGTGTTCCACGACGAACGGGACGTGTTCTCCCAGCGCTCGGCGGCCCACGCCAGATATAAAGCGGCGCTGAATAACGACGAGCATCCGGTGTGGAACGAAGTGCGGGAAACCCTGCGGACGTTCAAACCGGACGTGGTGGGGCTTTCCATCCTTTCGGTGGAGTATCCTTCAGCGCTGAAGATAAGCAAAATAGCCAAACAGATGAATCCCTCCATAAAAGTTGTATGGGGCGGGTTCCATCCCACCTTCATGCCCGAGGGGAGCTTGAAGAACCCCGAGGTGGACGTGGTGGTGGCCGGCGAAGGGGAGCAGACCGCCGTGGAGCTTATGAAAGCCCTGGACACGGGCGGGGATCTCACAAAAATCCTGGGGCTGTACTTAAAATCCAACGGTGGCGTGATTTTCACCGGGCCCCGGCCCATCATGGACGATCTGGACTCCATCCCGTACCCCGCGCGGCATTTGAGGCTTTACCCGGAGCGGTACGACCCGCGCAACATGGGCAACATAATAACCTCCCGCGGGTGCCCGTTCCGTTGCACATTTTGCGGGTGCAGGAACCTGTGGGAGAAGAAGTTCCGCCGCCGGTCGCCGGAAAATGTCATCGCCGAGCTGAAAGATCTGGTGGGGACATACCGCGCAAACCATATCTTTTTCATGGACGACACCTTCAGCCTGAAGAAAAACTACGGCATCGAAATGTGCCAGGCCATCATAGACTCTGGCCTCAACGTGGTGTGGACCACCGACACCCGGGTGGACAGGGTGGACGACGAGCTGATCGGTTACATGAAGAAGGCCGGATGCGTGTATCTGGACCTGGGGATAGAGACCGGTAGCGACCGGATGTCGAAGATAATCAAGAAAGACATCACCCGGGAGCAGGTTTTCAGCGCCGTGGACATAATCAACAAACACGACATGGCCACAGGCGCGTTCCTGATGGCAGGGTTTTTGGAAGAGACTATTGAGGATCTGGATGAGACCTTCTCGCTCATCAGGAAGCTGAAAGTCACCCATATCGCGCTGAACGTGTGGGATCCCATGCCCGGCAGTGAGCTTTACGACCAGTCGGTAACTATGGGTGTGGTGGCAAAAGACGCCGACTGGAACGATTTCCCCTTGTGGCCGGACACGCATTTCGCCGTGCAGATGAAACCAGACGAGTTCCTGGCCAAGTGCAACCAGATCGCCGAGCATGTGTACCAGCATAATAATTCGTTCATGGCCTATGTGCGCAAGATAAGGCCAAAAGTGATAGCCCTGGCCAAACGGGATCCGGTATATCTCATGTTCAGACTGTCGCTCTGGATCAGGGAGCGCTTTTTGCGCATGGTGGGTGGCTCCAGGGCAGAGCAGAGCTGACAGGCTCCCATGTCCAAAAAAGACATAGCCCTCTGGCTGTACTGGAAACCGTTCAGGAAAATCTTGCGGGCCTTGCCGCCAGGTTCCATATACCCTGTGGCCCGGATTGGCGCCCATGCGCTTTGCGCGATGGCCAAGGGGAAAAGAAGGGCCATAGAAGCGGTTTTTAACGAACTGGATGGCCGGTTCGGACCGGAAGCGGTGGCGGAGGCGTTCCGGTCGCTTATGTATAACGAGCTTGAGACGCTGTTGTTCCCGGACCTTCGTCCGGGGAACATTGACAGTTACGTTGTGTGTGACGACTTCGCCCGGCTGGGCGCGGCGCTGGCCCATGGCAAAGGGGTGATGCTGTTGTTCGCCCATTTCGGGGCCAACCAGATGGTGATGCCAGCCGTGGGGCACAAGGGTTACCGGATGTGCCAGCTTAGCGCGCCATCAACGGTGTGGGAAAACGTGCTTCCCGGCAGAAAGTTCTCCAACATGGAGAAAGAGGCCATGCGCCTGCGGTGGGAGTGTGAGCTTTCGTTGCCGGTGACGCATATAAACATTTTCGGGTCGCTGAAAAAGGCGTTCCAATGCCTTCGTGGCAACGAAATATTGGGCATAGCCATAGACGGAGGCGGGGGCAAGAACCGGGTGGCGGTGGAGTTTTTCGGGAAAACGGCCTATTTCTCCACGGGGGCTATGGACCTGGCATTGCGTTCCGGTTGCGTGGTTCTGCCAACGTTCATGACGCGCACGGAGAGCGGAGCCAGTAAAATGATATTTGAAGACCCAATGACCCTCGTTTCTGGTATGGAGCATGAGGAGGCGTTGAAAATAAACACCCAGGCGTTCGTGAAAAGGCTGGAGGATTATGTCCGCCGGTTTCCCGGGTTGTACGGCAATTTCCTGGCCCTGCGGAAATTCATGGAGACCCAGGGCGAACTTCCATTTATCGAGTCCCGCCAAAACGCTCAAGACCGCCCGTCGCAGGGCGCGGGGGCGCTGGCGGAAGGGGTATAAGTAAAATGCGAGCCACATTAATAGCTCCGGCTCCGCCGGACATCAGCGCCTTTGGGGCGCGAAGCCTGTCTGCTTACCTGCGCTCCAACGGTTATGAAACCCGCGTTATCTTCCTGCCGGGAAGCATCGGCCTGTTAAAAGAGGGCGGGGACTACGTTTACAGCTACAACAAGGAGACCCTGTCGTCCATTGCCCGGCTTTGCGAGGGATCGGCGCTTGTGGGCGTTTCGTTCATGACCAGTTATTACGACCGGGCCTTGCAGATAACCGAGTATCTAAAATCGGCTTTGCCCGGTGTTCCGTTGATTTGGGGCGGCATCCACCCTTCCAGCAAACCCGAGGAAGCCCTGCGCGTGGCGGACATGGTGTGCGTGGGGGAAGGGGAGGAGCCCCTTCTAAAACTCATGCGCCGGATCGAGGCCGGGGAAGAATTGGCCGGGGTGGAGGGCATTTGGACGAAGAAGAACGGGGCGGTGGTGAAAACCCCTCTTCATCCACTGGTGAAAGCGCTGGACGATTTGCCCTATTTCGATTTTAGCAACCACGAACATTATGTGCTGGACAGGTTAAGCGGACAGATGGAGCCGTTGACCGACGAACTGTTCAAGCATCACCTGCCCCTGCTTCCATATTTCGACGGGTCGCTCATAAGGGCGTTCCGCACCATGACAGACCGGGGATGCCCCCACATGTGCTCGTACTGCAACGTCACCAACATAAAACAGATGTATAAGGATGATAACGCCGCGTATTTCCGCTCCCGGAGCGTGGAAAACGCAATGGCGGAACTGGTGGCCATCAAGACTCGATACCCCTTTGTGGAGGCTATACAGTTTTTCGACGACACCTTCTTCGCCCGGCCTTTAAAACAGATTGAGAGTTTCGCGGAACTGTATAAGGAAAAAGTGGGTTTGCCGTTCTATTGCCAGGCCAGCCCCAACACCCTGTCGGAGGCAAAGCTTTCAGCGTTGGTGAATGCGGGGCTTGTATATGTGGAGATGGGGGTGCAGACCGGGAGCGACCGGATAAAGAAAATGTACCACCGGAACGAGTCCAACGAAAAAATCCTTGAAGCCACCAGGCTTCTAAAAGGGTATGTGGAAAACGGGAAGCTCATGCCACCCGATTACCACGTGATCATAGACAACCCGTGGGAAACGGAGGAAGACACATTGGCAACCGCCCGGCTTCTTTACGACATTCCGAAACCATACGGGCTGTGCATATCCAGCCTGGTGTTCTTCCCCCAGACCGAGCTTTATAACAAGGCGCTGGAGGACGGGATAATCGAAGACGAGATGAAGGAGATTTACCGGAAACCCTTCTATGTCCCGCCCAAACGGACGTACATGAATTTCATCATCTACCTGCTCACCTTCCAGCGGTTCCCCAAATCGCTGGTGAAACTTTTAATGAGCGATGGCGCCCGGAGCCTTTTTGGTGGAATAAGGTCCGGCTTTCTCTATGGCGCGTTTTACGCGATGGGGGAGACAGCCCGGCTGGCGGCCAAAGGCCTATCCGCCCTGCGGCGGGGCGACCTGGGCAGGATAGCCGCGTTCTTGCGGAAACTTGTGATCCACGATCCGCTGGTGGCCGGACGCAAACAGTAGGCCGGTTCGCGCTGTGGCTTGGCCGGGATGACAATCCTTGGCTGGCGTCACATTGCCCGCCCGTCACTTAATATAGCGGAATGACGGCCCTTTGACGCCCATCAACATCACCCGTTTATCATCCATACCTGGAGCTGGGGCCACAGGCGCGTCCACGGGGCGCAGGGTGATTACGTTTTTCCCGGCGGCCACTTTTAGTCTGGCGATGGAGTTTTTACCCGGAGCGAGGGTGATTTGAGTTTCCGCTCCGCCGGATGAAATTTTCAACCCGGCGCTGGCTCGGTTGGGGGCCGAGGCGCCTATTAGAATCTCCGCCGATAATTCCACCACGCCCGCCCGTTTGGCCAAAATTTCCATTTCAGCGCCGGTGGAGTTCAACCAGAAAGCCGTGGCGCCGTTCCACTCTTCCACGCCGTTCTCGTTGTTGATGGATGTGACTACCACGCCACTCTTTTCATTTTTCAGCCATGCTTGCGTGTCGAAGGAGTACAAGCGGGCCCCGCTGGCGGACTTGAACAACAAGCGCGGAGCCGGTGAGATAAGCGAAGCTATGGCGTCGCCATAACCGTCGAACTTGTTCCACGAAAGCAGTAACGAGCCATCCCGTGCGGACTTTAAAATTTCCACCGCCGCGTCCTCGGGTTTTAAAGTGATAGCCATGGGGCGCAGGTTTTTGTGATGGGTTAATAAATCATGTGTGGGGGGCCATTGCCGGTAATAAATTGCGTGAGGTTTGCCCGATACCTCGCGCAAAACCTTTTCCAGCCCGGCGTCCGGTTCTGGCGCCCAAGGACGCGCGTCGGCAACTCCTCGCAGAACCCTTGCGCCCAATATCATGGGGCGGGTGTCGGCAATGTTCGGATTGCGGGTGTTGGGCTTGTCCAGCGGCTCTAAAGTGTATGCCCCGCCAGTTTTGTAGTAGAAAGTGGCCGGGCCTTGGCGTGGGGCCAGAACCGCCTCGCCCGATACCGATAATTTTGTGGCCGCCCTTCCGGAAACCCCCGGCGCCGGGAAAAGCTCCAGCGTTATTGGGATAATTTCGGCGCCCGACGCGATGGCCGAGAATTTTGTGGCTTCGCCACCAATCCAGAAATTTTCCACTCCGTTCACGTATTCCACGCCGTTGGGGGATTCCACGCTGGTAACCACGGAAGTTGAATCGCCGAACCGGAACGATTCCACTTGAGAAATGTCGAATATCTTGTAGCCCCGTTTCTGCTCGAAAATAAGTTTAGGCATGGGGACGAGGGTGACGCTGGCGTTGAACGTTTTGATGCTGTCGTTATTGGCCAGCAGAAACCGTTTGCCGGATGCGGTTGCAATGCGTTCAAGGGCGGCGGCGGCGTCCCTCTGGCAGGTGACCGGCTCCACGCTCCAGACGATGTTGTTAATATCCCGCGTCATTAACGGGAATATACGGGTGGCGTACCCGCCATCGATCACGGTGACGGAAATTTTCTCCGGAACGGCGGCAAGTTGTTTGAGCCTCTCCAGCGTTTCCATGGAGCCAACGCCGCTGGGCCATCCGTGATGGTATTGGAACTTGTCGTCATCGGGCACGTTCAAAGGATGGGGGGACCGGGAGAAATCCAGCCCGGAACTTATCCATTGATAGCCTGTTCCGGCCAGCAATATAGCTATCAAGGATGACGCCGTGACGGTTTTAAGGCGGTTCGCATTGACCCAATTTGCGCGTATGGCGGCGAGCCATTCCGCAAGCGCGACTCCCATAAGCATCGCCAAAGGCAGAAGACCCGGAAGGTAATAACGGGAATACCAGCCCTTGAAAATCACGATATACGCCGATGCGGAAACGGCGAAGGCCAGCCACAGGCAGGTTTTAATGCGAGTGGGTTTAGCTACCGACCAGATACCCGTCAACGCCATAAGCCCAATGAACGCGCCGCCATTAAAAATGCTCAAGCGGGAATAGAGCAGGGATGAGTTTAGAATAAGCCGCTCCTCCCAAAACCGTTTAAGCGTCAGGGGCTCGGCGGAGCCTGAATCATCCCCGCCGCCGATGAACATGTGCAGGAAATCCATATAAACATCGGCGTTAGCCAGCGCCTTTGGGAGAACAATTAGAAGCGGAACCATGGCCGAGGGTATGGCAATTAACGCCAATCGCAAGACCCGGCGCGGTTGTGCCCTTTGGGCCATGAGAATAAAGAAGATGAAGAACAGCCCCACCATGGCGGTGACCTTTGTGATCACGGCCAGGCCCAGGGCCACCCCCCCCGCGACAGCTGGAACGGGAGTTTTTGCGCTACCAGATATGGAAAAGAAGAAAAGCGCCCAAGCCAGGAAGAAACAGATTATAGGGTCATGAATGGCAAGCCGGTCGTGGAACACAACAAAAGGCATGAGGGCCCATATGATTCCGGCTACCATGCCAGAGGCGGTTCCGGCCAGGCTCCTGGTGGCGAAGAATATCCCGATGGCCGTTCCCGCCCCCAGAAGGGCGATGAACATCCGGGTGGCGGTAAGGGCGTTATCGGCGAAATGGGCAGTGGGGTAAAAAAGGGCGTATCCCAGCACCTTGAACCCCACGGTTACTTCGGAGGTGAAGTTGGCCATGGCGGCCCGCTCGATATAAATGGACTCATCAATAAACGGCCCCAAAATCCCCAGGTTGAAAACCCGGAAAGATATGGCGAGGGCGGCTATCAAAAAGACAGCCGCCAAGGTTTTCGAATTGGCCTCTTTAATCATGTTTGCGATTTTTCAGGCTGGTGGTTTTCGCGCCGCTTGGCGAAAAGGAAGAAAAAGCCCAATATCCACAACGGGAACAGAGGTATGCCCCAGCGCACGGCGTAGCCCGCGTTAATGTTGTAAAAGAAAAAATGGAGAATACACCCGCCCCAGGCGAAGGCCGATAGCCCCAGGGGGATTTTCGATAACGGCCCGATTCTAACAACGCTTCCCGCCAATAATGCCAGGAATCCGGTTGCCATTATTGCGGCCATGACGCCCCCCACCTTGTCGGTATCGGCAAACCGGCCATAGGGGAGCCCCGTGGCCATGGCCATTACCGAGTTAACCCTTTCGCCAATTGTTCCCATCCTGTACATGTCTTTAACCGCCGGGGCGATATATCCAAAATAATCACATTCGGCGTAGTTGCGGAACGAGAAAATCAAGACCCACAGGAACATGGCCCCGCCAATTGCTAGAAACACTTTCTTTCTATTCCAGGCGGATTTTAGAAAAACCTTTATTCCCCGGTTCTCCGGGTAACTTAACGCCGCCTGCCCCGCCATGAGCGCCCACGGAAGAAAATTGGGCCGCCATCCGGCCAGCAGGAACGCAAGCGCGGCGCATATCGCAAGGCTCCATCTTCCGCCCGCGCCGGAGACCAGCAGGATGATAATCGAATATATGATCAGCGAGCTGGGGTGTTCCGTAAGTCCGGCGCCCATGTAATTGTAATAGCCCAGCGCGAAATGGGCGTACAGGAAGAACAGCCCCGCGCACAACGCCCCGCGCGGGCCAAGCCCCCACCGGCGGCCCAGCGTGAGCATCCCCGTTGCCATGGCCGCCAGCGCATAAATGTCGAACATCTCCTGGGCGAACAGCGATTGGCCGAAAATAAGGTGTAACGCCGCCACAAAATAGGCGAAAGGCAGGTTCCACGTGGGCGGACATTCCACGCCGGACAGGGTGGAGTTGCCGGACATGATAACGTTAGCCCACCGCTGGAACGTGCGCCAGTCGTTCCCATCGGCGAGGATTTTAAATTTGCCGATGTCGTCTAAAAAGATGGGGCCGTAAAAGGCGAACAGCGCCAGAAACGCCGTAACGAAAACCTCCCTGCTTTTTAACCGGGATGAGCGCACCATCAACCCCACGGCCAGAAGCGCCAGGAATTTTATTGAAGAGGCCAATTTGACGGGAATCAGCGATATAAGCCAGGAGCCTTCCAGCGCGCCTTCAGGGAGGCAATTGAAACCCAGCCAGATGGCCATCATCAAAGTCCAAGCGGCAAGCGCCCGGGACGATGACATAGCCAAGGCCGTTAGCGCCCCGATGGTGAGAATGAGCGTTATAGCGGTGTCGGCAATAACACCGATACTCCAATTAAGCGCTCTGGCTGTCAGGCTGGCGGAAGGGGGTTCCGCAAAAAAAGCCCCGCTGGCCGGTTCATGGATCATCAATCCCATGTTGTCCAGAAAATATGGCGCCAGCCGCCAGCCGGGGGTCCCCCAACTGTATATTACCGACCCCCCCACAAATCCAGGGGCCGATACACCTGCAACGTCGAAAACCACGCCCCCGTCCGGGCCGGGCCGCCGGGAGGATTTATCCACTCCGGTGATACTCGAAAATTCCGGGGTGGAGCCCGCCGTGTCTAACACCAGAGATCTGGCCCCGGCGGGGGGTATGAAATAAAACCTGAAACTCAATTTAGGGTCTGGTTTATCCGTCAGACGGTTGTAATGCTCCAGGGGAAATTGGTTATGGTCAAAAATCCCTGCGCCAGCCTGGTAACAGCCCTTGCTCCAGACCCCCTCGTAAGTTTTAACCGGTTGGCCCTTTTCATCCAATGGCTGGACGCATATCCCCGAGGTAGCGGAAAATATGGAAAGGATTATTTTGCAAACCAGCGCCAGAGCTATTAATGGTTTAACGAAAGGCGCCTGCAAAAATTTCAATCCCGCCAGCGAGACAATCAACACACCGCCCACAAGCACAGCAAGGGTTTCCACATGGTTGGAGAGTGGCAGCCCATCAAAAATGTTCACGCCGCCGGAAGGGATAAGAAGGGCGCTAATGATTAAACCGGGCCAAAGCCAATCCACCCTGGCCGGAGGAGAGGACTCAAGCCGGTGTGCGAACTCCTGTCGGGCCAGGCGGATGGTTTTGATGTACCCGTTCAACACGCCAATGGATGTAAGGTAAAGAGCCGCCAACAGGATGAACACCGGCCATCCGAACATAACCAGCGGTTTAAGATATATAGGGAGAGCCGGTTTTATGGTGATGGTATCTATGGTTACCCACGAACCGCTCACGCTCTGGATGGAAACATCAATGCCGGGCGACGGGGCGACGGTTTCCGGAACTGTGAATGAGAAACCGGCTTTGCCCCACCGGTGCGCATGCCCCAGGTTAGCTGGCGACTGGAAAGTGTCGAGCAGTTTGTCGTCCACCCGGATTTCGATAACCGGCGGCTGGTCGGGATGGCTGTCGGCCAGGGTTATTTCAATGTCGAAAGGCCCAGCCACCGGGGATATTAACCTGATGGATTTTTTTTGAGGCCCGGCCCAGCTGTCCAGCGGACCCGGAAGCTGAGCCGGTATGGTGTTTAACAGGGGATGGGCTTGTACGCGCTCCCTGTCTCTCCAGAACCCCTCGCCGGCCAGTTGAGACTCCCCGCGGATTGAAAGGCTTTCATGGCAATTGAAGGCCAGGCGCGCCGTGGCCACAGCCAACAAGACAAACGCCAGCCCCACAACCAGAAGGCCCGTTTTTCTACGCCGCATGGCGGATAATCTGCACGCCGGTGTTTGACATTTAACGATATTTTTATCACACCCTGCCCGGCGGGACAAAACCGCTCTGTGCCAATGGGGGCTTTTACAGTATCCTTATGTACTCGTTAACCAGACGATGAAGGTGTTTTGGGGAGCCGATGAGGGGAAATATAGTAAGAAACATGGTTTTCGCCCTGATATCCAGGGGGATGCAGATCACCGTGTCTTTCGTCATGGTGATCGCCGTGGCCAGATACCTTTCGGTGGAAGGTTACGGGACTTATTCTTATGTGTTGGCGTTCGCGGCCTCCATCATGACCCTTTCCTATTTCGGCATCCAGAATATCCTGGCCCGGGAAATAGCCAAAGATAACTCCAAAGCCTCCATCCATTACGGCGCCGCCACCATGTTGCGGGGGATGATGTCCGCCTGCGCGGTGACGGCCCTGCTTATAGCCATATTTTTCACCGAAAAAGGGGAAATACCTTTCTGGATATTTCTCGTGGCCGCCGTTTCCGAGGCCATGATGGGGTTCACCCTGCTTCAGCGTTCGGTGTTCCAGGGGCTGGAGCGGATGAAAAGCGTGCCCATACTCACGTTCATCCAGTCCACGGGGCTGGCGGTGGCGGTGACGCTGGTGATAGTGGCCGGGCTGGACTATTACTGGTTTTTCGTGGCCACCATGGTCTCGTACATTCTGCAACTATTCGCGGGGTCGCGGGCGCTCAGCCAAATCGGCGTATCCGCGCTGGGGCGAGGGTTGGACCGGGGTTATCTGAAGAAATTCCTGGGCGACTCGCTGGTAGTAGGCGTCGGCGTGATTCTTTATAAAAACCTTTTTCTGATAAACGTTCTGGCCATCAAGTGGTTCAGCGGCCTGTCGAACCTGGCTTTTTTCCAGGCGGCCCATGGGCTTGTTCTCCAGTCGCAAATCCTGCCCATGTCCCTCTCGATGGCGGTGTTCCCGGTGGTGGCGCGGCTGGCGAAAGATGATTTGCAACAGGCCTCGTTCATTCTTGGCAGGGCCGTTAAATATTCATTGTTGTTGAGCGCCGGGGGGGCCGTATTATGCTCCGCTTTTGCCGGCGAACTTATGCCGTTAATCTATGGCGCTAAATATGTGGAATCGGCCAACGCCTTCCAGGTGCTGGCCTGGGCCATGCCGGCCCTTTGGCTGGACCTGTTGTTAAACGGCGCCCTGATGGCCATTAACCAGCAGAAATACAGCGTCATATACGCCGGGCTGGCCTTGGCGATAAACGCGGGGCTTGCCCCCATATTTATACCTGATGGAGGGCATGTGGCCGCCGCCTGGCTGGCCACAGGTTCTTACACTTTCACCAGCGCGTGTTCGCTTTATTTTCTCCGTAAAGCGGGGATGGTTTTTCCCGCCGGGCGCTGGATAGCGCAGGTCGCCCTGATGGCGGCCGTCACATGGGTAACCATATTGGTCATCAAACCCCTATCCCTTCCGGCGGCGGTTTTAGCGGGCGCCATGGTTTATTTAACAGCGTTGTTCGCCACCCGGGCTATTTCAATGGATGAAATAAAAAAACTTAGGGCCGTTTTGCGGGACAGGCCGAAGAAGGACGATAAAACGGCGCCCGGGTTATGAGGTGGCGCTTCTTTTTTGAACTCACCCGCCAATTGCATTAAAATTGAATGATATATATATCGTAGTGGGTTAAGGGGGCTAATGACTAAAAAGAACGTGGTTTGGCATCATGCTACTGTCACCAGGGACAAACGAGAGAAGCAAAACGGCCATAGAAGCGTCGTAATCTGGTTTACCGGGTTATCCGGCGCCGGGAAATCCACCCTTGCCCATGCTGTTGAAGAACGGTTGCATAACATAGGATGCAGGACGTTTGTTCTGGATGGTGACAATGTGCGCCATGGCCTTTGTTCCGACTTGGGGTTCTCGAAAAAAGACCGGGAAGAGAATATAAGGAGGATAGGAGAGACCTCCAAGCTTTTCATCGAAGCTGGGGTTATCGCCATTACGGCGTTCATATCCCCTTTCCGGGCAGACCGGGAGAGGGTGCGGAACCTGATGATGCATGGCGACTTCCTTGAGATATATTGCAAATGTTCCCTGGAGACCTGTGAAAAACGGGACGTAAAAGGGATGTACAAACGCGCCAAGGCTGGCGAGATTCCAGAGTTTACCGGCATTTCCTCCCCATATGAGGAACCGGTAGATCCTGAACTGACTGTGGATACCGATGGGTTCACGGTGGATCAGTCGGTGGACCAGGTTATGGATATGCTGGCCACCAGAGGAGTAGTGAACGGCGTGACCGCCAACCGCCGCTAGAAGTATTTGTATGAAAGTAACTTTGATCTCGCCGTACCCGGATATTACCGCGTTTGGCCTAAGGACGTTATCCGCCCATCTGCGCGCCGCCGGATTTAAGACCCGCCTGCTGTTCCTGCCAGATCCATTCGGCGACGATTTTGTGGACGACCCGGAAAACCGCTATCCCGCAAGCGTTATGAATCAGTTGGTGGCGTTATGCGAAGGCTCCCAGCTAATCGGCGTAACGCTGATGACCAACTTTTTCGATGGCGCCTCGCAGATAACCAGGTCCATCAAAGGCGGTCTGGGCTCTGTCCCCGTGATATGGGGAGGCGTGCATCCCACCATCCGGCCTGACGAATGTATGGAAATAGCGGACATGGTGTGCGTGGGAGATGGCGAGGACGCCTTGCTTGAGCTTACAAAGAAGATGGCCGCAGGCCAGGATTACAGCGGCACGCCGAACCTGTGGGTGAAACGGGGCGGGGAGGTAATTAAAAACCCATTGAGTCCCCTGCCCAGGGACCTAGACATATATCCCGCGCCCGATTACAGCATGGAAGACCATTTTGTATTGGTGGATGGCGACATCAAACCGCTGGACCATGACATCATGGAGCGGTTTCTCAAAAAGGGCACCGTTTCGGGGATGTTGGGCAAAACAGGCTACCAGACCATGACCAGCCGGGGTTGCCCATACGCCTGCACATACTGCATTAACGATACCGTCAACGAAATGTACGGCGGCAAGGGGAAGCTTAGGTGGCGGTCGGTGGGGCATGTGATGGAAGAGCTTTCATGGGCGCGACAAAACATGCCATATGTGGATTTCATCTGGATATCCGACGACGAGTTTTTCGCCCGGAAACTGGAGGATATCCGTGAATTCTGCGTGCAGTATAAAGAGAAGATAGGCGTTCCTTTCTCATGCCTTGTGAGCCCTCTTACGGTGTCCGAGGACAAAATGGGCCTTCTGGTGGACGCGGGGCTTGTGTATGTGCAGATGGGGGTGGAGTCCGGCTCGGCGCGGATGCAGGAGCTTTACCGCAGGAAGAACATGAACAACACCCGCATGATAAAAGCCATGCGGATAATAAATTCGTTCAAGGATAAAATGGCGCCCCCCAGCTACGACTTTCTGCTGGACGCCCCGGAAGAAACCGACGCGGACAGGATTGAAAGCCTGCGGCTGATAGCCGACATCCCAAAGCCGTTCCGCCTGCAACCGTTCAGGCTGATACTTTACCCCGGCACCCAGCTTCATAAAGAGGCGATGGATCAAGGCCTGATCAAGGACGAACGCGCAGAGATATACCGCAAAACCTACACCATGCGGGAGCCAACATATTTAAACCTGCTCATAACCCTGGCCAAGGGGGGCAAGATGCCTGGACCTTTGCTTAAGGCGTTGGTGAGCAAACCCGTGGCCGGAACGCTGAACAGCCAGATCATGCGGCCCTTCATCAAGTGGCTCTACATCCTTTTAAGGGGCGGGTACCACCTGGCCAAGGCCACCCTGGGGTAAAAAAGATGAAGGTTCTTCTGGTTCAGGCCTGGCTGGGCGGGGCGGAGTCCCCCGTTTACCCCATTGGGTTGGCCAGCATCGCCGCAACCCTCAACGGACATGATGTAAAGGTCTTCGACCCGAACGTGTCGGCCCGTCCATACGAAGATCTGAAAGAGATCACGCAAAGTTTCGCGCCGGACGTGGCGGGAGTCTCCTTGAGGAACATAGATTCCACCAACAAACGGGTGGTGGTGTTCTATTACGAACGGCTCCGGGAGATGATAGACGTCATCAAGTCCGCCGCGCCTCATACTAAAATCGCGGTGGGCGGCGCCGGGTTCTCCATGTACGCCGAAGAGATCATGAGAGACGAGCCCCGCATTGATTACGGCGTATATCTGGAAGGGGAGGAGGTTTTCAACCGTCTGTTGGACAGATTAGCCGAACCGGAGAAAACCGCTTCTGTCTATTACCGCGCCAACGGCTCCGTGGCTTTCTCTGGCCCCGGGGTTCCGCCGAGCTTCAATCGCCTGCCCGCGCCGGCCATGGATTTGGTCCCGGTAGAAAGCTACGCGCCGTTCCGAGACTCCATAGGGGTGGAGACTAAACGGGGTTGCGCGTTGAATTGCATCTATTGCATATACGGATTCCTCAATGGCAGGGAATACCGCTTAAAGGATCCCTCACGGATAGTGGACGAGATAGAGATCCTTGTGAACCGCCACGGCGCGCAAAAATTCACCTTCGTGGATTCAGTGTTCAACATACCTAAAAGCCACGCCGAGGCCATAATGAGGGAGATGATAAAACGCCGCGTTCAGGCGAAATGGTCGGCATGGTTCAACGAAAAGGGATTCACGCGGGAGTTCGCCGAACTGGCAAAGGAAGCCGGATGCTCTAATTTCATCATGTCGCCCGACGGGTTTTCGAACGAGTCTTTGAAAGCCCTGGGAAAGAACATCTCGCGCAAAGACATACTGGAGGCATACAGCGTTTTAAGGGATATGGACGGGGTGGAGGTTAGCTATAATTTCTTCAAGAACCCGCCCGGGCAGACCCTGCCGAATTTCATCGCCATGGCGCTGTTCTGCGTCCGCGCCAAGAGGGCCATGGGCAGGCGCGTCCATTTCGAGTTCAACTCCATCCGGGTGGAGCCTCACACCAGGCTACACAAGATAGCTCTGGACGAAGGATTGGTGAGCCCTGCGGACAGCCTGCTGAAACCCTGCTATTACACAAACCGCAAAACGAAGTATATAGAGACGGCGTTAAACTTCCTGCTGTCGCTCAAAGGCAAATAAACGCTCCATGCAAATCCGCGAAAGTCTTGGCCGGGACGTAATACGGCTCATCTTCTGGTATCCGGCGCGGTGGCTGATACTGGCCCTGCCGCTGGAATGGGGAATTGGCGTGATGCGGATGATGGGGGACATGCATTATCTTGCGGGCCGGGGTCTGCCGGGCTTGTTGAGGAACAACCTTGCGCGGATCAAGGGTGATAGCGCTTATGGCCCGGAGGGCTCAAAAACCGCCAGGGAATACCTGCAAATGCATTATGTGGACAGGCTTTCGATACTCCTTTTCCCGCGAATGGGAGCGCGGGAGGTGGAACGGCTGATAGAGTTTGAAGGTCTGGAACGGCTGAAAGCCGGATTGGACAAGGGTAAAGGCGTGGTGCTGGTGCATGGCCATTTCGGCCCCGCGCTGGTTCCGCTGGTGGCGCTGGCGCGGCTGGGATTCCCCATGAAACAGGTGGGATTCCCCAGTGACGAAGGGCTGAGCTGGATCGGCAGGAACGTGGCGTTCCGGTTAAGGATGAAATACGAGGCCATGATGCCCGCCCAGGTGGTAATGGCGGACGCTTTCATGCGGCCGGTTTTCAAATGGCTTTCCGGCAACGGGGTGATAATGATCACCGGCGACGGGAGCGGCACGGAGAAGAAGCTTGGCAAGCAGGAGACGTTAACGTTTCACGGCCAGCCGGTGATGTTCCCGCTTGGGCCAGCAATTCTGGCCGCCAAGACCGGGGCGGAGCTTATCCCCATGTTCATTACGCCGGGGGAGAAGAAGCCATTCAAAATCGTTATGGAAGATCCCATACGCATAGAAGGCAATGGCGATGAAACCTTTAGCGCCGCAATGAAAAATTTCGCGCGGTTGCTGGAACAGTACACGGCCCGTTATCCAGCGTATATGCGGTTTCTGGACAGGTTCAGCCCCGGCGCCCTCATAGAGGAGCCGGACCGGTGAGTTTCTTCACATCCGTTTTCAAACGGCGCAACCGGCGAAAGATAGAGCGGTTTCTGGGGCGAAAACTTGTGGAAACCCATATGCGGGAAGTTTGGATAAACACCTTGGCGGGTGTGAAATTGTGCGCCCATCTTCATACACCCTTGGAACCTCGGAGCAAACTGCCCGGCGTGGTGTTCGTGCCGGGCGGGGAGAGCGCCGGGCTGGACTATGACGAGAAAGGGGAAATGAGCGCCCACGAGGTGGCGGGGCTGGGTTACGCCGTTCTGACGTATGATCCTTCGGGCCGTGGGAAATCCGGGGGGAAAGAAAATTTCTGGGGCGCCAGCCACCAGCGGGAGTTGAAAGAGGTCATCGAATGGTTTGGCGCCCAGCCGGAGGTGGATGCGGACGACATGGGAGTGCTGTCGTTCTCAATTGGGGTGGTAATCGCCACGGGCGCATTGGCGATGGGGCCTTCGGTGAAGGTGCGTTACTTGTACGACTGGGAAGGCCCATCTAACAGCAAGGTCATAACGAAAAACGACACCCATAGGCCGCTTCTGCGGTTTCCTTCCGCCGATAGGGAGTTTTGGGACGAGCGGGAGGCTTCCAGATACATTGGGCGGATAAACTGCGGATATTTCCGTTACCAGGCGGACATGGACCATGTTCAGGGCAAGTTCAAGGGACACGCCATAGAACTTGTAAACGGCGCCGTGAATGGCCGGGCGACATGGGTTAGGCTCAACGACAATCAACCCGATATCACTTTGGACGGGAACCGGCCGGATGAATACCGCTGGATACCGGAGGAGCGAAACCACCGGGGGCAGATGTTAAAGTTTCTGCTGGAATTGCGTCATGTATAAAATAATCAACCGGAAGAAGCTGGTGGTGACGGCTGTGGCGGATACGCTGGGGAAAGCCATGTCCCTGCCCTGGCGGATGTTTCAAGGCGACGTTTCCATAGCGCCGGATAAAATAAAATCCATCTTGGTCATCCGCACAGCTTACATGGGGGACGTTATTATGACCCTCCCCATGCTCAAACCGCTCAAAGGACAGTTCAACAACGCGTCCATAACCTTTCTGGCGCCCAACGCCGCAGGGGAGTTGTTCGCGAACAACCCCTACGTGGACGAGGTGATGACATACAGCCCTTTCTGGTTCTATAAAGGATCGTCCATTTCTGATTATTTCCGATTCCTGGGCGGCTTGAGGGCGAAAAGTTTCGACCTGGTTATAGAGGCCCGGGCGGACATCCGGGACATCATGGCCATAGTGGCCCCGGCCCGCTCTAAACACAAGGTTAGCTACGATGTGGGTGGCGGCGGATGGATGCTAACCCATGTAACGCCTTACGCCGGGCTTAAACATAAAGTAGAATATCATTTAGATATAGCGCGCGACCTTGGTTGCTCCATGGATGGGTTGGATTGGGGCATAAGGTTCACAGGGCAAGAGCGGCAAAGGGTAAACGCCATTCTTGAAAATAGGGGTGTATCCAAACCGTTCGCCCTGGTTCATCCCGGCTCCCGGTTACCTCTTAAAATGTGGGCTCCGGAGAAATACGGGGAGTTGATAGGGAGAATGACGGCGGAGCTGGGCATGCGGGTGGCCGTGCTAGGCCATCCCGCCGAGAAGATGGCAACGGAGATCACGCTGGCTTCCGCCAAGGGAGCCGCCATAGACCTGTCGGGCGCATTTTCGGCGAGGGAGCTGATGGGCGTTATCGCCGAAGCGTCCGGCCTTGTGTGCAACGACAGCGCCCCGATGCACATGGCCAGCGCAGTGGGCACAAAGGTGGCGGCCCTGTTCGGCCCATCCAAGAGCGTGGAGACGGGGCCGTATGGCGTGAAGAGTAAAGTGGTGGAGCGGGATTTTCCGTGCAGGTTCACCTGTGACGAAAACAGATGCCTGTTCGCCAGGCATAACGCGTGCATGAAAGACATCACCGTGGAAGAGACATTCGCGGCGGTTAGGGAGTTGGTGGAGGCTTAGGTAGCAAGATGTTCAGGTTCGACGCGGTGAAAGCCGATGGTGTTACGGCCATAAAGGCCGCGGTTAAAAACACCCTGCGGGAAAAATACGCCGATAAACTGCCCAAGGACAAATCCGCGCCCATACTGATAAAGCCCAACCTCAACAGCAATATGAACGCCCTTACCGGCAACACCACGGACCTGCGCCTGCTGGCCGCGGTCCTGGAGTTTTTAAAGGAGACCGGATATACAAACATCGCCATGGGGGAAGGCACCAACAGCGGGTTCTACCGGAGCGGAATAAACGTGATTTCCCGGCTGAAGGTGGACTCGCTGGCGCGCCATTACGGCGTGAAGGCGCTGGATTTGAATTACTCGGAGAGGGTGGAAATACCTTTCGAGAATGGCGTGAAAGCCTCGGTGGCCAAAGAGGTTTTAGAGGCGGCGCTTTTGATAAACATGCCCAAGATGAAAACCCATTTCGAGGTGGGCATGAGCGTGTGTCTCAAAAACCTCATTGGGACGCTGGTGGGGCAGGAGAACAAGAAAAAGACGCACCTCTCCCTTTCATCCAACATTCTCAACATTAACAAGGCGGTTAAACCCCATCTGCATATCGTGGACGGGTTGATGGCCATGGAAGGGCTTGGGCCAACCCGGGGAACGCCCCTTAAGACCGGTGTCATCCTTTTCGGTGACGACCCGTACCTGATAGACATGATGGTGGCGAAGCTGGCCACCTTCGATTACGCCAAGGTTAAAACCCTGGCCGAGGCTGAACGGCGGGGGATAATCACCGGGGCGCACAAAAAATTCCATGACGAGTACCAGTTCGGCGACCTGTTCCGGTTCGAGCCGCCAAAACCCGGCCCCATCGCCGCGTTCATCCACAATCCCAAACGGCAAAAATATTTTTTGGCCATCCGTAACACGGCCTTCTTCAACGCCGTATGCTCCACGAACATTGTGGGCAAGCTGTTGTTCCTCACGGGATTGAGGCAGGACGTTTTTATAGACGACGAGCTGGAACTGGAAAAACTTGCCGCCGACACCTCAAAATGCGGCGATTGCCCTAAAAAATGCGCCGATTATTGCCCGGTGGATCTGGATTTGCCGGCGGCGCTTAATGCGGAAGCCGCCACGAAATGTATAAACTGCATGTATTGTTATTGTGTCTGCCCCAATGGCGCTATCGAGTTCTCCGGCAAGGCGGGGTTTCTTGATGAACAGATGCGCCAGTATGGCCAGATAATTAGAAGGATCGCTTGATAATGGGCAGACTGAAAATCACGTTTTTAAATCCGCCGTTCCTCAAAAGTTTCTCGCGGCCCCAAAGAAGCCCGGCGGTAACCAAGAGCGGCACCCTGTATTTTCCCATGTGGCTGGCGTACGCCTGCGGCGCGGCGGACAAGGCCGGGTTCGAGGTGGACTTCATGGACGCCCCGGCGGACGGGTTCGACCTGGATTATGTAAAAAAACGGGTGGCGGATTTTGCGCCGGGTCTCATAGTGGCCGACACATCCACCCCCAGCGTTTATAACGACGCGGCGGTTTGCCAGACCTTGAAGGATCTGGTTCCCGGAGCCTTTGTCCTGCTGGTAGGGACACATGTGACAGCCCTTCCGGAAGAGTCGTTAAAGCTTAACGGCTCGGTGGGCGCCGTGGCAGTGGGGGAGTACGACCAAACGGTGACGGACCTGGCCCAAACGCTGGAGAGCGGCGGGTCTTTAAAAGACGTGGCGGGAATATGCTGGCGGGACGGGGATAAAACCGTAAACAATCCCCGCCGGGAATTTATCGAGGATCTGGACAGCTTGCCCTTTGTAAGCTCCATTTACCGGCGGTTCCTTCGTATCGAAAACTACTTCAACCCCAACGCCATCCCGCCGATGGTGACTATCACCACAAGCCGGGGATGCCCCTACCCATGTTCGTTCTGCGTCTATCCGCAAACGCTCATGAGCAGGAAAGTGCGTTACAGGAGCGTGGCCAACGTGGTGGACGAGATAGAGTACATCACCAAATCGTTCCCCGAGGCCAAGTCCATATTCTTCGAGGATGACACTTTCACCATAAACCGCAAACGGTGCGTGGAAATATCCGAGGAGATGATGCGGCGCGGGATAAACATATCGTGGACCATTAACGCCCGGGCGGACCTGGACTACGAAACGTTGCGTGTAATGAAACGGGCCGGGTTGAAGCTTATGTGCGTGGGGTTTGAAAGCGGGAGCCAGCAACTGCTGGACAACATCGCCAAGAAGACCAGCGTGGAGAAGATGGAATCTTTCATGGCAGACGCGCGCAAGGCCGGGGTGCTGGTGCACGGCTGTTTCATGGTGGGCCTGCCCGGCGAGACAAAAGAGACCATGCAGGGCACGCTGGATATGGCCAAACGGCTTAACCCGGACACGGCCCAGTTCTACCCCATAATGGTGTATCCGGGCACCGACGCTTACCAGTGGTACAGCGAAAAGGGGTACCTTACCACCAAGGATTTCTCGCAGTGGCTCACCCCCGGCGGCCTGCATAACACCATCGTGAGAACCGAACAGCTCACCTCTGAGGAGATGGTGCAGTTTTGCGACCACGCCCGGCGGGAGTTTTACCTGCGCCCCCAATACATAGCCCGGAAGATGCTTAACGTGGCCGTGAACCCGGACGAGATGCGCAGAACGCTCCGCTCCGCCCGCACGTTCATAAAGTACCTGGTTAAAGGCTCCGACGTGGCCCGGTGAACAAAACCGTTTCTGTGGTGGTGCCCGCCTACAACGCGCAAAAAACCATCACCGCCTGCCTGGCGGGGCTGTTCAGCCAATCGTACCCGGAGGAGCTTTACGAGGTGATAGTGGTGGACGACGGCTCCACCGACAACACCGGGGCCTTCGCCAAAAATTTCCCGGTCCGCTACATAAGGCAGGAAAACAGCGGACCGGCCACGGCAAGGAACGCAGGGGCTAAAGAGAGCCGGGGCGGGTTGATAATGTTCACCGATTCGGACTGCGTTCCCACCAACAAATGGATTGAGGAAATGGCCAGGCCCTTCGGCGACCCGCAGGTGGCCGCGGTGAAAGGAGCCTACAAGACCACGCAAGGATCACTCACGGCCAGGTTCGCCCAGGTGGAGTTCGAGGAACGGTTTGAGATGTTGAAAGCCGCGGACTCCATAGACATGGTGGACACATATTCCGCCGCGTTCCGGGCGGAGGTGTTTTGGGGCGCCGGGGGTTTCGACGAGTCTTTCCCTGCGGCCAACAATGAAGACACGGACCTTTCATACAAACTTTCATCCGCCGGGAAACGCATGGTGTTCAACCCTTCGGCCATCGTGTTTCATATGGGCCATCCGGCAACCCCCTGCCGCTACGCCAGGGTGAAATTCTGGCGGGGATACTGGCGCATGGTGGTATATGGCCGCTATCCGGAAAAAATGGTGAAAGACACCTATACGCCCCAAACCCTGAAGCTCCAGATAGCCTTCGTCTTCGGCGGACTTGGTTTGCTATCGCTTGCGCCGTTTTCAGACATGGCGGCCAAGGGGGCCATAATAATGGCGCTGGCTTTTTTAGGCGTGGCGGCGCCTTTTACATCGTTCGCCCTGATGCGGGATCCGGCGGTTGGGTTGTTGGCCCCGCTGTTTTTAGCCTGGCGGGCGCTGGTGATAGGTTCTGGCGTCGCCTATTATCTGGCCAAAAAGAAAAGGAGGGCCACCCAACCGGGCGAACCCTCCTGAACTTGAATTGTCTAATCAGGCCGTGACTGAAACCGACTGTTCCGCCGTGGCGGTTGAACCGGCGGTGGAAGATGCCACCGAGGCGTACTGCCTGAAACTCTTGTAAGACGCGAAGGCCTCTTTGCTGTCCACACTACCGTCCCCATTGGCGTCGGCTGTAGAGAAATCGGCGCTGGCCTGGCCGGTTTCATCCTGGGTCAACAGGCCGTCCCCGTTGGCGTCCATCTGGGCGAACAGGTCGGTTATGGCTTTGTCCCGCTCGCTCTTGGCGTTCATCAACTCTGTGGCGTCGGCTTTGCCATCTCCGTTAGTGTCTATGGCGGAAAAGATGCTCTGGTCCAGCCCCAGTTCCCCGGCGGACAACGCGCCGTCACCGTCCGCGTCCCGGCTGGATATAAAAGATTCCGAACCGGCGGTGGTGGAGGCGGATGATTCCGAAGAAGGAACAGAAGCGGTTGAAGCTTCCGTAGTGGAGGCTGTGGATGTAGAAGAATCCGTGGCGGATGTGGAACCGGCGCTGGCTCCGGCGTGGTTGTTCATGGCCGCCATGAGCACCGGGGAGAGCAACTCACCAGAAGAAAGCGCGCCGTTGCCGTCGCTATCCATTTTGGAGAACGCGGAGGAGGAAACCCCCATCTCCGATTCGTTGAGTTCCCCGTCGCCGTCAGTGTCCTTCTTGGAAATGCGGTTATCTATCTGACGGTTGAAATAAGCGCCCGAAAGTTCTTTAGAGGTTAAAGAGCTGTCGGCGTTACTGTCCGCTTTGGAAAATATATCGGCGAATAAAGCCGATTCGCCCGACGACACACCGCCGTCGGCATTGCTGTCTTTTCTGGATACTGCGCCAGAAATGGAGCTGTAAACTTGTTTAAGGGCGGCAAAAGCAGTGCCCACCCCCTGCGCCGATATGGGATCCATCTCCGCTGTCTCCTTGCTTTAATCGTTCTTTACGCAGATATAAAGCAATGGCCGTGCCAGTTTATATGCTATTGATATTGCAGGCTCTCAATGTGAGAATGGCGGGGCAAAAGATGCCTTGGGGGCAAGAAATGCCTTTTCAGGCCTTCCTTATTTCACACAGAATGCCCCGTAACCGGCAGGAGCCAAAGGCCGGGTCGTATGGGGGTTCATCGGACACCAACACATTGGCGTTGGAGTCAAACACTCCAAAAAGGTTGGTCTCGGACTGTTCAGGGAACCACCACCCATGCTCCACGCTGACAGTGTCGGGCCGGATATTTTCCGTGACTTCCGCCTTCATCCGCGCCTGACCCCGGGGGGAGGTGACGATGACCCAATCCCCATCGGCGATACCCCGGGCTTGGGCTGTGCCCGGATTCAGCTGGGCCATGGGGTTGGGGTGGAGCTTTCTTAAAGACTCCACCTGGCGGTTGTCGCTATGGAAAAACTCCCGGGTCCGGGCGCCGGTGATGAGAATCAGCGGGAATTCTTTTGCGACCTCCGGTGAGCCTGTGGGGCTTTCCGGCGGTTCGGTGAAAGAGGGAAGGGGATCGTACCCCATCCGTTTCAAACCGGAGCAGGATAGCTCCACCTTCCGCGATGGAGTTCTAAACCCTTTCTCCGCATATTTTTCGTATCGAATGGAGGGGGTGAGCCCGCCACCGCTCTTTAAAAGCCCGTCGAAAGTCATGCCCGTGGGGGCCAGCTGGTAATCGAAAATCTGGCGGTACGTCATGTCCGCGCCGGGCAGGTTAAGCCGGGCCATCAGCTGGTCCATTATCCATTCATCCTGACGGCACTCGCCGGTCTGGGTGATCTTGGCGTGGGCGAAGGCGTAGTTTTCCGTGACCAGCGGGAAACCCATGAGGCCCTCGAACTCCGTCCAGAAGGCGGCCGGCAGGACGTAATCGGCCATGGCCGCCGAAGGGGTCATGAAATGGTCGGTGGCCACCAGCATGTCCAGCTTTTTCATGGCCTCGTAAACCCCTCTGGAGTTTGCCACGGTGGTCAAAGGATTATTGCCGAACAACATCAACGCCCGTACTCTATACGGGTCCCCCTCCCGCATGGCGTGGAACAGGCCGGGGATGTGGGCCGACGGCATGTATGCCCGCCAGCCACCCAAAAGTTTAAAAGCGCCGGAGCCAATCCTTTTCTTGCCCGCGTCGGGGGGCAGTTTATCTTTCAGGGTGGGGTAGGGGTTTAAAATGTTCATCCCCAAAATGTCGCCCCCCGGCTTGTCCAGGTTGCCGGTGATGGCCCGCAATATGGCTATGGCGCGGACGGTTTGGGTAGAGTTGGCGTTTTGCTCCAGCCCCAGCCCCCATTCTATGACCCCCGGTTTTACCGTGGCGTAAAGGGTGGCGACGCGGATAATGTCTTCCACCGGCAATCCGGTGATTTGCGAGGCCCATTCCGGCGTGCAATCGGCCACCCGCTCCGAAAGCCCGGCGAACCCGGATGTCCAGTTTTCCACGAATGGTTTGTCATATAAGCCCCGGGTGATGATCACGTTAATCATGGCCAACGCAAGGGCCGCGTCTGTCCCGGCGCGGATAGGCAACCACATGCCGCACTTCTCACCGGTTTCAGAGCGGCGCGGGTCTATGGCCACGGTCTTGGACCCATTGGCCATGGCGCGAAGAACGGCGGGGGCCAGCTCCCCGTCCGCGCAGGTTATCAATGGATTGTGGGCCCAGAAGATTATCAGCGCCGGATTGGTTTCCCCGTAATAATCGGGAGTAATGAACCCGCCATAGGTAAGGTTGCTTATGGTCACCCGGGGTATGAAACACTGGGCCAGCCCCGGCTCGTACCAGTTGGGGGTTCCCAAGGCGTTGGCGAACCGGACGGTGTGCATGTAATGATGACGTCCGGTGCCTTGGCCTATGGCTATGGATTCCGGCCCGGTCTCACTTTTTATCCGGGCCAGATGACCGGCTATCTCATCCAGCGCCGTTTCCCAGGACAGGGGCGACCACTTGCCTTCGCCACGCCCGCCAGTCCTTTTCAACGGAGTGGTGAGCCGGGCGGGGTGGTTGGCCACGTCCGCCGCCTTGGCCCCTTTTACGCACAGCCAGCCCCGGCTTACGGGTGATTGGGGGTTGCCCTTGACCTTTTCCACCCGGCCGTTTTTCACATGAACAAGGGTTCCGCATCCGCCGTGGCAGGAGCGGCAGACGCTATTAAAAATGTTCATGGGATTATCGGGTTAATTCCCGCTGGCGGGAACGGGCCCCTCCAGAAACGGCACCTCGAAAACTTTTTCGTGGAAAATGGGGCCGTGGCCGAAATATCCCCCCTCGCCGAAAAGCTCCCCATGGTCGGCGGTGATGATGATGTGGGTGCCAGGCGGGCATTTCTTGTAGAGTTTGTCCATAAGCCCATCCAGGTATTCCACGCAATACACCTGCCTGGCGCGGAGGAACTCCATTTTATCCTCGTTGAAGAACTCCACGGCTTCATTGCTCTCGCCGTCCATGTGTTTGAACACGCCATGAACGCCGTGGAGAACCGGTATCTCCTCTTTGGTGAGCATGTAGGGGTAATGGGTTTCGCCCAGGTTGAGGAAGTAGAACGTGGGCTTTTCGGGGTCGAAGGATATCTCCTCTATCATCCCGGCGAAATCGTTATGGCTGTCCATAAGCTTGTATTCGTCGAAATGGGCTGAAAAGCCGGTGAACCGGTTCAGCACCGGCAGGGAAACCTTACCCACGGTTTTGTAGCCGAGTTTCCTCAGCTTGCAAGGCAGGGAAAGCTCCGGCACGAAGGATTTGAACTCCAGGTCGGGTATGCCAAGCCGGTCCCGCCATTTGGTGAAATCTTCCTTATACACTTCGGAGGCGAACACCCCGGTGGGGGAGGTGTGGGGGCTAATGCCCATCAGCAGGACGAAATGGGAGGGTGAAGTCCACGAGGCGAAACTGTACCGACTGTCCGCCTGGCCCAGCCTGTCCATATTCGGCGTGGCGGCGGAGGCGAAAGAGTCGTACCTGCAAGAGTCCATTACGATGTAAACAAGGTTATTGGGCATGTCACGCTTTCAAAAAATCGTTGTAATAACATCCGGCCCGGCGCGGGAGAGGTTTTTATATACTACCCACCAAGCTTAAAGGACGGTCACCTATCCATTATATTTTATGGAAGCGATGGGTTCAAATAAACGCTGAACGGGTGGTGTCCCAGTTTGAATCTCAAATAACAGACAGATCCTTCACTCCGCTTGCGCTTCGCCCAGGATGACAACGTTATCAACGGCTTTTATATTGTCATTCTGGGCGTAAGTGAAGAATCTCCCATGTACTTTCAAACTGGGATACTACCCTGTAACGGCGTGGATAGAGATTCGCTCTTCGCCGTGGCCGCAGACCACGGTTTTCCATTGGCGGTTGGAAGACTGGGGCCGGGCGACCCCTACCTTACCGTTGGCCACATGAAATAGAAGGGTTTCCCGTCTTTCATCACCCGGTAACATTCCGCCGATGGGCCCACCTCCACCCGTTCGGCGGTGGCAAGGTTGGCCCCGGCCAGCGTCCGGGCCATCAGGGCGTAGGTATGATAGGCTGGTTTTAGATCCGCCCGGCCATCGTTGGCTGGGTTGTGGATGATACCAGCGGAATCGAAAAATCCATGCCTCCCGCCGAACATGTAATGGTCGGTCACCGCCGCCCAGAAAACCTTTTTCACTCCCGCCGCGTAGGCCGTAACATAGCGTCTCACCACATCCGCCGCCTGCGCCGCGTCGGAGGTGTTAGGGTCGCCGCTCATGGCGGAGGGGGAGGCGGTCTCGGTCATCCATATTTCCGCGTCCCTGTACCCGTACCGGTCTAGCATGTTCCGCGCGGCGCGGTATTCCTCTTTAATCCGGCGATACTCGCCGTAATAGCCGAACACATGCCGCATGTCGAAATGGTCGAAAGCCCGTTTGCCTTTCAGGGCGGCGAGCGCCTGCTCGAAATACGCGGCGCCGTTATCGTTCAGATAGCCGCTGGTGACAAGGGAACAGGCCGGGCACGACTCTTTCAGCGTGTCGTAGGTCACCTTCAACGCCCGGGCGTAATCCTCGGCGGCCATGTAATTGTCCGCCTCGTTGCCCAGCGAATAATATTTCACCATGGGCAGTTTGGCGAATAGCTTCCGCAGGAAATTTGTGTACTCCTCGCTCTGATGGTCCTGGAACGCCACCCGCCGGGTTTTCATGTCTATGGAGGTAGCTACTTTCGTGCGTTTTTTCTCCTGCATCGGTTCTATGATGAGCAGGACGTTCAAACCGGCTTGGGCCGCTTTTTCCGCGTTTCTGCGGATGGACTCCAGATACGCCTCGCCGGTTTCCATTCCCGGCGCGCCATGCAGGTAAACGGACCAGTTGGCCCCTTTCAGCCCGGAAAGTTTCACCCATCCGAAATTCAGCTCCGGAGTGTGGCGCGTGGCGGCGTCCAGATCATCCGCCAAGAACCCGAAGGACTGGTTGCGAAGGGCCGGGTCTTTGCTTTTCTCCAACGGGTCCTGTGTGACTATCGCCGGGGAACCGTGAAGGGTCACGGTGAGGATACCCCTGTTAAGCCCCGCCATTATGGCCCCATCGGCGGGGTCGTTCACCAAGGGCATTATGTAATACCCGGCGTAAGGATATGGGATGGACAGGGTAACGGGCGCCGTGGGATATTGCCTGCCCATGGCGGATTGCCCCAGCCCCGGACCAGCAGGGGTTGAAACACCCGCTACGCCCGCAAGGCGTTTTATGGAAGCGTCGATTTCCTTGACGGCCATGGCCCGGTCGCTTTGTAACAGGCCCCGGATGCGCATCATGTCGTTCTGGTCGAATACCTCCCGCAGGTGAACACCCTTTTCCCGAAGGCTGAACGCCCAGTTGGAGACAGCCTGAAAACGCTCATCGGCGTTTTCCATTGTGGTGGGGGAGGAGAGCAGATAGTCGTAATTCACGTTCCCGCCCCGCGCCATACCCCCTCTGCCCCTGCCCATGGGTTGTGCCAAGGAATCCACGGCGCACAAGGCGATAAACGCGGCCAATAACGGGAAAACGGCTTTTTTCATGGAACCCTCATTAATTGACGGCTTTTTTATTAGCGCCGCGCAGTTTGAAAATAATGTTCACCATGGCCACGTTCATGGCCAGGTACAGCAGGGGATACCTGCCCAGCATGGAGGTGTACTCATATTCGATAAGCCCATGCACATACACCTCGCCGATGGTAACAGCCAGCGCTCCGGTAAGTAACAGGCGCAACCTGCGGTCATCTTCGCAAAGGGCCCAAGCCTTATGGGAACTGGTGGCCATGAAGTAGAACGCAAATAGCAGAATGACAAGCCCGGCCAACCCGATATCAAAAAACAGGGAAAGATAAACGCTATGGACCTCCGGCGCCTCGGAATAGTGGACGAACCCTCCTGGCCCCAGGCCGAAAACAAGCTTTAGGGGGTGATGGTTCATTTCCGCAAAGCCTTTCTTCCACCACTCCACCCTGGCGCCTATGCCTGTGGAGCTGTCTTCCCCCTCGGAGCTGGTATCAACTTTTTTGTCGCCGGAGAAAAAGAGCGTGCCGGTATAGCCGAAACCGGTGAGGATACGGTCTATAAAACCCGGTTTGGTTGCCAGTATCATAACTACGGTCAATAACCCGAACACAGTCATGGAGGTGAATACCCATTTCCTGGTCCGGTTATGCAATATGATGAACGCGGCAATCCCGGCCACACACCCCACCAGGGCTCCCCTGGCGGTGGTCAGCAACATGCCAGTGAAAACATAAAGGCCCGCCACAACGTAATAATATTTTTTCCATTTGGAGATAACATCAAAAAGCCTGGTGAACGCCAGAATGAATCCAGCGGCCAGGAAGCCCGCAGTTTGGTCCACCCCGCCAAGGCCGCCTGGGCGGTTCTCAACCTCCACAAGGCCATAGGCGTACCCGATCGTTTTATTGATGAAAGTCCGTTCGGTGAAACCCTCGTCATACGCCGTCCAAAAAAGGAAGGAGGCGGCGATGACGCCGGAAATAATCACAAGATCGAAAAACCTGGACATGTCCCGCGGGGAACGAACCGTAAGCGTGACGATGAAATAAAAGGCCACGTTCATCACGAACAATGAAAGGCTTGTGGCGCCGAAGAAAAAGTTTGGCGCCCATACCAAAGCGGTGGCTTCCAGCGCCAGTACCAGCAGAAGGCAAATATCCATGGGGTGGGCCACCAGCGGCCCGAAACCCGAAGGCCGCCAATACAGGAAAATCGCCACGCATATCAGGATGGCCAGGAAAAAATAGACAGGGAATTTTACAGTGTAAATGCCGCTAGCCAGGAATATCTGGGCGGTTTCAATTGGAAGGCAAAGCATGAGGATTACAAGGCCGAACCGCCAGAAAAACAGGGTTGCGGCGAGAAAAGCGCCACCGGCCAGGGTGTAGGCGAAAGTTTCCAGTGGAAGCAAAACGCCCATCAACCCGGCAAGAGCGGAAATGGCGATAAAAATGGCCGGAGCCACGTCGCGGCGGCCTAACGTATATTCCATGCGACCCGCAAATTAATAGTCAAATATCCAACCCCGCAAGAAAATCCACCAAAAGTTTATCATACTGGCCATATGTCCTGGTTTGGCGTGGATGCATAACGGTAGCATGGTAAAATACCACTTGCTAGGTTCCATAAGGGCTTGTTGAAATGGTTGCGCCACAAGGGGAAGGCGCTCCGGGTTGAAGGATTGATGGGGGGGGCTTGTAGCTTCGAAAGATGCGGCAAGATAAACATGGGCTGGCCGTCAACATTTCACTATGTCTTGTTAGCGCCGTGTTGGCGCTATCCGCTGGCGAATTAACTTTACGCGCCAACGAAATCCTCAAGGATATTAAAAAGGGCGGCAAGCTGAGGCTGAGCGAGAACAAGGTGATAGGTTATGAATTCAAGCCGAACTATCGCTCCCAGGGTTTTATAACCAACAGTTTCGGGTTCCGGGGGCCCGAAATCGAAAAAGAAAAGAAAGAAGGGGTTTTCAGGGTCGTGGTGATGGGGGATTCCATCGCCGCCGCGCCGAACATCAAAGAGGCTGAGACCTATGCGTCTGTTATCAGGACATCGCTCAACAGGCCTGATGACCACCATCACAGATACGAGGTGATAAACACCGGGGTGATGAGTTATAGCGTGTGGCAATACCTGGAGGTATACAAGGTGAAGGTCCGCCCGCTTAAACCGGACCTTGTGATATTGGGCATATGCCAAAATGATTTTGTGAGGCACTTGAATTTCTACACGGACATGTTCGGCGTTGTGAGAAGCGATATGGAGGTAAAACCTCACGAAATGGACCTGCAAGGCGAAGGGTTTGTAAACTCCCTTCTACTTGTTCAAAAACTGCGCGCGGCGGCGCGGATAACCCGCACGTCCCATGCGGAAGAGAGGGCTCCAGCGCAATTAGCCAAGTCCATCCCCACTTTACATGGTCGGTGGGACGAGGGTGGCGGGGCCACGCTGACCAGGCTTGCGCGGGAGTTGAAGCGGGACGGTGTGCGGTTTATTTTCGTTATTTTCCCCTACCGGTTCCAGCTGTTGGATACAAATGCCATCGCCACCGACGAGCGTTTCAGCCGGTTCTGCGCCGATGAAAATGTGGAATGCCTGGATCTTATGGAGCCTTACAGGAAAGCCGGTCCGGGGCTTTACCCTGTAAACGATCCGTTGCATCCTGACGCGGAGGGCCACGCCATCGCCGCCCATGAGATAGTCGCGCTCATTGCCGGGAAAGACATGTCGCAGTGATCCTTGGCCACGTCACCAACACCTTCATGCTCCACTCCGTTGGTTCGCATTTTTTGAAGGACAAATTACCCCCGCTCCCGCCGGTTCTTGCCGGGGCGCTGGCGCCGGACATTCTGGACAAGGCGATAATGGTTACGGGGTTGATCGAAAGCTATCCGGGGCGGGGCTTGTTCCATTCGCTGGTTACGCTTACCGTTTTGGCCGTACCGGCCATAAGGGCGTTTCCCGCGCGCGCCAAACTTGTCGGGGCTGTTTATCTTGGCGCCCTCGTCCATCTGGCCCAGGACACGCCGGACCTTAGCGTGATTTTATGGCCCCTGGCCGGGCCTTGGGAGCCGTACCCCTACATGTCCCTTGTGGAAAAGCTGGTCAATCTGTATATTGGGATGAACCCCTTGCAGGCGTGGCTGGGCGAAATGGCCGGGGCCATTTACTGCGCGGGATATTTCGTGACCAGGATTTTAAAATGGCGCGCAAAAAAGAAAAATGACGTTTCGCTGGTTGAAGTCGAATAACCGCCGCTGGGCGGTTTTATTGCCTGTGGCGGCGGTTGTAACCGCCTGCGCCTCCAGCGGTCCCCAAACCACGGAGCAAACGCCAAAAGGCATGCGGAACGCCCAAACCTCCATGTCGTTGCCAAAGCCGCCATTGCCGCCGGTTGAGGACGTTAACCCCACCGTTGGGCCGGGGGATGACTTGAACATCCTCGTTTACCGGCATACGGACCTTACTTTAGGAACCGTTCCGGTGCGCACAGACGGCAATATCACCATGCCGCTTATCGGCGATGTGAAGGTTGAGGGCCTCACCATACCCCAGCTTAGGGAAACGCTGGAGACCCGGTTTGCAAGATATATCGTAAACCCGCAGATAGTGATCTCGTATAACAAGATAAACAGCCAGAAAATCTTTGTGCTCGGCGAGGTGACCACCCCTGGCATCATAAAGCTGGACGACAGGCTCACCCTGCTTCAGGCTATTTTAAAGTCTGGAGGCATGACCCACGACGCAAGGTCCAGCCAGGTCCTGCTGATAAGAAAGAGCAAGGCCTACGCGCTTAGCGTGGATTCCATTTTCAATGGCGACCCGACCCAGGATGTGCCCATAGTGAACGGCGACATAGTATATGTCCCGTCCACGACCCTTTCAGACTTGGGGCGGACATTTTCACACATCACGAAAATACTCTCGCCAATCATCCAGCTGGAAAGCGGCATAGTGCTTTCCCCGCAGGTGGAGGATGTGATCCGCGGCAACGCGGGCGGCGACGGGGCCAGCCTTTCCATACCCGCCCAGTAGCTTAAAATAACCCTCCGGCGGGCGGCGGTTTTTCGAGCGTATTTATCCGGCCGCAACCGGTTTGCGGAGCGACTTGATCCACCGCGTAACGAAAACCCTGGCGGCTTGGGCGTACTCTTTAACGGTTGGAACCGGGAGATTGTTCAGCGCCACCGCCGTTTTACCGACGTTCCATTCCCCGCCCAGCCTGTGGCGCAAAACCGCCAGCTCGTCTTTGGGCGTGGCCCCCACACCGGCCACCAGTAGCGCAGAGCCCGAAAGCGCCGCCGCCACCATCCCGTCCAGATGGGATGTGGCGGAAGGGGTGTCCACAATCACCATGTCGTACCTGGTTTTCATTTCGGCGAACAGGGTTTTGGCTTTGTCCGTTTCCATGTAACGCTCCTGCAACGCCGGGTCACGGTCCGCGGTAAGGGCGAAAAGGTTCTCCACCGGCGTGGGTAGCACAGCTTTCTCCAGCGTTGTTTGGCCTGCAAGGCAAGCGCCCAGGCCGTCACCCATGGGCAGGCCGAGCATGTCGTGGATTGTAGGAGCGTGGGGGTTTGCGTCCACCAAAAGGACCCGTTTGCCTTCCATCGCCCAAATGGCGGCCAGGTTGGCGGCCACCAGGCTTTTGCCGGAACTTTTCCCGCAGGACAACACCGCCACGGCGCGGCCATCGCCGGCCACGGCGTTTAAGCCCCGCCGCAAATTCCTGAAAGCTTCCCGGAATGGAGAGCCCACAGGGGTGGAGCTAACCAGTGTTGATCCGGTGGAAACCGGGATCTCGGCGACCACCGGATCATCCTCCCCCTCTTTCCTTGCGTCCGCCCGGCTGGCTACAGTGTTATCAGCATATTCTGCCAGCAAGCCGAAGGTGATGCCGAAAAGAACGCCCAGCGCGATGCCAAGCATGGCGTTTATGCTCACCGACGGGTGCATATGGTCGGCGTCGTCCTCTTCCTCCACAATGCCAGGCTCGGCCACCACCATATTGGAAATGTCGGCGGCCTCGGCCACGTCCACCTGGTGCATGTATTTCAGCAACGACTGGTAAATGTCCTGCATCACCGACGCGCCGGTTTTCAGCTGGGAGAAATCGGCGCTCTTGGAAGACAGTTTCAGCGCCTCGGCCATCAGCTTGTCGTAAATCTTCTGGTAACCATACTGCTGACCCTCGTACCCGGCCATTTCCGAATACAGGCTTGAGAGTTTTGTCCGGATGTCGGTGTAAACCGGGTCAACGGAAACCGTCTCCTGGAAAAACTCCTTTTGCGCCTCTTCGGCGATGAGTTTTTTGGCCTCGTCTATCTTCCGCTCCACATCTATAACGGCGGGATGCTCGGAAGTGTATTTCCCGAACATTTCCGCCCGTTGCAGGTAGTAGTCTTTCAGGTTGTTTTTTAGCGACTGCGCCACGTCGCTCACCTTGATGTCCTCGGCGGTCTTCATCATCGCAGGCATGTTTTTAAGCCGTGATTCAAGCCTGGATATGGACTGTTTTATCCGGGCCACGCCCAGTTCGGCGTTGACTATGTTTTTCTTCAGCTCGTAGGAAGTGTCAACGTATTTGGATATCTCGGAGCTTAAGTCCAACACTTTCTCGGCCTCGTTGTACTCGGCCACCTTTCTGAATGACGCTACGTATTCATCACGGACGGTTTTTAATCGCTCGTTTAGCGTTTTGCGGATGTTGGCGTATTCGGCGCGCACCCTTACCACCTCTTCGGCCAGGAAAACCCGGGCCACGCCATTCACTATGCGCATGGCCTGTTCCCGGTCGGTGGAATAGGCGATGAAATCCACAACGTTGGAGTCTTCATACTGCTCGAACTCCACATAGGGGCGCGGGAACACGTAGGAGGTGATCCCGAAATCCACCAGGTCCTCGGCGGTCATCTTCACCACCGAGCTGTCCACATCCACCCCCAAAAGGCGTAGTGGCGGCTTGAGGAACGGGAGGTATTTGAAGATTTTCCCGCGGATCCTTTCCCGGGTGATGTTCTCCTCTTCGATGACTTTTTCGTAAACGGGGCGCATTTCGGCCAGCGCCAGGTAGTTGGCCATGTCCGTTTCGGAGATGGACTGGCTGGAGCCCAGGGTTTGCATGCCCACCACCGACAGCAAAGAGGAAAGCGCCTGGGATTTGCGGATGAAAACCCTGGCCGTGGAATCGTAAGAAGTTGGGACAAGGGCGGTGCCCAGCGTTATCGGAATAAAAGTGGCCAGCAATACCAGGCCCATAAGCCTTCTTCTCCGCCACAGGATCGAGAACAGTATCCTAAGTTCCATTTAACCCATGCCGTTACGACGATTAATCAAGGAAAAGTCGCAATATCATACCCTTTCTTTGCGGGGCATGGGTAGCCCGGAGTTTTAAAAGTGTTGAAGCCCGATGAAATGGATATTTCCGCTTCCCCCGTGGCCGCTGACCGCGGTTTTTAATTAATGCCAAAAGATGGCGCCGGGCGGCTACGGCCAAGCGCTACAGGTATTTTAATTCAGCGGCGGGCCGGGCTGGGGGCGCTGGGGGCGCAACCGTTTGCGGACCGGTTTGTGGGGCGGCGCCTTCTTTTTCGCTCGGGCGCCTATGGGATGGACAAGGGCTATTTTCAAAACCTCATCCATGTTCCGCACCGGAATTATGGTGAGCTTTTCCTTCACGTTGTCCGGCACTTCGGCCAAATCCGTCTCGTTTTCTTTGGGGATGAGCACGGTTTTGATGCCCGCCCGGCCCGCCGCCAGAAGCTTTTCCCGCAACCCGCCGATGGCCAGCGCGTGGCCCCGCAGGGTTATCTCGCCGGTCATGGCCACGTCGCGCCGCACGGGGATGTTCATGAGGGCCGATGTCATGGCCAGCGCCAGCGTGAGCCCGGCCGAGGGGCCTTCCTTGGGCGTGGCGCCTTCGGGGATGTGGATGTGGATGTCTATCTTGTTCTGGAACCCGCCGGGCAGGCCAAACCGTTTCGAGCGTGACCGGATGAAAGACAGCGCCGCCTGGGCCGACTCTTTCATCACTTCACCCAGCTTGCCCGTAAGGATAAACTGGCCTTTGCCCGCCAGGATGCTGGTTTCTATCTTCAATATGGAGCCGCCCAGTTCCGTCCACGCAAGCCCCGTGGCCACGCCCGCCTCATCGCGGCTTTCGGCCAGGTCGTCCTTGAATTTTACCTCGCCCAGGTAATCCACCAGTTTCTCCGGACCCAGGCTGGTTTTCGTTTTCATCCGCGCGGAAAGGGCTTTTTTAGTGCTGGTGGTCTCGGCGATGTCCCGGGCCACTTTCCGGCATATGGAGGCTATCTCCCGCTCCAGGTTCCGCACGCCCGCCTCCCGGGTGTAGTTCTGGATGATTTTCAGCAAAGCGCCGTCGTTGATGGCCATGGCCTGTTCCGTAAGCCCGTGCTCTTTCACCTGCTTGGACAGAAGATATTTGCGGGCGATGGCCAGCTTTTCGCCGTCGGTATAGCCGGGGATGTGGATGACCTCCATCCTGTCCAACAGCGGCCGGGGAATGGTGTGCAACGAGTTGGCGGTGGTTATGAACATCACCTCGGAAAGGTCGTAGTCCACCTCCAGGTAATGGTCGTTAAAGGCGCTGTTCTGCTCCGGATCCAAAGCCTCCAGCAGGGCAGAGGCCGGATCCCCCCGGAAATCGGACGAAACCTTGTCTATCTCATCGAGCATGATGACCGGGTTTTTCGTTCCGGCTTTTTTCATGGACTGGATGATGCGGCCCGGCAGGGCGCCGATGTATGTGCGCCGGTGGCCGCGAATCTCCGCCTCGTCCCTCACTCCCCCCAAAGAGAATCGCACGAATTTCCTGCCCATGGCCCGGGCGATGGATTTGCCCAAGGAGGTTTTCCCCACACCAGGAGGCCCCACGAAACAGAGGATGGGGCCTTTCATCCGTTCAACGAGTTTCCGCACCGCCAGATATTCAAGGATGCGTTCCTTCACCTTTTCCAGCCCGTAATGGTCTTCCGCCAGTATCTTGCGGGCGTGGGCTATGTCCAGGTTGTCTTTGGTCCCCTGTTTCCATGGAACGTCCAACAGCCAGTCTATGTAATTGCGGGATACGGTGCCCTCGGCGGAAAGGGGAGGCATCTGCTCCAGCCGGTCCAGCTCTTTTAGGGCTTTCGCTTCCACCTCTGTTGACATTCCGGCGGCCAGGATGCGCCTGCGAAGCTCGCCAAACTCCCCTTTTTCCCCTTCGGGGCCCTTGCCCAGCTCTTTTTGGATGGCCTTCATCTGCTCGGTCAGGTAGTAGTCCCGCTGGGATTTTTCCATCTGCCGTTTCACGCGGTTCTGGAGCCTTCTCTCAATCTGCCCCACCTCTATTTCGTTCTGGAGTTTTTCTATTATTTTCTCCATCCGGGTTTTCACATCGGCCATCTCCAGAAACTCCTGCCGATCCTCCAGCGCCAGCATAATGGTGGCCGCCACCGCGTCGGCGAACTGGCTGGGGTCTTCAATGCCGGTTATCTGGCCCGCGGCGTCCCCCGGCAGGCGGCGGTTGAGCTTGATATATTTCTGGAACAGCGTCCTTGCGATTTTGTGAAGCGAATGCGCCGCCGTGGAAGCCTGGGCGGCCCCCCCGGCCAGGTTGGCGTAGTTGACCAGGAACATCTCGCCGGAGTTTACGAACCCGGTAATGCGCACCCGTTCCATGCCTGTAAGCAGGGCTTTCACGGCGCCGTCGGGCATCTTGAGGATTTGGCCTATCTCCGCCCGGCACCCTATCTGGTATATGTCTTTTGGGGCCGGGTCGTTCATCATGGCGTCTTTCTGGGCGGCCAGGACAACGCTTTTATTTTCCGAAAACGCCTTTTCCAGCGCCTTGATGGATTTCGGGCGGCCCACGAAAAGCGGAGCGTTCATGCCGGGGTAGAAAACGATGTCCCGCAGGGGCAGAAGCGGCGACGCGGTTTGCGCGGCCTTGTTGCCCGGGGCCTTTTTTGGTGGGGTCATGGGTGGCTCTACAACCTGTTATATCCGGGCGTCAACCGCGTTTGGCAGGTTGCGCCCGGGATCGTTCTATAAATAAAGCCGTCAGCTGGCCTGTTTCTCGTCCTGTTTTTCGTACAACAGCAGGGGCCGCTCCCGGCGGCTGATGACATCCTCATTTACGATGCACTCTGTTACTTCGCTCAAGCCCGGCAGTTCGTACATGGAGTCCAGCATGACCTCTTCGAGAATGGCGCGCAGGCCACGGGCGCCGGTCTTGCGCCGCACCGCCTCGCGGGCGATGGCGTGGTATGCCCCGTCGGTGAACTTCAGCTTCACCCCTTCCATCTCCATGAACTTCTGGAACTGCTTTACTATGGCGTTCTTCGGCTCGGTGAGGATGCGCACCATGGAGCCCTCGTCCAGCTCGTCCAGCGTGGCCACCACCGGCAGGCGGCCTATGAATTCCGGGATAAGCCCGAACTTCAAAAGGTCCTCCGGCTGTGTCTGCCGCAGAAGCTCGTTCTGGCTGGTGTCGCGCCTGTCTTTCAACTTGGCGCCGAACCCCATAACCTTTTTGCCGATTCTCTGCTCTATTATTTTCTCCAGCCCAACGAAGGCGCCGCCCACTATGAACAGTATGTTGCCGGTGTCCACCTGCAAAAATTCCTGATGCGGGTGCTTGCGCCCACCCTGCGGCGGAACCGAGGCTATGGTGCCCTCGATGATCTTCAACAGGGCCTGTTGCACGCCCTCGCCGGAAACGTCCCGGGTGATGGAGGGGTTTTCGGATTTTCGGGAGATCTTGTCTATCTCATCTATGTAGATTATGCCCTTCTCAACCTTGTCTATGTCGAAATCCGCCACCTGGCAGAGCCTCAGGATGATGTTTTCCACATCCTCGCCCACATACCCCGCCTCGGTCAGCGTGGTGGCGTCCACAATGGTGAAAGGCACGTTGAGAAGCTTCGCCAGGGTCTGCGCCAGCAGGGTTTTGCCGGAGCCGGAAGGGCCGATGAGCAGGATGTTGCTCTTCTGGAGCTCCACCCCGTCGGCGTTCAGGTTGGCGTCTATACGCTTGTAGTGGTTATACACCGCCACGGAGAGCACCTTTTTGGCGTAGTCCTGCCCGATAACGTAATCGTCCAGGAACTTTTTAATCTCGTGGGGTTTTGGAATGTGGGTGGTGGAGGTTGTTTTCTCCTGGTTCCACTCCTCCATTATTATTTCGTTGCACAGGTCTATGCACTCGTCGCATATGTACACCGTGGGGCCGGCAATGAGTTTTTTCACCTCACTCTGGCTTTTCCCGCAGAATGAACAGCGAAGCGCCCCTTCCTGCTTATTCTTTCCCATTCGCCGCTCCTGTTCTAAAGTTCCGGATTTACTTCAAGCCTTTCGCAACTCTGGCTAGTCCAGCCCTTCCGGCTTTTTCTTCACCTCCGGGCGGGAGACTATCACCTCGTCCACAAGCCCGTACGCCTTGGCCTCTTCGGCCGACATGAAATAGTCGCGGTCCGAATCGCGGCGCACCGTTTCGGCCTCTTTGCCGGTATGCTTGCCCAGGATCTCCTCCAGCCGGTCGCGCAGTTTTTTAATCTCGCGGGACTGGATCTCGATATCCGTCTGCTGGCCCTGGAACCCGCCGGATGGCTGGTGGATCATTATCCTGCTGTTGGGCAGGGCGTGCCGTTTGCCCTTGGCGCCAGCCGCCAGCAACACCGCCCCCATGGAGGCCGCCTGGCCTATGCAGATTGTCTGCACGTCCGGCTTTATATACTGCATGGTGTCGTAAATGGCCATGCCGGCGGTTACTATGCCGCCGGGGCTGTTTATATAAAGATGGATGTCCTGCGACGGATCGTCCGCCTCCAGGAAAAGAAGCTGGGCGATGATGAGGTTGGCCACGTGGTCGTCTATGGGGGTGCCCAGGAACACTATCCGGTCTTTCAGCAAGCGGCTGTAAATGTCATAGGCGCGTTCACCGCGGTTGGTCTGCTCCACCACTACGGGCACCAGCATTTGTGACCGCTCGGAATAACCGCCGGAGGCGTTCATAACGTTACTTCGCATTGGGCTCCTCTTCAAACTTGTCTTCGATTTTAGCTTTTTCAAGCATGGACTTGTAGGCCTTGTCCTTGAACAGGTGGTTTATCAGGCCGTCTATCCCGCCAGACTGCATAAGCTGGCGCTGGACATCCTCATACGGCTGGCCCATCATCTGGGCCATGCGCTGGATCTCGTCGTCTATGTCGTCGTCGGTAACTTCGATGCCAGCGCCGTTGGCGTAAGCGCCCAGCACCGCCTGCTCTTTCAACAGCCATACGGCGTCTTCCTTGTGCCGTTCCATGGCCGATTCATTGTCCATCTGAAGCTCCGCCATGGAAAGCCCCTGGCTTTGCAGGCGGCGCTCCACCCGCTCGCGCACGGCGCGGGTCTGCCTCTCCAGCAGGCGCGGGGGAAGCTCGAACGGGTTCATCTCCACCAGTTTTTCCATGAGGGAAATGCGCAAAGTCTCCTCCGACGACTCGGCGTAACGCTTCTCCAGGGCCTGGCGAATGTCCGCCTTAAGCTCGTCCAGAGTGTCGAACTGGGAGACCTCTTTAGCCAGCTGGTCGTCCAGCGGGGGCATTATCTTTTGCTTTATCTCGTTGACCTTTATCTTGAAGACAACTTTGGCGCCAGCCAGTTCCGGGTCGGGGAAATCCTTGGGAAGCTCGGATTCAAACTCCTTGCCCTCCCCCTTGTTCATGCCGAGGATCCCGTTATAAAGCCCCTCCAGCATGCCTTCTTTGGAGACTAGCACCTGCCGGTTCACGCCGTTGAAGTGGGGGACGGGCTGGCCGTCCCTTTCCGCCGCGTAGTCTATGATCGCAAAATCGCCATCCTGAACGCCCCGGCCCTCCACGGGCTCCATGCGGGCGGCGCTCTCCCTGCTCCTTTCCAGGACGCGGTCGATCTCGGCGTCGGTCACTTTGTGGAGTTTTCTTGTAAGGGTAAGGCCGGAAATGTCGCCAAGCGTCACTTCCGGGAAAAGCTCCACAGTCACCGCGAAGGAGAAGGGCTGGTTATCGTCCATGCGGACATCTTCGAACATCGGGTCGCCCACGGGGCGCAACTTGTGGGTTTCCAAAGCGGAGCGATAAGCTTTTTCTATGATTCGCTGGCCGGTCTCGTTTTTTATTTTCGAGGAGAACAGTTTTTCCACCATGCCTTTGGGAACCTTGCCCTTGCGGAACCCGGGAGCCTCGGCGTGTTTAAGGTATTCGCTCACCACGGCGGCCCTCTCCACAGAGACATCCTGGTTGGGCACTTCCACCGTTATTCTTTTTACACAGGGCCTGATCTCGGCCAGCTCGATCTTCAAAATAAATCCACTCCTCACTCTAAATATAACAGCTTAACCCGGGTTGTTATCCCGGCTTTTTTATAAACCGTTGGGGTTTTATAACCGCTCCGGCTGGTGCGAAAGGGGGGACTCGAACCCCCACGGTTGCCCACTGGATCCTAAGTCCAGCGCGTCTGCCAGTTCCGCCACTTTCGCAGAGTCCTCAAAACCCGGCAAGGCCCTGCGCGGGCATCGCTTAAGTTAACATGAAAATTCTATCACGAGGGGGCGCGGAACGTAACTTTTATAAACCCGGGGTGGTGTCCCGGTTTGAATCTCAAATAATAGACAGATCCTTCACTTCGCTTGCGCTTCGCCCAGGATGACAATGTGATCAACGGCTTTTATATTGTCATTCTGAGCGTAAGTGAAGAATCTCCCCTGTACTTTCAAACTGGGACACTACCAAACCCGGCGCATTTAACCATGCCGGGCCGACCCGCCATGGCGCGGGTGGCTGGTTATTTTATGGAATCGCCGCCAAAGGGGCTTGGAAGCAGTTCCCTTATGCCCATTCGCGCAGGTTCGCCGCCATCGGCCGCAATCACTATGGCCACGTCGCCGAACTCGCTTATCACCTGCCTGCAAGCGCCGCAGGGGAACGTTTTTTCGCCGGATGACGATACCACCGCCAGCCGTGTTATGCGCGTGAAACCCTCGGACACCGCCTTGAACACCGCCACCCGCTCGGCGCATACCGTTAGCCCGTAGGAGGCGTTCTCCACATTGACGCCGGTAAATATCCGCCCGTCGGAGGTGAGCGCCGCGGCGCCAACGCGGAACTTCGAATATGGGGCGTAGGCGTTCTCCATTGCCTGCCGGGCGATGGAGATGAGGTCGTCATCGGTAACAAGCGAATCGGGTTTATCGTTGTCCATGGGTTTTATTTTAAAGCCTTTCGAATTATAGGTAGTGTCTCAGTTTGAAAGTACAGGGGAGATTCTTCACTTACGCTCAGGATGACAATATAAAAGCCGTTGATAACATTGTCATCCTGGGCGAAGCGCAAGCGAAGTGAAGGATCTGTCTATTATTTGAGATTCAAACTGGGACACCACCGAATTATAACCTCACGCCGCCGGTTTAAGGCTAAAATCCCATCATGGAACTGGTTTATGTTCAATGTTCGCTGGACGACGGTTCGGTTGGCGCATGGTCTTCCACGCGGGGCATCTTAAACACCGAAGAGGTCCATTGGCGGGCCGTGTTTATGGTTCCGGACCTGGCCCCGGTGGAGGCGCAGGCCAGGGCGCTTATCCATTTTCTGGGGGATGTGGAGGCTGTCCCACAGGACGAGCGGCTGTGGATTCTGGATTCGGCCAAAAGGGCCGGATACGGCATAGCTCGCATAGAAGATGGGGAGCCGGCGCTGGATCCGGAGGAAGCGTTCGCGCTGTTGTTGTTACCGTTTACTTAAACACCGTCCTCGTGTAAAACATCCATGTCATGAAAAAGGCGATAATCATCACCGTGGGCAACGAGGTAACCTCGGGCCACATAATAAACTCCAACGCGGCGTGGCTGGCCAAGGCGATAGAGCCTTTAGGTCTAACGCCGGAGCGGGTGCTAACCCTCCGCGACGAGGAAAAAACCCTGGCCGCCGAAATCCGCCAGGCCATGAATAAATACGACGTGATTTTTATCACCGGCGGCCTGGGCCCCACCCATGACGATGTCACAAAACCCGCCATCTGCAAAGCGTTCAACGCGAAACTGGTCCGGGACAGAAAGGCGCTGGGCTATGTGCGGGCGCATTTTAGAAAGATAAACAAGCCCATGGGGCCGGTGAACGAAAGCCAGGCCGACGCGCCGGAAGGGTGTGTTGTAATTCCCAACCGCTTCGGCACGGCGCCCTGCATCCATTTCAGCCGTGGCGGTCACCTTTTATTCGCCATGCCCGGCGTGCCTTACGAGATGAAGGGGATAATGGAAACGGAAGTTATCCCAAGGCTTAAAAAAGCGCTACCCAAAAGGACAATCAAACGGGTGGTCATCCATACCTCCGGCATTTCCGAATCGGGTCTTTACTCCAAAATAGAGCAGGCCGGAGGCGCTCCCAAAGGTGTGGAGATGGCTTATCTGCCTTCGTTGTGGCAGGTGGATTTGCGGCTGACGGCCACGGGCAGAACCCCGCGGGAGGCCAGCGGGAAGCTGGACAAGGCCGTAAAAACCGTTTTGAAAGTGGCGGGGCCGTACGCTTTTGGGAGGGACGGCGTTTCGCTGGAGGAAGCCATCGGCATAAAACTGGTGGCCAAGGGGCTTAAACTGGCATCCGCCGAAAGTTGCACCGGTGGGCGGTTCGCCGCCAGGATAACCTCGGTTTCCGGCTCGTCCCTCTATTTTCTGGAAGGGCTGGTGACGTACAGCAACAACTCCAAAATAAAAAGGTTGAACGTAAAACCCGGCACGTTGTTAAAGTATGGAGCCGTTAGCGCCGAAACCGCGGCGGAGATGGCCGAGGGGGCGTGCAAATCCACCGGGGCCGACATAGGCATGTCCGCCACTGGGGTGGCCGGGCCTTCCGGCGGCACAAAGGAAAAACCCGTGGGGCTTGTGTATGTGGGGATGTGCGCGAAAGGCCGGGTGGAAACCCGCCAGTTCCTGTTCGGCGAGGAGCGCAACCGCAACCAGGATCGCACGGTGAGGGAAATGTTAAACTGGCTGTGGGCCGTTTGTAACTCCATTTGATTTGGGAAAACGATGAACACTCGAAAAACCCTTGTAGCGCCTTCAATCCTTTCCGCCGATTTCGGCAGGCTGGCCGAAGAGGTGGCCGCCGTGGAGCGCGGCGGAGCGGACTGGATCCACGTGGACGTGATGGATGGCCATTTCGTGCCCAACATCACCATCGGCCCGCTGGTGGTGGAAGGTCTGCGCAAATACACCAAACTGCCGTTGGACGTGCATCTGATGATAGAGAACGCCGACAGGTACGCGCGGGATTTCGCCTCCGCCGGGGCGGACATCATAACCGTCCACGCCGAGGCGTCGCCCCATTTGCACCGCACCATTTCGCTTATCAAAAGCCTGGGCAAAAAAGCAGGGGTCTCATTGAACCCCGCCTCCAGCCTGAGCATGCTGGACCATATCATCCACGAGGTGGACATGGTTTTGCTCATGTCCGTAAACCCCGGGTTCGGCGGGCAAACGTTCATTCAAAACTCCCTGGCCAAGGCGCGGAGCCTGAGGGCCCTGGTGGATGGCATGGGGCTAGCCATAGACATAGAGATGGACGGGGGCATAAAAGGGGACAACGCCGCCCCGGTGCGGGAGGCCGGGGTGAACGTGCTGGTGGCCGGGTCCGCCATTTTCAAAAGCGCCGATTACGCGGGAACCATCGCCACCATCCGGGGCTGATTAATTCGGCGCCCCTCGACAGGCTCGGGGTAACAAAGAAACACTTCTATATCTTCGGCCAGCCTTTGGGCGGTTTGGCGCTGAAAGTCACATCTTCCTTCTTTACGGGATGGTTAAACGTAATCCCCCGGGCAAACAGCATTATGTTCTTGTTTGGCGTGGGGGAGCTGGCGCCGTATTTTAAGTCGCCCACGATAGGGTGGCCAATGGCCGAGAGCTGGGAGCGGATCTGGTGCGGCCTGCCGGTGATAGGGTTCACCTTCAACACGCTCACTTTCCCATCCGTCCATGCCAGCTCATAATCCAGCACCGCCTCTTTGGCGTCCCCGTGGGGATGTTTGTACGCCCGCACACGGTTCTTTTCCCGGTCCTTGGCTATGTAATGGGTCAGCCTATCCCGCTCCTTGTCCGGCGTCCCCTCCACCATGGCGAGATATTCCTTGCGCACCTCTTTCTTCCGGAGCTGGTCCGACAGGCGCGAGGCGGCCTTGGATGTTTTCGCGAACACCACCAGCCCTCCCACGGGCCTGTCCAGCCTGTGCACAAGCCCAAGGTAAACCGCGCCGGGCTTGTTATAGGTTGTTTTAAGATGCTCTTTCACCACCGTCAACAAGTCCGGGTCGTTGGAGGCGTCGGACTGGGTGGGCATGTTGAAAGGTTTTAGGACCACGATAATGTGGTTGTCCTCGTACACTACTTCTATGGCCATTTTGATTCCTTATACAAAGCCGCCTTATGGCCGCAATGTTATACTTTAAAGCATGAGCGAGCTAAAAGTCACCCAGCCTCCTGTTTGCCCCCATTGCGGGGAGACCATGAGCAAGTTCGACACGCCCCCGGTAGCCTTCAGCGACGGGCTGGGCTGGGGCGCGCCGTTCCTGTGGATCTGCGATAACGACAACTGCCCTGTTTTCCGCAAAGGGTTCGACACGGTGTTCGGCCAGTACGGGCAAACCGCATCCATGCGGTTCATCGTGGAGCCAGACACGGGGCGCGGGTCGGTAACGCCATCGTTCACCTTCGACCCGGCCCATATGGCCAAGTTCCTGGCCACGCGGGACCGCCGGATGAAAGAGATTTTAAGGGCCCATCCGCCGGATGATGACGATGACTGGACTGAAGAGGACGACTGACCCCCTTTTACAGGGCATTGACGAGCGGCAGGTTTAGACATGGGCAACGGAAAATATCAAGGCGACCAGTTTTTGGATTGGCGCAGTGAGATGTTCGGCCGGGAGTCCGCCGCCCGCAGGATACTGGGGGTGGACGAAGGGGCGGGGATAACCGAAATCCGCCGCGCATACCGCCAGCTGGCGTTTAAACACCATCCGGACAGGAATCCGCAAGACCCCTCCGCCCACCGCCGTTTCGCCAACATGACCAACGCCTACATAGTTCTGGCCAAGGGACGCCCCATGGACATTGCGGACGATAACGGTTTATTGCCCCGGAAAGCGGACCCGTTACAGACCAGAAACGGTTACATGGAGTGGTGGCGCAGGAAGTTCGGGTTTTAATATCAGCCATATCCTTGACACGGAATAGCACTTGCGATTGAATAAGCCCATCGGCGGCCCGCCGTTGGAAAATTCGTAGCGTTTATACGGCGGGGGAGGGCGGAATCCCAGGTCTTGAGCCTCCGCCAGGGGTGTTTTTCCATTTGTGACAAAACTGGTTTTTTGCGCGCAGGCTCCCCAGCCGGGCCGCGCCAGGACCAATAGCAGGCCGAATGTTCGAGAAAATCAAGGTTGGCGGGTTTCTTTCCAAATATCCCAAAGCGGAGGGGCCGGAAAGAAAAGGCCTCATCGAAAAACTGGACGCGCTGTGGGAATTCGCCATTCCCATGGCCGCCGACGAGTTGCGCTACAACCGCATGCTCTACATGGACGCCGCCGAGATTTTCGAGAAGCTTTATAAAAAAGAACGGCTTCCGGTTTACATCAAAGGGCTTGGCGACTCCAAAGACAACGTGCGCGCCCTGTATAAAGAGACCCTAAAGAAGCAGGGGAAAGCCTCTATATTGCCCAACCTGGCGGACAGCCTGGCCAGCGACGACAATGTTTTGCGCAGGACAGCCGGGGAAATGATAGTTGAAATAGGCGACGCTTCGGTGACCTATAAAATTATTCCCCTGCTCAAAAGCGAGAACCGCGACGTAAAGAAAACCGCCATGGACACCCTGGCGTCCCTCAAATCCGAAAAAGCCTCGGAAGCCATCTTGCCCTTGATGGACGATCCGGACTCCTGGGTGAGGCGCAAGGCGGTGGAGGCGGTGTGCAGGCTTAAAGACAAGGCCACCCTCGCAAAGCTCCGGCATGTGGCGTTGAACGAAAAAGACGCGGCCATCCTGAAAATGGTCATAGAAACGGTAGGGGAGATTGGCGGCAAAGAGGACGCCGTGGCCATTCTCGGGCTCATTAGAAACCCGGACATGATGATAAGGCAGATGGCCGCCGGAGCCGTTATAGCGATCGCCGATTCGGAGATCGTGCCCAAAGTGGTGGAGCTTCTCATGGATGAGGACGTGAACACACGCAGGACCGCCGTGGATGTTCTCAACGGGCTTAAAGACCCGAAAACCGCCGGGGCGCTGGTGCGCGCCATAAAAGATGGGGACTGGTGGGTGCGGGAGATAGCCACCGACGCTTTATCCGCCCTTGGAGGCGAGAAGATAAGCCAGATGATAATGGGTTTGCTCACCGACCAGGACGAGTACGCCCGGAGGTCCGCGGTGGAGTTTTATTGCCGGGTGAAAGATCCGGCGGCATTTCAAATACTCTTAAACCTTCTGGCCGATAAAGACTGGTGGGTGCGCGAAAAAGCCATAACCGCCCTGGGGCTGATAGGCGACCCTGCGGCCATTCCCCACATCGAAAAGCTGGTGGGGGACAAAGAGGTGAAATGGGCCATACCCTCCGCGCTGGCCGCCATCGGGGGAGCCGCCGCGCTAAAACCGTTGGGCCTGATGCTCAAAGACAGCCAGCGGGCCATAAGGCTGGAAGCGCTCCGCGCCGTGACGCTGATAGATTCGGACGAGACGGTGGGCCTGCTAAAACGGGCCGCGTTGGACCAGGACGTTGAAGTGATGGCCTCGGCCCTGAAACTCCTGCGGGAAAAAACAGGGCAGGTGTGGCTGAAAGAGGACGTTGAGGCGGAACTGGGCAAGGAAGAGAAGGCCCCCGTAACCAAAGCCGCCCCTCAAACCGTTACGCCCATAATAAACAGGGTGGATGTGAAACCTGGCGAGATATTCACGGAGGCCATCCTGGTGGCGGACCTTTGCAATTCCACAGACATGGCCAACACCTATGGCGACAATTTCGTTTTCCAGCTGGCGTCGGAGTTCTGCAACATAATCCTCGCCGCCGCCGAGGACGAGAAAGTCAGTTTCTCCAAAAGTACCGGTGACGGATACCTGATGACTTTCCCTTCGGTGGAAAACGCGCTGGGAACCGCCAAGCGGACTCTGGACGAGTTGGCGGCGCGCAACGCCGCCGTGGAGCCCAAACGCAGGATAGCGTCCCGGTTCGCAGTGAACATCGGGGAATGCCGCGTGGACATGAACGGCGACAGGCAAGGGGTGGCGGTGAACATGACCTTCCGTGTGGACGGGGTGAAAAGGGACACCATGATCCCGGCGCCGGGGGGAGTGGGCGCGGACGAAATGCCCATGGAAAACAGGATATTGCTCACGGAGCCGGCCAGCCTGGACATCAAGGGTAACGCCAGGTTCCCCACCCGGCTGTTGGGCTTTTTCGAGTTGAAAGGGATAACCGGCCTGCACCGGATATATCAGCTGATGGAGGGCGGATAAGTATCGGCCGGCAAGCGTTTAAACAAGCGCTTGCCTTGAATCGAAAAGGGCTGGCGCGCCAGCCAGCCCGTTCGTGAGAGCCGCCGGTAACTGGATACCGGCGGTTTGGTTTTTACAGCTTCATTACGTTCTTGGCGTGCAGACCCTTAGGGCCTTCAAATATTTCGAATTGCACCGGCTGGCCGTCTTGAAGGGTTTTATAACCCTCGCCGGAAATGGCGGTGTAATGGACGAAAACGTCCCCATCCCGCTCTTCTTCTTTTATGAAGCCATACCCCTTAGCGTTGTTGAACCATTTGACCTTCCCCGTAGCCATTTCAAACTCCCCCTCTAAACATTACAAAGCCAAACCGCATCGCGCATACACCATTGCAATAACGCATGGCTCCGCTGAAATAGCGGGAAAACGCCGGATGTAATTTGGCGACACCCCTAAAAGTTTAGAACGCAAAAATGCTCTGCGGCCGTCCCTCACGGCGCGGCAAAGTTTCTATATAAAACCGTAAGATTAGCTACGGATGTGGTTGTAAAAAACGTTGTCTGGCGCAAGAATGCCCCAAACCCTTTTCCCCCGAATTCTAGCGTTGAAAATTATATTTAACAAGCGCAAGAAAGTCAACATGGTTTTTTACGGTTTTTATCCGGCTTGCGGAAAAGGGTCAGGCGGCGGTAAGGGTTAACAGGGTTATTTCCGAAGGGGCGCCAAGCCTCAGCGGCGGGCCCCAGTATGCCGCGCCCCGGCTTGTGTAAACGGGCATGCCATTGTATTCACTCAACCCCGGCGGCACCGGGTGGAACAGGGGGATGACAAGGTTCCAAGGGAAAAACTGTCCGCCGTGGGTATGCCCGCACACCATCAGCTGGAACCCGGCGGCGGATACGTATGAGGCGCTTCTGGGCTGATGGGCCATCATCAGCTTGAAATCGCAGGGGGGCGCTCCATGCTGGGCCCTGTCCGTGTCCGGCAGGTGGCCGGGAATATCTTTTCCGGCGCTGTGGTCTGGTATCCCGGCCAAAAGCATTTTGGAGGAGCCCCGGCTTATCACCCTGTGTTCGTTCACCAGGGTGGTCACACCCATCCGGTTTATCTCCCCCAGCCAGTCCAGCGCGCCCCAGTAATACTCGTGGTTTCCGGTAACGAAATAAACGCCGTCGGGAGCGTTCAACCGGCCCAGCCAACTCATGTCCTCTCTTAATTCGCGGACATAGCCGTCCACCATGTCGCCGGTCACCATTACCATGTCAGCGTGGAGCGGGTTTATCCTTTCCACTATCCGTTTAAGGTAGCCGCCCCTCAGGGTGGGGCATAAATGGACATCGGTGATATGGGCCAGCTTGTAACCATCGAAAGCGGACGGCAGATTTTTTATGGGAATCGTCACCTGTAAAAACGCCGGGTCGCGGCTGGCTTTGTGATATGCCGCCCCGGTGGTGATAGCCGCCGCGCCTGCCACCAATCCGTTGGTGACTTCAATCAGGAACCGGCGTCTGTCCGGATTGAAATCCAGTTTGAGGTTATCTTCCGCGCCTGCCCGTTCACTGGCCTTTATGGCGATTCTCGCTATAACCCAGCCCGCGTCGCGGACAACCGTATAGGGGAAAACGATGGTCATAAACCCCGCCCCGATGAACACCATGTTGTATATCCACGGCGTCTCCCACGCCCAGGCGTTGTTTCGGATGACGAACATGGAAGGGAGGAGCAGTGTGTGAAGCAGAAGGATCACCCATAGGGCGAACTTTCGGGGATGGGCGGTTTTCAACGGTCCGATTAATCTGGCCCCCACATAAATATGGGCCCCCAGGTAAACCGAGAACGCGATTAGGAAAAACATCTGGCCCTCCGCCTCCAGCTATGAATGGCGCTGAATCTTCACACTCATGGGGGTCACTATGGCGGCTATGGCCGCGGGGGCCAGCCAACTGAAAGCGAATCCGCCGAAAACGAAACCGGCGAATCCCACGAGCCAGCCCAGCACAAACCCGTTGTTCTCATGATAAAAGAGCCGGGCGGTTTTTTGGAAGAGATTCCGGTTATCCGCGAAAAACACGCCCGCCCCGGCGCCGGAGATGGCCACCATGGACCCATGCGCCCAAATAAGGCTTAAATCGAAAGGATGTGTCCGCAATAGGGCCATGGACAGGTAAAAAGCCCCAAGGCCCGCCGGCGCCCAGAACCATCTGTTAGTGAAAACCGGTGATCCGGTAAACCGCCCTGCGAACAGACCCAATCCGCTACCGGCCAGCCAGGCGACGGTGACTGTGGCGAAACCCTGATATGCGGAGGTCATGTAAACCGCCAGTCCCCAGAAATAACCGGTCTGGAGCAGTGCGAAATAAATCCCCGCCAAAAAGGCGAACCGCGCTCCGGATCGTCCGCCGTTCATTTTCCGGCTCCTTTTGGGGGCGTGAACCAGCCGATGATCCTGTCCATGCTTGTAAGCACAGGGAAACGCACATCGTTCCAGCTTATGGGCCGGGCCTGCCCGATAATTTTACGGGCTTGATCCTTGTTCCATGTTTGGGACAGGTCACCGCCAATTTTACGGGCCGCATCATTGAGGGTATCAACGGACATTGAAAGGTCATTTCCCGCCAGCGCAAAGCTGTAAGGGGAACCTTTTGGCGTGTAAATCAGCGTTTTGTCAAAGGTGGAAACTATCGCCTGCCCCACAACCCTGGGCATTAATCTTCCACTTTCCAGCAGGCCGCACAGGGATATGGACAGCGCGCCGCCTGGATTAAGCCGTTCTTTGGCGAGCCGCATGAATTCTTCGGAATACAAGAGGCCGGTCTGGATGGTGTACGGCGCCGGGATGTCCACTATTATAAGGTCGAACTTTCCGGTGGCGCTTGCCAGGTAATGCTTGCCGTCGTCAATTACAAGGTTCCAGCCGGGGAGCTTGTCCACCCGATTTATGTCCGCGAAATATTTCCGGCTGGCGGCTATCACCGCAGGGTCAATCTCCACGGTGGTCACTCTCTGCGCCGTGGCGGAAGCGTAAGCCACCGACTGCATGGTTCCAGAGCCCATCACCAAAACATTCCGTGGTTTCAGCGCCTCCACCGGCAGGCGGGTCAGGTAGAAGTTGAACAGGCTCAAAGATGGGGAGCCATAGAACATCACGCCGTTCAGGAATATATACCGCCGTTTATTGCTGGCGGTAAACACATCCACCTTCTGATAGGGGCTGTACACGCTGGAAAGGACATTCTCCACCTCGATGTCCTTAACGGTCCGGTAGTAATAGGCCAGGCTCCGCTTATCCAGCTCCGGCGAAATGAAACCGTATGCCAGCGCTGATCCCGCCGTTATGGCGTACATCACGGGCCGGTTCAAGATCAGGGCCACCAGAAGCGCCATACCAATTTGGTAGGCCACCGCCATTACCCAGGCTTGCGTTCCGGCCAGGGCAAAAACGGTTCCAAGCCCAGAAGCGAATCCGAGGATCTCCAGCGCGTAAAAAACCGGTAACGCCTTGCCGCCGCCAGAGGAGTCTATGAACGCCGGCAAAACCACCGAGAAGAACGAGACAAAGGTGAATATCACCAGGAACAGCAACACTATAAGCGCCAGCCCCGGAAGGAATCCGGAAAGGTATCCGCTGATGATTCGTAACGAGAAGGGGAACGAAAGATGCAAAATGAAAATCCCCGGCGCCAGCCAGCCGAGGGCCTCCAGGGAGAGTTTGTCCGCCAGTTTGTACCCCACGGAAAGGCCGGTGAAAAAACTGAGTGTGACCAGCAAGATGACCATTTCCGAACCCATGGCCAGCGCCGTCACTTCCTGAGCCAGGAAAAACTGGGCCAGCGCCAGGCAGAACCCGGAAAGAAAAACGGCCGCCAACCCTTTTTTATGGATAGTCATTTAATAAACATCATTTGGCGCAACGGAACCCGTTGTCATACCCGCGCTGGCCGGGTAATAATCCCCAGCGGAAAGAGACCCTAAGGCTTTCCAGCTTGTGATCCCACGAGCCGCCCCGGATGGAATGCCGCTCGCCGGATGGGGGCCCCTGGGGATTGTAAAGCGGGCTTTGGGAATAATAGTCGTAACCGTACCAGTCGTTAAGCCATTCCCATACGTTGCCGCAGAGGTCGTATATTCCCAGGGCGTTGGGCGGGAAACTGCCCACAGGTGTGGGGCCGTGCCCATAGTCCCATCCATAATTCACGTCGGCGGGTGATACGCTGTCTTTATTGTTGCAGTACAGGCCGTTGCCGGTAAGCTCACGCGCTGAATATTCCCACTCGGCCTCGGTTGGCAACCGTTTTCCCTGGCTGGCGCAAAAGTCGTGGGCCTCCTGCCACGTGGCCTGGTCCACCGGGCATGTGGGGCAATCGCTGAACCTGGCCGGGTTCGAGCCCATCACGGACTGGAACAGGGTTTGGGTAACCTCGTATTTATCCAGGTAGAAACCGTTCAGGCATACCTTGTGGACGGGACGCTCGTTGGGCAGTCCCATGTAGCGCGTGTCTCCCATTTCAAAACAGCCTTCAGGAATGTAGGCCATGCCTTCGGGAGCATCTGTGCCGTCGCCGCAGGCGGCGATGAAAACAAGCGCCGGGAACAAGACAGCCATTAAGAATCGCGCCACGCCAAACCCAGAAAACTGTTTCATGTGTCCATTCTAAATAAAAAAAGGGGCGGCCATGAAGACCGCCCCTTTGAATATCAGTCCAGCATCAGTTGCTGTACAAGAGACCCGACACCCTGTTGTCGTCTCCACCATGGCCGCCTTCATCATCTTCGCCGTCACCGTGCCCGGCTCCGTCGGCGTGGCAGGCTATACAGTTGGAATTGCTTACGCGGCTGTGGCTATAGCTCCAGCTGATGCCGCTGGTGTGGCACCCCTCGCAGGCGAACCCGGAGTAGTGGCCGCTGTGGCAACTGGCGCATCCGGAGGATATGCCGGTATGGGTAAAGCTTGCCCCTGCCCAACTGGGGTACGAGTGACAGCTTTCGCAGGTTGTTCCGTAGTGGTTCGCCGGCATCGTGCTTATGTGACAGCTGGAGCAACCGGATGTATATATATGCGCCCCCCCGCTACTGAAACCCCAGGAGCCGCTGGAATAGGTGTGGCAGGCCTCGCAAGGCGTGGAGGCGCGCCCGTCGCTGGCGTGGGTGGACGGCGCCCTTCCCGAATGGCACGACAAACAGGAGGTGGTCAAATAGCTGTGCCACTCCGTATGGCTCACCCTTGAATGGGATGTGAAACTGTCGGAATAATGGCAAGAGTTGCAGTAAGTGCTGATGCTATGGGAAGCGTGGTTGAAGAGATTGGTGCTGTTATAGTTGGCGGAATGGCACTGGTAACATATCTGGGTGCGGTCCGCCGTGGCGCTGGTATTGCCTTGTACCCCGTCGGTTCGGGCGGAGGTCCTATTGGTGAGGGGCAAAGCGTGACAAGTGGTACCGCATTCGAAATTGGCGTGGGAACCGGCCATGTAAGATTCGTGCCATGAATAGTCTGGTGTTTTTTGGATTCCGCTTAAGTTGGCCGTGGAACTACCCCCTGAAAGAGAGGAGCCGTTACTGCCGCCACCGCCATCGCAGGCTGTGAGAGCCGCCATCGCCAATATCATTAAACCCGCCAGATACTTACGCATACTCTAAAGCCCCTCACAGCTTAATATGGTCAACTTAATAAATGTTCGTTGCGCCTGAGCCGGAACAAGAAAAATTTCATTTTCAGTTAAGCAAGCCTTGTGCCTATTCCCAAGCCAGTTTGAGTTGGATGAAAAGAGCTTATAAATCAATATCAAGAGTCCCTCTGAATAATATAATCCATTTAATTGGAGCTTGTGGGGAAACTTGAAAATGACTGGATTTAGGACAAATGACCGTCTTGATTCGAGTCATCCAGCGGATTTTTCCAACAGTATTGAATCATTCTAAATCAACATGGAATGGTAAGATAGTTGACCATGAAGAAGAAAATAGCGTTTGTAGCCGTTGGTTTGGTGGCGCTTTTCGCCGGGGGGTTCTACTTTTCCGGGGATGGTGGAAACGAGGCGAAAAACCGGATCAAGACCATGGTGACCAAACGGGGCGACCTGGTTTTGTCCATTTCCGCCACCGGGGCCATAGAGCCGAATTTCCAGGTGGAGGTAAAGTCTAAAGCCTCGGGCGAGATAATGGATTTTCCCTACGAGCCTGGCGATACGGTAAAAAAGGGAGACAGGCTGTTAACGCTGGATCCTTCCACGGAACAACGCAACCTGGCCCAGATAGAGGCGGACAGGTGGCGGGCGAAAGCGGATGTGGAATCGGCCCAGGCTTCTCTGGATGAAGCCCGCTCCAAATATAACCGGGCCAAGGCGCTGATGGCAGAGGAACTTATTTCCCAGCAGGACATGGAAAGCGCCGCAAGCCTTTACGCCTCCGCCCAGGCGAAACTGTCGGTGGCGCAGGCGGCGGAACGCCGGGCGGCCATTGCCGTGGAAGAGGCCAAAGACCGGGTGAGAGACACGGTGGTCACTTCTCCCATGGACGGGATTTTGCTGGAGAAGACCGTGGAGCGGGGGCAGATAATATCCTCTGGCATATCATCGTTCACCGGCGGGACGAAGCTTTGCGTGGTGGCGGATGTGTCCCGTGTATTCATACTCGTCACAGTGGACGAGACCGACATAGGCAAAGTTGCCCCGGGCCAGAGGGCCAGGATAACCGTGGACGCCCACCCGGAGAATGTTTTTGAGGGGGTGGTGGAGCGGGTTTACCCCAAAGGGGAAGAGCAGGACAAGATAACCATTTTCAAAGTGAAAGTGGAGATTATAGGCGAGGGACGCACGTTGTTGAAATCTCAAATGACCGCCAATGTGGACATCATCCAGAGCGTGCGCAAAAACGTTATCGCCGTGCCCGATGAGGCGTTGAAGACCGATGATGAAGGCAAAACCCGGTATGTGACGCTTCTGGTCAACGGCAAACAGGAGAAACGGTTTGTGAAAACCGGCCTTTCCAACGGGTTCGACACGGAGATAGCGGAAGGGCTATCGGGGAATGAAACCGTTATTACACGCATGCCAGCGCCCCCTAAAGACGAGGATAAATAAACGCCAGTCCATCGGCGTTACCGCCATGATAGAAATCGACAACTTAAGAAAAGTTTACAGCCTGGACGGGGCTCAGGTGGAGGCTGTGGCGGGCGTCACTTTTGGGATTGAGCGGGGTTCCTTTACTGCCCTTATGGGCCCTTCCGGCTCCGGCAAATCCACGCTGATGAACATCCTGGGCCTGCTGGACACACCCACGTCGGGCCGGTACGAGTTGGATGGGCGGGACGTTTCCAACCTGGCCGACGACGAACTGGCCCTGGTGAGAAACCGCCAGCTGGGTTTCGTTTTCCAGAGCCATAACCTGCTACCCAGAAACACTGTGCTGGAGAATGTGTGCCTGCCCCTGTATTACCGGGGGGAGGCGGAGCCTATGGAAAAAGCCCGCCGCGCCCTTTCGCAAGTGGGGTTGAGCGCCCGCGAGAACCATTATCCGGGGCAGATTTCCGGCGGCGAGTCCCAGCGGACAGCCATTGCCCGCGCCATTGTGGGGAACCCGAAAGTGATTCTGGCGGACGAACCCACCGGCAACCTGGATTCCAAAACCGGCGCCCAGATAATGGACATACTGGTGGATTTAAATAAAGAAGGGGTGACCATTGTGGTGGTGACCCACGATTCCGAGATAGCCTCCCACGCCCACAGGATTATAAGAATGCGGGATGGAAAGCTGGTGGATTGAAAAGCGCGGGCGGGAAAAAAGAAGCGGGGCCTTCTGGCGGCCCCGCCAGATGAAAACAGGTTAGTTGGCGGCCTTTTTGGCCTTCTCGGCGGTGGCGCGGGAATAGTAGGCGCAACAGCCTTTCTTGGCGTCCGCGGCCAACCCGGCGGCCTTGATGGCGTCTTTCAGCTTTTTCTCCGGCATACCCAGCTCTTTAGCCCAGTTGCCCGCGGTTTTCAGTTCGTCTGCCATATTTAAAAAACCTCTCCTTGCGAAAAGTTGTGGATATAATCGGGAATGATAACATAAATGATCGTAACCCAAATCAGCCAGAAGCCCATCCAGAGGGATTAAATGTATAATATCTTTGAAAGGCATTGCTGAAAGGGGTATGAAATGTTATTCAATGTGATTCTTGAGCCCGCAGAGGAGGGTGGATTTAACGTGACCGTTCCCGCGCTGGACGGGTGTTTTACCCAGGGGGATACGGAAAGCGAAGCATTGGAAAACGCCAAAGAAGCTATCCGTTGCTATCTTGAAGGTCTTTCAAAACTGAACCAGATTAAAACTTCACCCAGCGCAGTTGTCGAGGAGGTGGAGGTCACGTTTTGAGCAAAACTTTCTCCGGGAAAGAGTTGGTGAAAGCTTTGCGCCGGATGGGATTTTATGTGGACCATCAGCGGGGCAGTCATATTTTTATGCACAACCTGGGAAAGGGGATATCTGTAATTGTTCCGTTGCACAGCGAGATCAAAAAAGGAACACTAAATAGCATTATCAAAAAGGCTGGCATTACAACCGATGAGCTAAAGAAGTTACTATGAAATATTAAATTTCAAGATTCGCAAGTTCTTACCCCAACGGCCAAATTTCCAAAAACCAAAATTAAACGGGGGCTTACCCCCTCATTTGTTCTTAACAGGGCCGGGGCCATGCTATAATCCACCGGTGGTCCGCGCAAATAAACCGGGCGCCGTAGCCAAGTGGTAAGGCAGAGGTCTGCAAAACCTTTATTCAGCGGTTCGAATCCGCTCGGCGCCTCCATTTTCCCGCAATACATCACCAGATAAATCCGCCAATGAAAATTCGGGATTTAGCGGTAGCCGGGGGGGTATGGCCTTTCATCCGCTCCACCGCCATTCTCTTCAACAGGTTCGACTGCCTTAACTATTCCGCCTCGCTGGCGTACACCACGCTCCTGTCGCTGGTGCCCATGGTGGCCATGTCGCTGTCGGTCCTGTCGTCGTTCGACGTTTCGCGGACGGCGGTGATGAAATTCTTCTTCAACTGGTTTCTGCCCAACGAAGAATTGGCGGGGGTAATCCAGAAAAACATCAACATTTTCGCGGATAACGTGGCGTCGGTCTCCATTTTCGGCCTCATCACCCTGACGGTTTTCAGCTTGTGGGTGGTCAGCGCCATGGAGTCGGCCTTCAACATGATATGGGGCGTCCGGGGAAACCGTTCGGTGTTCAACCAGTTCGTGGCCTACTGGAGCGCCCTGACTTTCTCGCCGGTGCTCATCGCCGCGTCCATCATAATCACAGCCCAGATACGCTCGCTGGTGCTAAGCGACGCCTGGAGGGATTATTCGTATGCCCAGGGGATGACCCTGAAAGCCATTCCGGTGATACTAACCTGGACCGCGTTTTTCCTGATATACAAACTGATCCCTTTCACCACCGTGAACGCCAGGCCCGCCTGGGCCGGTGCGGCGCTGGCGGGAAGCCTTTTCGAGCTGGCCAAGCTGGGGTTCGACTATTACCTCCGCAACTTCGCAAACTATAACGAGGTGTATGGCGCCCTGTCGGTCATCCCCATATTCCTGTTATGGCTTTATGTGGTTTGGGTCATCGTGTTGTTGGGCGCGGTGATAACAAGGGTGGCCCAGCATGGCCCCGTAAACGCCATGGCCAAAGAGGAGAAATTGCGGGCCCGGAACACCCTGCTCCTGTTGTTGGAAACGGCCAGACTGTTCGAATCGGGCGGTGGCGCAATGACCCGCAAAATGGCGAAGCGGATTCTGGGCCTGGCGCCGGACCAGTTTTCCCGCCTGTCACAAGAGTTGCGGGATATGGGGTTGGCGGAGATAGTGGACAGCGGCGGGATTATGCTCTCCCGCCCGCCGGAGCGGATTTATATGGGCGAGGTGGCGCTGGCTTTGAGCGACCGGGTTTTTGGCGGGTTTCAGGGCGGCGCTGGAGTTTCAGGGGCAGTGGAGGAGTTCATCATCCGCGCCGGGCAGGCCATTGAACAGGGTTTGAGCGACATAACCCTTAAAAGCCTTTTGGCCTGGAATCTGGAAGAGTTGGAATCCGGCGAAAAACCCGCGTCATGAACATATCCGCCGAAGAGCTTGGCGCCATCGTGGCGGAGCTTAAAACCGTATTGCCCGGCGCCCGGCTGAAAAAGATGACAAAACCCTCATCGCTGGAGTGGCTCCTGCGTTTCCGGAAAGGGGCGGAGGAATATTCGTTACTCATCAGCATGTCCCCGGAAAATTGCCGGGCGCATCTTGCCTTTCACGAATACGCCGGATTCGCGCCGCCTTGCCACCTCGTAAGCACGCTTAAAAAACTGGCCGAAGGGGCCCGGGTGGAGAGCGTGGAGCAGATAAACGGCGACAGACTGTTTTCGGTGGCGTTTGGTTATGGCGCCGAAACGGTTTCCCTGGTGGCGGAGCTGATGGGGCCGCGGGGGATAGTTTATCTTCTGGACGGAACGGGAAAAGTAATCGCCATGGGGCCTAATAGGAAATCGCGGTTGATGCCGGGGGTTCCATACGCTCCGCCACCGCCGAGGGAGGGGGTATCGCCGCCAGTGGAGCAGGACGCAAGCGTATCACCCGGTTTGACCGCCAACCGCGCCATGGATGGAAAATACTATGAGCCATCGGAACTGGAGCGTCTTGCGGAGGCGAAAAAAGCGCTGACAGCGCCGTTGAAGGCGGAGTTGAAGAAACTCTCCAAATCCCGCGTTGAAATCGCCCGCGCCCGCCAGGAGCTTGCCCGGTACGCTGGACATAAGAAACTGGGCGACACACTCCAGGCCTCTTACCACCAGTTGAAAAAAGGTGAACGTGAGGTCACCGTGCCGGACATCTATACGGGGGAAGGGGGGGACATCACAATCCCGCTGGATCCGGCGTTAGCCCCCGCCGCCAACGTTCAGCGCTATTACAAGCTGTACAGAAAATACGAGAAGGGCCTGCCGCGAACCGATGAGGAACTGGCGGCGGTGGAAGCCAGGGAAAAGAAAGTCTCGGAAAAGCTGGAGTTGATCATGTCGGCGGCCACGCCGGCCGAAATTTTTAACCACTTCCCGCCACCAGGGGAACCACACGCCAAACAAGCCCAAGCCACGGCGAAGAAACAGCCCGCCGGGGCGAAATACCGCCGGTTCATAGCCTCCGACGGGAGCGAGATATTGGTGGGCAGGACCGACCGGGAGAACGACGAGATTACCTTCAAGGTAGCCAACGGGCGGGACCTGTGGTTGCACGCCCGGGATTATCCCGGCTCCCACGTGGTGGCGCGGGTTCAAAAGGGATCGGAACTTTCCCGCGCCACATTAATAGAGGCGGCAATGCTGGCCGTCCATTTTTCCAAAGCGTCGGCTTCCGGAAAGGGGGAGGTGGTGTGGAGTCATGTAAAGGATTTGTCGCGTCCAAAGAACGCCCCACCTGGAAAAGTGTTCGTTCGAGGCGGCGGTAATACGGTACAGGTGAAAGTGGACGAGGCCGTTATCAAGCGGATGAAACAAAAGGCGGCCGGGGACTCCGTTGCATAGAGCCCACCGGCCGCCCGGCGCAGGACCTACTTTGCCGCTGTGGAACCCAGGGGTATCCTGATGTTCTCCACCGAAGGCACTTCCGGAGAATAAGACAAGAAAGCCGTGGCCGAGATCTCCGGGTCTTTCGGCACGGTGTTGAACATGAAACGGGTGGCGCGGGTTTCCATCGGTTTTATGGAAGTGTTCTCCGCTATTTTCTTTCCTTCAACGCAGGCTTTCCAGCCGGGGCCCAAAATCTTCCCGTCGGGCCCGGCGATTTTCTTTCCAAAACCCTTTCGCTGGGTTTCAGAACGCCCGTCGGATCCCTTTATTGTAACCTCCAGCGTCAATTCCCGGGGTTGGGAGCCAGTGGGTATGCTGTGCCCGGCGCGCACATTGGTTACGCCAAGCTCCACCACAAACCTGTCACCCATGGTTTTTTCCGCCCGGATGACGTCAATCCTCACCGCCCCCTTCATGAGCTCCACATTGTGCGACATGCCGTGGTCATGAATCTTGCCCGAGGATTTCCCCGTTACATCCGCCACCCTGCCAGAAACCTGGGGCATGTGGCAGTCCTGGCATTGCACCCCTTTTTTGGAGTAGCCGGAAGCTTTCCACTCTGAAAACGTGGTGGCGGTTTTCACGCCATAGGCGCTGGTGACCTCGTGGCATGGGGCGCACATTTCAGATTTTTTAAACCACTCGGCGTAAGATGCCGCGTGTGCAGGGGACGAGGCGTTCTGCATGGAGCCCCGCTTTTTCCCGGCCACATCCAGCCGGAAGGGTTGGGCGGCGGAGATGTCCACCGACTCCACCGAATGGCAGAAATCGCAAGTGACCCCTTCGGCGGTGATTGGCAGACGGCCCTCGTGGTCTTTAGTTATAAGGGTTGTGGGGGCGTGGCATTTGCCGCACATGTCCTTGGCCGCGCCCTTGGTTTCCCGGTATGCCCTGTCGAACGCCAGGCTGAAGATGGGGTTTGTAGACGAAATGGCGTGGAGCGACCTGGAGAAACCATCGTAAATTTCCTTGTGGCATTCGCCGCAGGTTTTAGCGCTTGTGAACCCATGCTGTTCAAGCTTGGTTTCGGCCCCGGCTGAAGACAGCGCCGGAACGGACAGCAGGAGAGCCGTTATGACCATGATAAATTTGGCGGAAAGCCCCCATGCCTGTAGTCCGGAACTTTTACAACCTGCCATGCCAGCCCCCATACATGTAAAACCCGCAGACGGGAAATTCCACTGTTAGATGCCTGAACAGCTTAATGGAATCGGCTCAATGCGAAAAAACTTACCCCCCGGTTCGTTCTTTTACAGCCATGCCGCCGCAAATCCGCCATGGCTATCAACTCCCCCTTTCATGTTATCCGCCGTTTTGGTTTTACCTGGCTGAAACATGTAAGCTATATTATAGGCCATAAAACAGGGATTTGCTCTCAAATGACTTATGGTTGAAATCATCGAGCCTTCTCCGCGCCCTCAACCGAGGGTGCTGATATTGGATGACGAGGATTACGTCCGCGCGTCGCTGGTGAGGATCCTTGCCGGCGAAGGCTACCAGACGTTCTCCGCCCCCACCGGGGAGGAGGCGTTAAAAATGCTGGAGTCGCAAGAGGTGGACGTGTTCCTGTTCGACTACCGCCTGCCCGGGATGAACGGCATAGACGCCATTGTGGAGGGCAGGAAAATTTCGCCCGACACCTCCGCCGTCCTTATCACCGGCGTGGGGACGGACCAGGTGATAATCGAAGCCTTCACCAAGGGGCGCGTGGATTATTACCTTACGAAACCGTTCACGGTGCACGAGCTGAAAAAGGTGATGTCCATGGCGCTCAAATCGGCGGACGTGCGCCGGATGGAGCGCATGTTCCATGACGAGCTTCAGAAGAAGATAAGAGAAGCCACCGCGGAGCTATTAGAGAAGAACAGGTTGTTGAAGGCCCGAGAAAGCGAATTGGCCTCCGTAAACGACAAGCTCCGGGAAGAGCAGGACCAGTTAAAATCCCTCAACGAAAAACTGGAGACCCTCTCCATCACCGACGGGCTCACGGGGCTTTATAATTTCCGCCATTTTTCATTGCGTCTGGCCGAGGAGTTTTATAGGTCCTCCCGTTACAACGGCAGGCTGTCGTTGCTGATGATAGACCTGGACGATTTCAAGAACGTAAACGACCAGTACGGCCACCTTATGGGGGATGAGACCCTGAGGCGGGTGGCGGAGGCGCTCCTGGTGTCCAGCCGCCATGCGGACCTGGTGGCCCGGTACGGCGGCGAGGAGTTCGCGCTGATCCTGCCGGAGGTGGGGCTGGAGGGCGCCGCCTTCCGCGCCGAGCGGTTGAGACAATCCATATCGGAGCTGGAGATGGAGCATGACGGCGCGAAAGCCAAGATAACCATATCCATCGGCGTGGCCACCTGCGGCTCATCGGAAATAAATTCCCCCCAGGAGCTGGTGCGCGCGGCGGACCTGGCGCTGTACCACGCCAAGGAGATAGGCAAGAACTGCGTGGTGCTTTTCCGCGACGGGTCGTTAAAAGCCCTGGGCAAGGAAAACATAATGACCGAAAGCCAGAAAGACCACATCATGCAGACCCTGTCCCGGTCCGCCCTGGCCGCCCACTCGGCCGGGGAGGTGATGGACGGGTTCCTGCGCGAGTTGAAAGATGTGTATGGAGACGCTGGTGAGGGGCTGTACCTGTCGGTGAGGAGGAAAGACCCGAAAGGGAACCTGGTGGAGGCCGCCAGGCTAAACCAGTACCGTGGAAAGCGGGACGTGGAGGGGATCGTATCCCACGTGATGGAAACGGGCTGGATGAAAATAATCAGCGACGCGCAGGATCCGTTCGCATGTTTCCCCCTCCGCTCCAGAGACCAGGAGGGCGCCAGCCGCGTGTCCGGAGTTTTGATGATGAACCGCTCCCCGGCATATCCGCCTTTTCTGGCGGAGCTTCTGGACGAGTTGTCCAGCGTGCTGATGGAGGTGGAGGAGCGGAACATTTTAAAAGGGATGGCGGAAAAAAGAAAAATCCTGGACGACACCATGCGGCGGATGCTGGCGGGGAGGGAGTCCCTGACGCCGGAGGAGGCGTTCTCCCTGGCGGGGCCGGTGATACTGGATATCTTCCGCGCTGAGCTGGCGGCGGTCTATTCGGTAAAAAAGGGGAAGGCCGTCCCACTGGTCAGGTTCACGGGAGCCGAAGGGCTGGACAGCTCCACGGAAAACGCCGTGGAACAGGGATTGGCCAAGGCCATGGCCCATGCCAATGAAGGCGGCCTTTGGAACGCCTGCGTCGAGGAGGCCTCCAGCGGCTCCGCGTACATCATAGCCCAGGTGGACGCGGGAAAGGCCGGGCAGGGTTTCCTGTTGATGGCGGCCTCGAAGGGGAACACCCTCACGCCGGAAGACGCCAGCCTGGCGGAAAGCCTTGCCCTAATGGTTTCCGTATTGCTTTATAATGGCAAGTCCGTTTCGACAAGGCGAAGCCGTAAAGAAGGAAAAATTGAGAACCCAAATGACTGAAGACATTTACATGACCGGCGCCGAGGCCCGTAAAAAATTTGTGGAGTATTTCGTGTCCAAAGGGCACATGGCGGTCCGCTCGGCCCCGCTGGTGCCCGCTAACGACCCTACTCTGCTATTCACCAACGCTGGCATGGTGCAGTTTAAGGATGTGTTCCTGGGGTACGACAAACGCTCTTACAAACGGGCCGTATCAGCCCAGAAATGCCTCCGGGTTTCCGGCAAACACAACGACCTGGAAACAGTGGGCCGCACGGCCCGGCACCACACATTCTTTGAAATGCTGGGCAACTTTTCCTTTGGCGACTATTTCAAGGAAGGGGCCATAGAGTTCGCCTGGGATTTCATGACCAACGTGGCGCGCCTGCCCAAAGACCGGCTTTATATCACCGTGTATAAGGACGATGACGAGGCCGCCAGGATATGGGAAACCAAAATGGGCATCCCGGCGGACAAGATACACCGGTTCGGCGAGAAGGACAATTTCTGGAGCATGGGTGACACCGGCCCCTGTGGCCCCTGTTCGGAGATCCATTATGACCGGGGCGAGGAGTACCGTTGCTCCAACCCCAATTGCGGCATTGATTGCGAGTGCGACCGGTTCCTGGAGCTTTGGAACCTGGTGTTCATGCAGTACAACCGCGACACGGAAGGGAAACTTACCCCTCTGCCCAATCCCAGCATAGACACAGGGATGGGGCTGGAGCGGCTGGTTTCCGTTATCCAGGGGAAACACACCAATTTCGATACGGACCTTATCCTACCCGCCATCCGCCACATGGAGCGTTTTACCGATTTCAAATACGGGGAAAACCCGGCGTCAGACGTTTCCTTCAGGGTGATTGGCGACCATGTGCGGTCGGTGGTGTTTTTAATAGGGGATGACATCCACCCCTCCAACGAGGGGCGCGGTTACGTTTTGCGGCGCATTTTGCGGCGGGCCCTGCGGCATGGGCGGATGCTCAACGTGAAAGAGCCGTTTCTGCACAGGCTCACCGACACGGTGATAGAGGTGATGAAAGAGGCTTACCCGGACATCGCCAACTACTCAAAGGTGATAAAGCAGGTTACCCTGGCCGAGGAGCGGGGGTTTGGCGCAACCCTGGAGTTCGGCATGAACCTCATCGGCGAGTTTGTGGACAAAGCCAAAAGCTCCGGCGGCGTCATCCCGGGGAACGACGCGTTCCGGCTGTACGACACATACGGATTCCCCATGGACCTGGCCACGGAGATAGCCCACGACGCTGGCGTATCCATAGACATGGCCGGGTTCAACGAGCAGATGAACGCCCAGCGGGAAAAAGCCCGGGCCTCCTGGAAAGGAGCCGCCGGCGAGAGCGCCATGGGCGCCATGTACAAACAAGTGGCCGGGAAAATACCCGCCACGGTTTTCATGGGATACGACAACCCCATCGCCAAAACCAGGATTGCGGCCATTTTGAAGGGCGGCGCAATGGTGGAGACGGCGGCGAAAGGGGACGAGGTGGAAATATTCCTGTTGGCCACGCCGTTCTACGCCGAGTCCGGCGGGCAAAGCGCCGACACCGGGGCCATTTACCATGACGCGTTCCGCGCCGAGGTTTACGACATCTCAAAACCTGACGGCACCCATTGGGTTCACAAGGCCCGGGTGGAGTCTGGCGCCGTAAAGGTGGGCGAAACCGTCACCGCCCGCATAGACGTGCCACGGCGCGAGGACATCCGGAAAAACCATACGGCCACCCATCTTCTCCACGCGGCGCTCCGGGACACTTTAGGTTCCCACGTAAAACAGGCCGGGTCGCTGGTGGCGGCGGACAGGTTGCGGTTCGACTATACGCATTTTACCGCGCCGGGCGCCGATGAGCTTATGGCCATAGAGCGGCTGGTGAACGAAAAAGTCATGGAAAACCTCAACGTGCAGACCGAGGTGAAAGGGTTGGAGGCGGCCACCGCGTCGGGAGCCATGGCCTTGTTCGGCGAGAAATACGGGGACAAGGTGCGTGTGGTGGCCATGGGGGATTTCTCCAAAGAGCTTTGCGGAGGCACCCACACCAAGGCCACCGGCGACATCGGGCTTTTCAAAATAGTCTCCGAGGGTGGCGTTGCCGCCGGTATCCGCCGCATAGAGGCGGTTACGGGGTTTGGGGCGCTGGAGTACGTCAAAAACCTTTCTGAAGAGCTTTCGGCGGTGGGCGCGGCGTTCAAGTCGCCTCCGGTGGAACTGGCGGAGAAGGCCCGGCGCAGTTTGGAACGCATAAAAGAGCTGGAGAAAGAGACACGGAAGCTTAAAGAAAAACTTTTCTCCGGCAAAGGCGCCCAGGACGCGGAGGTAAAAGAAGCGGCAGGGATAAAATATCTGGCCGAGGAGTTGCCCGAAGCCGATGAAGAGGCGCTCCGCTCTTTTGTGGACAACAGCAAGAACCGCCTGGGCTCCGGAGTGGTGGTGGCCGCTTCGGCCCTGGCCGGAAAAGCCCTTATCGCCGTAGGAGTCACCAAAGACCTGTCGGGGGTGTTCCACGCGGGCAAAATTGTAAAAGAAGTGGCGGGCATCGTTGGCGGCGGCGGCGGCGGGCGGCCGGATTTCGCCCAGGCCGGCGGTAAAAACCCCGAGAAACTGGGGGAGGCCATGGGCGCCGTTAAAACCATTCTGGAAAAATTCGCCGCCGGTAAATAATGGCGGCTCTCCATTTCACCCGTTCTGGAAGGCTGTAGTTTTTCATGAGAGTTCTGATTATTTTCGCCAAGGCCCCCGTGGCCGGGCAGGTAAAAACCAGGCTTATAGAAGGCACCCCCCTGTCGGGCGAACAGGTGTGCGGGCTGTACGAGGCTTTCTTGAAAGACGTGATGACCGTGGCGGCCCTTACCACCGCCGAGACCATAGCGGTGCATTACGCCCCCGCCACGGGCGAAAAACAGATGCGTTCCATCATGCGGGGGCTTAACCTTGGGGCGCGCAACGAACGCCGGTTTATTTTCACCCCCCAGGTGGAAGGGTCTTTCACCGAGCGGGTGGCCGCTTCTTTCGAAGCCGCCTCCAAATTTGCGCCAGAGGCCACGCTGATGATAGGCTCCGACGCGCCCATATTGAAGCCGGAGATAATGGACTCGGCTTTCGATTTTATCTCAGCCAGGGCCGGCATGGCCCTAGGGCCATCGGGCGAAGGCGGGGTGTATCTCATAGGCGTACCCGGCGACGCCCAGCTGGATTTTTCCGGAGTTTTCACGGAAGGCTCGGAGCTGGAAAACCTTTTGTCGCTGGCGAAACGCGGGAACATGCCGTTGAAAATACTGCCGCAGATACTGGATGTGGACGTGGAGGCGGACCTGGTGACGCTGATAAGCGTCATGCGGGCGCTAAACTACGAGCGCAAGTTCGACAGCAAGGTGTTTCCCATGAACACCTTTAAAGCCATCGAGGAACTGGGGCTTGCCATCGTCCGCAACGCGGAGAACACCCGCCATAAAAAGATAGCCTTCGTTCAGGAGTAAGCGACATGGCCGCGCCGGGAAAAGCCGTGGTTCTACTGTCCGGCGGGCTGGACTCCGCCACGGCGCTGGCGGTGGCGGCAAGCCGTGGTTACGAGGTTTATACCCTAAGTTTCGATTACGGCCAGCGGCACCGGGTGGAGCTTTCCCGGGCGGAGACGGTCTCTAAAACGCTGGGGGCCAAAGCGCACAAGGTTGTGAAGGTTGACCTGTCATCCATAGGCGGATCCGCCCTTACGGCGGATATCGCCGTGCCCAAAGCCCTTCCCGGCGCGCCTGTGGAGGAGGGGATACCCGTAACTTACGTTCCAGCCCGTAACACGGTGTTCCTTGCCATTGCGTTAGGCTACGCGGAAACCCTTGGCGCCGGGGACATTTTTATCGGCGTGAACGCGCTGGACTATTCCGGCTATCCCGATTGCCGCCCGGAATACATAAAAGCTTTCGAGACCATGGCCAATTTCGCCCTTAAATCGGCGGTGGAGGGGACTGTGAAAGTGAAAATCCACACCCCGCTTATAGCCATGACCAAAAAGGAGATAATCCAGACAGGTTTGAAACTGGGGGTGGACTATTCCATCACCATTTCCTGCTACGACCCAGCGCCAGACGGAACCCCCTGCGGCGGGTGCGACTCTTGCCGCCTCCGCGCCAAAGGGTTCAGCGAAGCCGGGGTGGAAGACCCGTCCATAAAAAAACGTTAAGGAGAAAGTTTGCGCCATGCCAGTCCATGAATATAAAACCGGCGATGTGATAATGGGCTCCATCCCCCACGGGGCGGACCTTTTGGACGCGCTTACGCGGATATGCGAGGAGCGCGGCGTTACGGTGGGGCTGGTGTCATTGATAGGGTCGGTGTCGTCAGCGGCGCTGGCGTTTTACCACCAGGACATAAAGACCTACGAGAACCTGGCGCCGGTGGAAATACCGATGGAAATAGTCTCGGCGATGGGGAACGTATCGCTTAAAGACGGCAAACCCATGGTCCACCTTCACATGATTTTAAGTAGTTCTGCGGGGTTATGCGTGGCAGGACATTTAATCAGGGGCACGAAGGTTTTCGCGCTGGAGTTTTCCATAACGAAACTTTCCGGCCCGGCGCTGGAACGGGGCATGGACAATTTGACGGGGCTGAACCTCTGGAAAGAATGAGCCATGAAAAATCTGGCCATGACCGCTGTCGCTCTTCTTCTTGCGGCTTGCGGCGGGGCTTCTGGCGTATCGTCTGATACGGCCACAGCCGAATCCACCCGGCTTATATGGGCTGAAGAGGGGCTAGTCCTTTCGAACACCACCTCCACCTGCACATTGACGGAAGGCGCGACGTACAGGATGTATTATCTGGACAGGGAATTGGTCAGCGCCGTTTCAGGGAACGGCCAAATTTTCAGCGCGTCCCAAACCACCGGAATAACACACCAAGGCTCATCGGACCTTCTAAGCAACCCCTCTGTCATAAGACTTGGCGAAGGGCGTTACGTAATGATCTACAACGGCGTATCCGGGAATATTTCACGGTTCCACCGGGCCACTTCCGCCGACGGGGTGACGTTCACCAAATATACCGGCGCTTTTATCAACGGCGCGGTGATGGAGCCCAATGCCGAGGAGAACAGCTTTATCAGCGTGCCGGAGCTTGTTTTGTTCAACGGAGCCCTGCACATTTATTACGTGGGGAACGCCAGCGTGAACAGGATTTTCCACGCTGTATCCCAAGACGATGGGGTCACGTGGGAACGCACGGGACAGATAGTTTTAAACGGCGTACGGGCCGATGACAAAATAGTGGATCCGGAAGTGGTAATCACCCCGGACGGCGGGCTGAAACTTTTCTTTGCCCACAGCTTGGCAGGCGATATGGGGTTTGGAATAAGGGGTATAAAAACCGCCGTATCAAACGACGGGGTGAACTTTACGGCGGAAGAGGGTTACGCCTTAACCCCTTCCGGCGGGTTTTTGATAGACCCGGACGTGGTAGAGCTTATCGGCCAGCCAGGCAAGTACCGGATGTATTTCGGCAAATCGGCTGATGGCGGAACCGGGATAAACCTGTATAGCGCCGTATCGAACTGATTAATCGCCGGAAGAGCCGCTTTTCGGTTCGGCTTTTTTGCTGGCGCCAGAGGAAGACGAGCCGCTTTTGGCGTAGTCGGTTTTATACCAGCCGGTGCCTTTGAGATGGAACGCGTTGGAGGAGATTATCTTCTTAAGCTCCCCCCCACATTTGGAACCATCGCTATGTTTGGTCAGCGGCTTGTCTGAAATCCGCTGGTTAACCTCCAGATGCGCGCCGCATTTCTGGCAGATATATTCGTATATGGGCATTCTAGTAACTACTCCAAATCACGCGGAATCATTCCGCATGTCACATTTCTAATTTAAAGAACCGGCCCGGGCAAAGTCAAGGCGCGGGCCTAAACAAAGCCCAACCACTTCTCAAACTGGTTGTCTTTACCGTGAATTACGTTGAAATAGGCCTTTTGAAGCCTGCGGGTTACAGGCCCCATGCCATCTTCCCCGATAATCCTGCCATCCACCGAGCGGATGGGGGTAAGCTCCGCCGCCGTGCCTGTGAAAAACGCCTCGTCGGCGATGTACAGCTCGTCCCGGGAGAAGTATTGTTCAATTACGGGTATCCCCATGCCGTCGGCTATTTTTATGATGGAGTCACGGGTGATGCCTTCCAGCACCGATGTTAACGGCGGGGTTTTTAACCTGCCGTCGCGCACGATGAATATGTTTTCACCGCTTCCTTCGGCCACATGGCCGGAGGGGTCCAGCATGATAGCCTCGTCGTACCCGTTGCGCACCGCTTCCGTTTTGGCGAGGATGGAGTTCACATACGCCCCGCAAATTTTGGCCTTGGTCATGAAAATGTTCTCATGGTGGCGGGTAAAGCTGGATATTTTCACGTTAATGCCTTTTTCCAGCGCCTCTTCGCCCAGATAAGCGCCCCACGGCCACACGGCGATGGCCACCCGCACAGTGGCGCCGATGCAGTTTAGCCCCCGCTTGTCGTCTCCCAGGAAAACCAGCGGTCGGATATAGCCCGATTTGAGCTTGTTCACCCGCACCGTTTCCTTGATTGCCTCGTTTATGGCTTGCTGGCTGAAAGGTATGTCCACGCCGATTATTTTGGCGGAAGTGAACAACCGCTTGGTGTGGTCCTCCAGCCGGAATATGGCCGGGCCTTTTGGGGTGTCGTAACAGCGGATTCCCTCAAAAACGCCAAACCCGTAATGAAGGGTATGGGTAAGTACGTGAACCTGGGCTTTGTCCCACTCCACGAAATTGCCGTCTAACCAGATTTTTTCGGACCTGGGCGCCTGGCTCATAAATACTCCAACAGTTAATTTACGGGGAAATTTAACATTTTAGTTTATTTGGGCGCCAAGGTGTCAAGGTTGTTAGTGGGAAAGAGTTTGTATCGCCAATCGGCGATTATAATGATTTAATAATATGGACACAAAGGAAACGGTGGGATTGTCTTACCCAGGTGAGTGTCAAATAAAAGCTAAAGCTTTCTATGGAACATTCCGATAACAGACGATTAAGAGGCATATTCCCCCTCAATCATAAACAGGAGTGGCAGGCAGATGGATACACAAATGAGCATAGACGGCGCCGGGGCCGCAGGCGGAGCAAAAGCTGCGAAAATGGAAACCTCCAACAATCCCACCGCTCCGGCCGCCATGGATCCGGATAACGATCAAGACAACGAAAGCGCGGAAAGCGCCGCCACCGCCAGGGCCGAGGCAATGAAAAGCCAGGGCAAAGGCGGGGGGATAAACGTTTCAGCGTAATACCGTCCGGTTCTTTTGTTGGGCGCGGGTCCTATGGCCTGCGCCTTTTTTGTTTGCGGCGCTCTTCAACCGGAAATCCAATCAATATTCCCAGCATGTGGATGGGTGATGGGAATTTATGGATGGGAAGGATGGCCTGTAATTCGTAAATACTGCGGTTGGCCCGGAGCCTCTACCGCTCCGGCGGAAGGAACCGTTAACATAAGCGCCCTCCGCCAAAGAATGCCGGTTACATCTTTACGCCGTGTAGGATATTCCGAGAACGATGAAGAGCATCAACGCGGCCGCCCCCCCGGCTAATCCAAAAACTACCCCCAGCACACCCCAGCTGTCATTCCTGTGGGTGATAAGATCCATGCGCTGGTCACTACTTTGGAGCAACGTCGCCATAAATACATCCCTCCTAGTGATGGGTAATAATCATTTAAATATACGTCCCTATTTAAGGGAAAACCCCGGAAGCGGTAAGAATAAAACACAACATGCTGATAATTAAGGCGTAATAATACGAATCCCGATTTGACAAAATACTTATACAAGGCGTTGGGCGATATTGGGGGAGCATGGCGGGCGGCATCCGGCCCAGGTAATCCATAGGGCCTGATACCACACATAAATTCTTCGTAGCGGCTCCCTGTTGACTAATTATAGTTAGCGTGCTAACTATGTTGCATGAGTTTCAATCTGGACGAGAGCCTTGGATTTCTGCTGAACCGGGCGGCGCATTCCATGAAATGGGCGCTGGAGAAAAAGCTGGCCAGGCATGGCCTTACTCCGCCGCAATGGGCTTCGCTTGCAAGGTTGTGGGAGGAAGATGGCCTACCCCAGAGCCAGCTGGGCCGCCGATTGCATTTCGACAAACCCACCATATCCGGCATCATAGACAGGCTTGAAACAAAAGGCCTTGTGCGACGGGAGCGGGACGGGGAGGATAAGAGGGTTGTTCGCATTTTCCTTGCGCCGAAAGGGAAAAAACTCGAGAAGACCCTCGCCGGACTGGCCACCGGGGTGAACCAGAAAGCGGGAGCGGGCCTGTCTCCAGCGGGCCTGGAGAATCTGAAAGCCATGCTTACCCGGATTTTCACGAACATGCGGGAGTAGTTTTTTGACAATGGTTTGCATTCTAAACAGTAGGCCGCTAACGTACACGGAAGGGGACCGGGAATGAGAACGGCATTAAAATACGTCCACATCATAGCTTTCGCCGGGTTTTTGGGGAGCATCGCCGTTTATACCGCCATTTCAATTGTCTCAGAAGGCGCTGGTGTGGTGGAAACCGCTTTCGCCAGAAAAATAATTAGTGTTGGAACGGCGTATATCACCATTCCCTGCATGTGGTTTGCGGTATTGTCCGGATTGGCGATGGTGGCGGCCAAACCGAAACTTATGCGCAACACCAGGCTTTGGGCAAAAATGCTTATTGGCCTGTTGGTGGTGGTGAACACCTATACCTTTATCGCACCGGCAATAGACCAGCTGTTGGCCGTTACCGCCGCCGCTATAAGTGGGGCGGATGTCGCAAACGAAGTGAAGTCCGCTTATATGCGGGAATCGGTGGCGGGCGCTATCAACGTGCTGATGATTCTCACAGCGGCCTTTTTGGGGCTACGGTTGACGGCCCCAAAGTCTTGAAAAGCGGTTTCAGGTAGCCTCCCGGTCCAGCGAGCGGTACTGTACCGCCTCCCCCACATGCTCCGCGCGGATAGCGGCGGCGCCTTCCAGATCGGCTATGGTTCTGGCCACCTTCAGCGCTTTTTCGTGCGCCCGGGCGGAAAGGCCAAGTTTTTCCACGGCGGCTTTTAATATGGCTTTGGAGGCGGTGTCCAGCGCGCACACGCTTTTAATCTGCCTGGAGCCCATCTGGGAGTTGCAATATATGCCGCTCCCGTTGAACCGCTGAAGTTGCAGAGTCCGCGCCCGGTTCACCCTATCGCGGATGGCGGCCGAAGGCTCCGCCTCCCCATCGCCCATCATCTCCTGGTGTTTCACGGCGGGCGCGTCTATATGGATGTCTATCCTGTCCATAAGCGGGCCGGAAATCCTGCTACGGTATTTGCGGATGTTGAGGGTGGAGCAAACGCATTCCCGGCCCGGGTCGGTAAAATACCCGCAGGGGCATGGGTTCATGGCCGCCGCCAGCATGAACCTGCTGGGGAACGTGAGCGCCATCACCGAGCGGGAGATGGTCACTTTCCCGTCTTCCAGCGGCTGGCGCATGGCTTCCAGCGTGCTTCGGCGGAACTCCGGCAGTTCGTCTAAAAACAGCACGCCGTTATGGGCCAAAGACACCTCGCCGGGGGTTGGGGTGGTACCGCCACCGATAAGCCCCGCGTCTGAAATTGTATGATGAGGCGCCCGAAAAGGCCGCCGTGTTACAAGGGCGGCGTTCAGCCCCAGCTTGCCGGAGACTGAGTGGATGCGGGTGGTCTCTATGGCTTCGTCAAAAGTCAGGTCCGGCAAAATGGTTGGAAGCCGCTTGGCCATCATGGATTTGCCGGAGCCGGGGGGGCCTATCATAAGCAGGTTGTGGCCCCCGGCGGCGGCTACTTCCAGCGCCCGTTTAACGTGGCCCTGGCCCTTCACTTCGGAAAAATCCGCGTCGTCCCACTCGCCGGGGTGGAAAACATCCGTCACCGTAACGCGGGTGGGCTCTATCCGCTCGTTGCCGTTTAGATACTGGATGGCCTGGGGTAACGACACGATACCTATCACCTCCACCCCTTCCACCACCGCCGCTTCGCGGGCGTTTTCTTTTGGGAGGATTATGCGTTTAAACTTTTCGTCCCGGGCCAGCATGGCGGCGGAAAGGGCGCCACGGATGGGTTTTACGCGCCCGTCCAGCGCCAGCTCGCCCAACACCATGGCGTCCGTCATTTCATCGGACACCAGATTTTCCGCCAGCAGTATGGAAAGCGCGACGGGCAGGTCGAAATTGGAGCCTTCCTTGCGCAGGTCCGCCGGGGCCAGGTTAACGGTGATCTTTTTCACCGGCGCGTCGAACCCGCTGTTTTGAAGGGCGGCCAATACACGCTCTTGCGACTCCCGCACCGCCGCGTCCGGCAGGCCCACGGTGGAATAACCGAAAGTGCCCGCCAGGGTGTTCACCTCCACCTCCACTTTATAGGCGTGGATACCGTATATGGCCGCGCTGTGAGTTTTCGAGACAGGCATTAATTATTACCCCTTGGGTAACAATGCTATGAGGCGAGGGTGGATAAGTCAAGAAGCGATGAGGGCAATTGGAGCTACACATGATAATTGCGCGGCTCAGCGCTTATCAAATAGATGGGCTTGTAGGTGGTGTCTCAGTTTGAATCTCAAATAATAGACAGATCCTTCACTTCGCTTGCGCTTCGCTCAGGATGACAATGTTATCAACGGCTGTTATATTGTCATTCTGAGCATAAGTGAAGAATCTCCCCCGTACTTTCAAACTGAGACACTACCGACTTGTACCATCGCTTTGCTAATTGCAGTATAACAGGGGAATTAAGGCCACGCTTTTTAAGCTATAATCTTTCACATGTCCAATGTAGCAGGGATCATCACTGACGCCGCGAACCACATCGCGGAAGAAAAGCGTCCGGAGAAAATAATTCTGTTTGGCTCCCGCGCATGGGGTGAACCGGCCCCGGACAGCGATTGGGATTTACTCATTATCGTGCCCAGTTCGGACGAGCCACCCTATCGGCGCGCGAGGAATGTTTATAAATGCCTCCGCGGCCTTGGGGCAGACGTAGAAGCCATTGTGCTGACCCATGACGAGGTTGAACAAGCCGCTCAGGTATCCACATCCATTGTGAGATCCGCCTTGAGCAAGGGCATTGTGCTTTATGGATAACGCTAATGCCCAAGAGGCCGGGAAATGGCTGTACAAGGCTTATCGTGACCTGGGCGCGGCGAAACGCTTGATATATGGAGATGATAAATATCCCGATCTGGCGGTTTACCTTTGCCAGCAAGCGGTTGAAAAAGCGTTAAAGGCTTTCCTGACCCATAATGGCGCATCATTTGGAAAAACCCACAACCTGTCAGTTTTAACCGAACAGCGCTCCAAGCTGGATACCTCATTTGAAGAGCTATATACAGCTTCGGAAATTCTAACACCCTATGCCACATCTTTCCGATATCCATCGGAAGTCATGGAGCCTTATGAAGCCGATGTGGCGGAGGCTTTGAATTTGGCCACAAAAGTTGTTTTGAAAATATGATCAAATCCAACACACCCATCATCGGCATCACCGTGGATACCAACTACGGGCAGGAAACTAAAACGCTCAACAGCGGCTTTGACCCCAAAGGCAACGCCATATTCTGGCTCAAGAAAGCTTACACCGACGCGGTGGAAAAATCGGGCGGCGTACCGTTGCTTCTCCCCCTGGTGTCATCCCCGGCCAAGGCGGCGCTTTATCTTACGATGATAGACGGCCTGATAATATCCGGCGGGGAGTTTGATATTGACCCGGCCCTTTACGGCGAAAAACCCATCCCCCAGTGCGGCGCGTTAAAGCCGGACCGCACGATAATGGAAATGGCTTTGCTGAAAAAGGCGCTTAAACTATCCATGCCGGTGCTGGGAATTTGCGGGGGGCATCAGGCCATCAACGTGGCGTTTGGCGGCTCGCTGTATCAGGACATTCCCACACAGGCCCCCGCTGGTTTAAAACACGAACAGAAACCCGTCCCCGCCACCCAGCCAAGCCACGATGTGGATGTGGCCAGCGGCACGATATTGGGGAAAATAGCGGGCCAGCCGAAATTGCGCGTAAACTCCACCCATCATCAGGCCATCAAGAAAATAGGCAAGGGCCTGTCCCCTTGCGGCGTTTCACCGGACGGCATTATAGAGTCGGTGGAAAAGAAGGGGGCAAGCTTCCTGTTAGGCGTCCAGTGGCATCCGGAACAGCTTTATAACAACGACGAAGCGAGCAGAAAAATATTTAAACGGTTTGTAGCCGAATCCAGGAAATACAGAAAAGCCAGCCGCCGCTAGTTGTCCTCTTCCTGCTCGGCCAGCTTTTGCATATGGGTTATGGACACGAGGTTGTCCCTTCGCGAAAAAACCAGATACACAAGCCCGCCCAGCCCCAGCGCCAGCGCGAAAGATACCGCGTGATACAGCACCGCCAGTTCCACCCCCTTGTTGGAGGCGAACAGGGCGAACACCGCGCCAAATGCCATCTCGCCCACTCCAAGCCCGCCGGGCGACACCGGGATGGAGTTTATCAGCAGGCACACCGGCAGAACGAAAAAGTATTGCCCCACCGATAACCCGGTAATGTTGAGCGCGGCGGCCAGAATCCATATGGAGCCGTACAGCGCCAACTGGGAAAGCAATGAAAGGAAAAAAGCGTAAATCGTGTGGCCGGACTGGCGCCCGATGCTTTTCGTGGCCGCGTGGATTTTCCTTATCTTGTCCTGCATGGGCAAGGCGGATATGACCCGGTTCACAAACCGCGATTCGCTTATCCTCCGCTCCAAAAATATAAGCGCCCCCAGGTTTGCGGCCACGAAAAGGGCGGCGATGAACATAACCAGCGCCTTGGTGGATGAGTTCCACCATGCCGGAGCCTCGCCGGAGGTCGCGAACATGGCCGCCACGGCGCCCGCCACGGCGGCGACGAATATCATGGTGTATAGCCCCAGCACCCTGTCGAACACCACGGTTGTCACCAGGGCGGCTTTGTTCTGCTGGCCCCGGGCAAGGTAGTAAGCCTTCACAATGTCACCACCCACGGCGCCGGGGAACACCACGTTGAAAAACGACCCGATAAGCGTAAGGTTCAATGCCGGTTTCATGTCCACCGAGATGTCCACGGCCCTCAACAGCGTGCGCCAGCGTTCCACGGAGATAAGCATTGCAAGGAAGGTGAGAAACAGGCTGATCACCACATAACCCGGTTTGGCCAGCGCCACGGACAGCGCGTTCAAGTCAAGCTTTCCGCTTTTATAAAGGAATACGAACACCACTATCACAAACAGCAGTTTGGCCGCGTCCAGCAGATAGCTTTTAAAGCCGCGTTTTTGGGAGCCCAACTCCTTGAAGCCTTTCTAAAAAAACGGGCGGAACTGGCCTAAGCCATCCGCCGTTGTTAGTGAAACCGCATCATTCTACAATATTGGTAATGGTCTCCCCAACAAATAAGGAGTATCGGCCATGGCTATGAAGGTTTTCGTTACCGGCGGAACGGGGTTTGTGGGCAGTTATGTTCTGGAGGCCCTAAGGCTGGCAGGCCATTTGCCATACGCCCTTGTCCGGAGCGGGTCGGAAAATAAACTGCCCTTCAGGGAAGGGCTGGTGATAATCAATGGCGATGTCCATGACCCAGTCTCATATTCCACGTTTCTCAAAGATATGGACGCGGTGATCCACCTGATAGGCATTATCCGCGAGTTTCCTGGCAGAAGGATAACTTTCCAGCGGATGCATGCCGGGGCCACAAGGAAAATCGTGGAGGAATCGGTAAAACAGGGGGTGAAACGGTTCATCCACATGAGCGCCAACGGCGCCAGCGAATCCGGCGTATCCGGCTATCAAACCACCAAGGCCGAAGGGGAGAGGATAGTTATCTCCTCCGGCATGAGATGGACCATATTCCGCCCCTCTGTGATTTTCGGCGATCCCCGTGGCCGGATGGAGTTCGTAAGCGAACTGGCCAAACCCATAAAGCTTGCGCCTATTGTGCCAGTGTTCGGCGACGGGCAATATAAGCTGGAGCCGGTGGCGGTGGAAGACGTGGCCAAATGTTTCACTGGCGCCATAAATAATCCGGCGGCGGAGGGCAGGGTGTTCCATTTGGGCGGCGGAACCGTAATGACGTACAATGACGTGGTGCAGACCATTGGCAGGGCTGTGGGTCGCCAGTCCACCCACATGGTGAAAGTCCCGTTCGGGCTTATGATACCCTTGGCCAATGCGCTGGGCGGATTTTCGTTTTTCCCCGTAACCGGCGACCAGTTGAAAATGCTGGGCGGAGGGAATGTTTGCCCGGAGCACGATTACCAGAAGGTTTTCGGCGTAACGCCAAAACCGTTTACTAAAGACAACCTGGCTTATTTAACGCCGCGCCGTTAAAGCCCGGTTTGGAGTGGAAGGTTATGAGGTTCACCAGCGAAGACCATTTTTTGTCCGCCATTGCCCCAGCGGGTCTGGCGCAGGACCCTGAAGGGCGATACCTGCGATTCACCGACGAGGATTCGGTGCTGGGTTTCGACTTTACCAACCTCACCATGCCAGACTCCCCCGGCGCATTTGACATAGCAGGCGGGATGGACAATTCGGTTGAAAGGTCCATGGTGGAAACGGTTGTCCGCTTGATGGAGGATCTGGATCTTTTCCCCCTTTACCTCTTCGCGTCCGACAACGAATGGCTGGACGAGGACGCGGACGCGCTGGCCAAACGGGGCCTCATCCGCGAAAGCGAGCGGGATATATTAAAGGCCATACAAACGGCGGGACACAACATGGACGTGTTGATCGTGGAGAAAAGCGAGGCGGGCAGGGCGGTGGACATCCTTACGCCCCAGTTGACCGAACTGGGCGCCACCTGTTTCGCGGTAAGCGAGGATGGCTCCACCTACGCCCTCATTTCGCAGGACGATGAAGTGTCCTTCAACACCACCGATGAAGGAATCTACCGCCGCGCCAGGGAAACCGTAAGGTCGCTGGAAAGCCTATCCTTCGACATCATCTGGGGGGAGTGACCTTTTTCCACCGCCAGCCGCTTTCGAAATAGCGTGCCATAGCTCTTTTTTGCCCTCGCCTGAAAGGGCAGAGTACATCACGGTATGAGGCGCTGTCCCGCCGAACACTTCAGCCAATACCTTTTTGGGCTCTTTCAACTCCCGGAGTCTGTGGGTCTTGGGTATCTTGTCTATCTTCGTGAAAACCGGTATGGCGGGTATGCCGAACTCGGAGAGCCAGCCGAGCAGGTTCAAGTCATCGTCGTTGGGGATCCTTCTGCAATCCAGCAGGGCAATCACTGCCTGCAACTCCGCGCGGCTTTTCAGATAGTTTTCCACCATGTGCCCCCAGCTTTGCCGGAGTTTTTCGGGAACGCTGGCGAATCCGTACCCGGGCATGTCCACGAACGACAATGAATCGTTCACGGTGAAAAAATTCAGCGCCTGGGTTTTGCCGGGGCTTTTGCTGACTTTCACCAGCCCTTTTCTTCCCAGCAATGAGTTAATGAGGGAGGATTTGCCCACGTTGGAGCGGCCGGCGAAAGCTATCTCCGGCAGGTTCAGTTTCGGGTAATGCTCCGGCTTAATGGCCGATTTTACGAACTCGGCCTTGAAAACCCTCATTCCAGCGGATTAAACACCAGGCCCGATATGAGCTTGGGGTAAAAATAGGTGGATTTTTGCGGCATCACACCGCCAGCGGTGGCCACTTCAATCACCTTGGCCACGTCGGTTGGGTTGAGCAGAAACGCTATTTTAACCGGACCTTCCAGCACGCCCCGGGCGGCCTCCGACGGGTCTATGGTGTAGTTTATGACCTTCTTGTCCGCCACCATTTCCCGGGATATGCCCAGGGCCTTTTCGAAGATCACCTCTTGCAGGATGGTAACGTCCAGCATTTTAAGCGCCGCCGAAAGCCCCTCTCCAATCTGGGCCTGGTAAATATCCTTTTTCAAAGTTAGCAGGTATGATTTCCCTTCCGCGATCATGATGAAGCTGGGGGCTTTCAACCCGGCTTCGCGCAATGCGGTCACCTGCGGCTCCATGTTTTGCGCGTCCAGCGGCGCCTGCGTGGCCGTAAAAAGACCGCCGAGGAGGGAGAGGATTTTATCCACCCCCGGCGTGGCGAATTCTTTCACCAGCCTGTGGGTGGGAAGCACAGTGAACCCCTCGCCATGGGAATTGGAAAGGTACATAAGGGCGTAATCGTAATTTTGCGGCCCCTTGGGGTTTTCCGCGGCCCGCCGCTCGTTGCGGTAGTTGAGCGCCGTTTCGTACCGGTGATGCCCATCGGCGATCACTACCGGCTTGTTCTCCAGCAATGTCTGGATTTCGGAGATGGCCTCACGGTCGGTAAGTATCCACATGCGGTGGCGCACCTGCTCATCATCCGTGGCGTCCACGTCGGCGGAAACCAGGTTCATGATGGATTTTAATATGCCATCCACCTTTCGTTCCGGGTCGGAATAAAGGCCGAACACCGGGGAGAAGTTCATTTTGCAGGCGCGGGTGAGCATAAGCCTGTCCACCTTTGGGCCGGAGAGGGTGCGTTCATGGGGGTAAATGGACTGCCCCAAAGGCTCGATGAGCCTTCTGCAGATGAACCCCACCCGCTGAAGCTTTTTGCCGTCTATAAAGTAATCCTGCGCATAAACATAAAGGGCAGGCTCATCTTCCCTGATAAGGGTATGGTCGCCCAGCCAGCTTGATAGCGTCTTCGCGGAGCGGGTGTAGCGGTTATTGTCATCGGTATCGCCATCTCTTATGACGCCGAGAATCAGCCGCACCACGTTCCGGTCATGCCGGTCATAAAGGCTTTTCTGAGCCTCCGGAGAGATAACGTCATAAGGGGGCGCCAAAGCGTCTATGGCGTTTGGAACCGCCTTGGGATTGTAACGGACGCCCCTAAAAGGATTTACTTTTGCCATTCTTCAACTTTCAAGTGGAAAACGAAAACTTATACCGGATGGAGCCCGGAAAATCAAGGCTGGGCCGGGGCGGAGCCTTGCGGCAGTCCTTCTTGCGCGGCCGCGGCCGCCTCTTGTTCAGTAAGGTACGCGCCGGAATAAACCGCCGCTTTGTCGCCATCGGCTACCACATAAGCGGAAACGCCGCTGGCGGCCAACTGGGCGGCTTTGGCCCGGGCCTCGGCCACTGGGGCGGGGGCGTTCACAAGCACAGAGTACGGAAGCTTTAAAGCCCTGCCAGACCTGGCTATGCCCTGCCCGGAAAGTTTCCCGGCAAGAGCGACGGCTTCCCCGGCGCTTTTAAACCGGTCCACCGCCACGCGGCTTACGGTTCCGCCGGAGCCGTCCGGCCCTGTCATTTCAAAAGCGTTCACCCCTTTATCCCGCAGGATCTTTACCAGGGAAATGGCCTGGCCTTTATCCCGGAAGGTGGCTACATGCAATGTGAAAGGTTTGTTTTTAGAAACGGCGGCCTTGTCTTTGGCCACCGGTTTGGATTTAGGCGCCGGTATGGCCGTTTCGCCACTTACCTTGTAACCGGTTTTCCCCTTCTCCATGGTCACTGTGGACTCTTTCGGGCCGTTAGCGGTTTTCCTTACAACCTTCGCTTCCACGCGGCCGGTTTTTTCATCCACGACTTTTACGGAAACGATCTCTATATCGCCACCTTTCACGCCATTCCTGGCCTTCCACTCGGCCAGGGCTTTAAACCAGCTCATCTGGGGAGTAACCACCTTGGCTGGCGCGGGAGCGGGTTGAGCCACGGGCGCCGGCGCAGGGACGGGAACAGGCGTTACCCTGGGCTCCACTTTCTTTGCGACTTGTTCTTTAACCGGGGGCGCCACTATGGCTGGCGGGGCGGAAACCTTTACTGTCAATTTTTCCCAGGCCGCCCACTGCTGGCGGACAATCTTTCTGGCCTCATTTGCACTTATGGAGTCCGCCATTTCCTCCGCCAGCGCCCAATCCAGCACAGCGCCTTTTTTAATGCCGTGCAGGTTGCCATGGGCGAACAGTTTTTTGTTGCTCCTCCAGAGCGCCACGATCAGCCGGTCCGCATCCTGGCCACCGGTCATTTTCCTTGTGACGGCGTATAGGGTATCGCCGTGTTTAACCTTGTAAGCACCCTCGCCAACAATTCTGGCCGGGGTGGCGCCAGGAGCGGATACAGGCGCCCGCATAGCCTGTTTGGGGGCCGGGGCGGGCTCCGAATTCACGAACGTCTCATCCCCGTGTATAACGATCTCCACCGGTTCCCCTGCTGATTTGGATGGCGCTGGCGGCGCCGATGCCTCGGGCTCCTGGCTGGAAGCGGTTATGACGGGGGTTTCAGCGGTCATTACCGGGGCCGGGCCCTGCTCGGCATCGGCTTCCGAGGCGCGGATGGCTTCCAGCGTGGCTTTATCATCCGAAGAGGGGGCCATGGGTTGGGCCACCTTGGGTTGTTCACCTCTTAAGGCCGAGCGCACCGCCATCTCATCTTTGGAAAGATGCTCCTCCTCTTTTTTCATGTCGGCTATGTCCTGCCGGGCCGGGACTTCGCCGGACCGGGGTTGGCCCCCCATTTCACGGGCCACCGCCTGCATGTCTTCCTGCTCCTGTTCTTTGGACGATGACGCCTCCAAAGCCAGGTTCTTTTGGAAATCTATGGCTATGAAATAGTTTTCAAGAATTTGCCCGCCGTTGATGAAGGCCTTGATTATCAGATTGAAAGAAGGCTGATAAATAGGGTCGGCGCTGGTGATATATATGATTTTCTGCCCTTTGGCCGCGGGATGATCCGCCACTTGCAGGGAGAGGTTGTCCAAAAAATCCGGCCGTTTCAACCCAAGCTTGCTGTAATCCGCCGGGGAGCCAAAAGCCACCACAAGCCCTTCAGGTTTGGCCGCGCTTTCAAGGGGTATTTCAGCCTTGAATAGGGTGTTATAGGCGCTGGTGACCCGGATTTTGCCAAAAGAAAATGCCCAGGCGGGTTGTGATAAAGCCAAAGCGGCCACCACCGCCAGGATTATGGGATAAACGGCGCGGCGGAGCTTTATCAACTCGCGTAGCCGGGAAGTTCCATTTAAAAGCATGGGGGTTATTCTATTCGGTAGGCTGTAATTTTTCAATTTGCAATAGGCTTTGCTGAACGCAAAAAACGCGATCATGAAAAAACAGTCCCCCATCGCCAGGATTTTATTCAGTTTTGCCCGATCCCCACAAGGATTGGAGCTCCAGAAGAGCATACCCAGCGGCATACCCCTTCAATCAAAAAAACCGGCGGAGGAGAGGAATCCTCCCCCCCCGCCGGTCTCAAAACCCTAGAAGCAACCCGCCGAAACGGGCCACCGTGCCTGAAATCGCGATTAAGAAAGTTATTTCTTTTTCGCGGCTTTCTTGGCGACCTTTTTGGCAGCCGGCTTTTTAGCGGCGGCCTTCTTGGCGGGTTTTTTAGCGGCAGATTTCTTCGCAGCAGCCATTACTTTCTCCTTCTGTTTGTCCTTTTTGACTGGTACACCTTTGATTTCCATCACTTTAATATCCCATGTTGAAAACACGGGATACATCTGGACCAATTGGTTAACAAGAGACGCTGTCTTATAGTTTGTCTGTAGGACGATCCGGCCGCCATACCGCATTTCGGGCCCTTCTTGCATGGACTGCACCTGGGCGTCTGAAATGACCTGATGAAAGTTACCAAGATCTATCCCCGCATATTTCGAGTACAAAATCAGTTCCGATAAATGCTCCTTAAGCTCCCGGTCTGGATACCGGGAATTTTTCATTTCCACTTTTACAGGAGCGGAGCCTTTCAAGAAGTTCCTCCAGCTTTTACGGCTGATTTGGGTTAATTGCCCATTAACTTGATTAAACTGCTATGTTCTTACTACATCTTAGCAAATCAAATTATAGACATTATAAGAACATTAAATGATAATTTCAACAAATTTTTTAAAATTAACCAACTTTTTTCATTCGGCGAAACTATTGTAAATATAAGTATTTACGGCAACATATGTAAATTAGCGAATATTTTCTGAAAAAAATGTTTGGGGGGATTTTTCAAATTGGGCCTTTTTTAAACGGAATTTTGCCGCGCTCGATACAGATGGAATCCCGCTCACTTCAACCGCTCAAAAGGGAAGATGGACTCTAGACGATGTTGTCTTTAATCCTACCCCGTGCGATAATTCACCGTTTGCCGGAAATGCCGCTATCGTTTGAATTACCGGCGCTTTTTTACGCCAGCCGCCTGTTTGCGGCGGTTTGATGGAATATATAAGTAATGGCGAAGAAACCGATAAAAATCACCGAGGTTGTCCTGCGGGACGGACATCAATCCCTTCTGGCCACGCGGATGAAAACCGAGCACATGCTCCCCATAGCCGAGAAGCTGGACAAGGTTGGATTCTGGTCGCTGGAGATGTGGGGAGGGGCCACGTTTGACTCCTGCATAAGGTTTTTGAACGAAGACCCCTGGGAGCGTGTGAGGCTGTTGAAGAAAGCCATGCCCAACACCCCGTTCCAAATGCTCCTGCGCGGCCAGAACCTGGTGGGATACCGCCATTACGCCGATGACCTGGTGGAGAAATTCATAGACCTCTCCTGCGACGCGGGGATAGACGTGTTCCGGGTGTTCGACGCGTTGAACGACCTGCGCAATTTAAAAACATCCATCGCACGCATAAAGAAAAACGGAAAACACGCCCAGGGCGCCATTTCGTACACCACAAGCCCAGTCCACAACGTCCGGCTTTTTGTGGAGCTGGCTAAAGGGCTGGAGCAGATGGGGGTGGACAGCATTTGCGTGAAAGACATGGCCGGATTGCTGGCCCCGTGGCCCGCCTATGAGCTTATAGCTGGCATCAAGAAAGTGGTGGAGGTTCCTGTGCATCTGCACACCCACACCACCGCAGGGTTTGCCCCCATGTCCATCACCCGCGCCATAGAGGCCGGGGTGGACGGGCTGGACACGTGCATGTCGCCCCTTTCAATGGGCACAAGCCACAGCCCCACGGAAACCATTGTGGCCGCCTTGAAAGACACAGATAACGAAACCGGGCTGGACCTGGTGGCGCTGGCGGATATAGCGAATTACTTTGTGGATGTCCGCAAGGAATATTCCGCTTTCGAGTCTTCGTTCACCGGGGTGGACGTGAACATATTAAAGTCGCAGGTGCCTGGCGGGATGATCTCCAACCTGGAGTCCCAGCTTCGCCAGCAAAACGCTTACGACCGGTTACCCGAAGTGTTGGAAGAGCTTCCCCGGTGCAGGAAAGACCTGGGCTATCCGCCGCTGGTGACACCAACCTCACAGATTGTGGGTTCGCAGGCGGTGATGAACGTTTTGATGGGGCGGTACAAGGTTGTTACCAAAGAGACCCAGGCGCTGATAGAAGGCAAATACGGCAAAGTGCCCGGTGAGTTGGACCCGGAGCTTATGAAGCGGGTTTGCGGCGAGAACGCCTGTTTAACCGTGCGCCCTGCCGACTTGTTGGAGCCTGAGTGGGAGAGGCTAAAAAAAGAGGTGGCCGCCAAAGCCACCCGTGACGAGGATGTGATAATCTTCGCGTTGTTCCCCCAGGTGGCCGAGCAGTATATGAAGAAGCGCGGCACGCCGCCCGATGAAGTTTTCAAGAAAGAAGCGGTAGCTCCAGCGGCTACCGGCAAACCCCAGCCAAACGCCTTCCGCGTGACGGTGAACGGCAAGGCTTTCGACGTGCGGGTGGACGAGTCCACCGGTGTTTCCACCCCTGCGGCGGCTCCAGCCCCAACACCGACGGCTCCGTCGGCTGGCGGTTTCACTTTAAAGTCGCCGCTGGCGGGCGCCATTTTCAAGATCAATTGCCAGGTGGGCCAGCCGGTGAAAGAAGGGGAGCTTGTGATGTTGCTGGAAGCCATGAAAATGGAGACGGAGGTATTGTGCCCCCGATCTGGCGTAATCACTTCGGTTATGGTAAGACTGGGCGACAAGGTTGCCAGCGGCGACCCGTTGCTAATGATAAGCTAGCCTTCACGCCCTATTAAATTAAAACGCGCCTGGGGATAAAAACCCGGCGCGTTTTTTATTCGATTATCTGGTTGGTGTAATAGGCGGAGCCCAGCTCGTTACCCCTGGCGCCGCGCTACCTGTCCTATCCAGATAAAACGATGGTTTGGTAGTCAGGTATTTAATGGTAAGCCGCTGAACAAAGTTCATGGCGGGAGCCATGGCGTGAAATCCGGCGACCTTGGCCAAACCCCAATCGATCACATCCATCCCGAAATCACCCATGGATACGCACACCAGGTTGTTCTTGCTTAAAAACCCGGGCACGGCCCCCAGGAAGGGTACGGAGCCGTCACCGGTGTTGTTTGGATTTGGCCCGTCTGGCCATTGGTTGACCTTTGGCTTATATTCAAACCGCACATTGCCCTTATTGTCCCGCTTTGAACCCATGCTCACGAAAGTGCTCTCCCCTAAGCCCACAATAGCCATCCAACCGCCGCTATTGCCGGTGAGGTTGGTGAGAACCTGTGCGCTGTTGGCCATGGCGCGGGTATTGCTCGCTCGCTGGAGGAAAGTGGACAGAAGGTTCCTGGGATTTATATTGGCGCTGTATTTGTCTATAAACGTCTGGAGGGTGTCTTCCACGCTTGGTTGCCATGAATTCGGGTCAAACAAATTTTTAAGGCCTTCATCGGCGGCGTCCACCGCGTCAGCATAATCTGGCAGGAGTTGATAAACAGATGGCAATGAGCGGGCCGCTTCACGCTCCCGCGCCGGGCCGGGCATTAATGAGGACTGGCCCGTGGTGAGTTTCCATACCGCCTCCACCGCCCCATTGAACGGGGCGCAGATGGAAACAACCTTTCTGAACAATTTTTCCGCGCCGTATTTGTTCACGGCAATAGCGGTTATCAACCCGCCCATGGAATGGCACACCACATCCACCGGGCCGTCATAACCTTTATAATCCCCGGGTATCAGCGCCACACGGTTTTTCACTTCTTTTGCGAAGGCGTATAGCGTGTCGGCGATGTTCTCTATATCCTGCCGCCAATCGTAAGGGAACGGGAAAACAGGATGGGAGCCGGTTACGGCAAGTTCATGACGCAATTCCGACACCATTTCACCATAAGCCGCCGCATGGGGGCTAACGGAGCGGATTGCCGCAGGCTCCCTGGCTTCAAATACTCTGCTATCAGGGTGTAAGGCCAGCCTGTCGTGCTCTTCTATGGGTGAGATGTTCCAAAAAGAGTTTTGAAGCCGAAGCCTCCAAATCTCATCCGGTGGGATGTTGTAGTAATCGGAAAGGCTGGTACCTTGAATACCAGGCACTACAATAACCGGCGGTTGTAAATCTTGCGCCATTTTCGATCCCCCCGTCAAACCCCCATACCCGATTGTAGCCGCCAGCCCCAACTCATGACGGCATGAAAATCCAGACGGTATATTTTTATGCTACCAAGGGGATTGTTGGCAACGGAAAAGTGGGGGCGGGTTTCAATCCCACGCCTGACGGATGAGTCGCAGTCAGCGGCCAGGCGGGAACATGCGGGCTATTTTTTCTTCCCCTTACGGGCTTTGCCGGGCTTCTTGCCTTCAGCGTCTTTCTGCAGTTTATACTCCAGGCTGTCCACGAGGGCCTGCCAGCTGGCTTCTATCACGTTGGGCGAGACCCCAACCGTACCCCACCGGCGCGTCCCGTCGCCGGACTCTATAAGAACCCTGGTTTTAGCGGCGGTTTTTGATTGCTCGTCTAAAATGCGCACCTTGAAGTCGTGCAGTTCCACGTTGCCAAGTTGCGGGTAAAACTTCACCAGCGCTGAGCGCAACGCCTTGTCCAGCGCGTTCACCGGGCCGTTGCCCTCCGCCACGGAATGGGTGGTGGAGCCGTCTGGCATTTTAAGTTTTATCACCGCCTCGGCCCAGTTGGCCCCGCTGGTGTCGGAAAAGTTGGAGACAACCCGCGCCCGTTCCACCTCGAATTTCTTCTTCCACTGGCCCAGGGCTTTGCGCATGAGAAGTTCAAAAGAGGCCTCGGCCCCCTCAAACTGGAAACCGGCGTTTTCAAGCGTCTTCAGCTGGTTAAGGATATTTTGCGTGGCCTCTGCCTTGCTGTTTAAGTCTATGCCGAACTCCTCGGCCTTGGTAAGGATGTTGCCGCGCCCGGACAGGTCGGAAATCAACACCCGCCGCCGGTTGCCCACCAGCTCCGGCTGGATATGCTCGTAAGACAGCGATGTCTTGCGCACCGCCGCCACATGGATGCCGCCCTTGTGGGCAAAAGCAGATTTGCCCACGTATGGCTGGTGAGGCCTGTGGGACATGTTCGCCAGCTCGTAAACAAGGCTGGACAGGTCTTTCAGTTTTTTCATGTTCGCCGAAGGGACGCATTTGTAACCCATCTTCAGCTGGAGGTTCGGGATGATGGAACACAGGTTGGCGTTGCCGCACCGCTCGCCGATACCGTTGATGGTGCCTTGCGCCTGCCGAGCGCCTGCCCGCACAGCCGCCAGAGTGTTGGCCACGCCGTTGTCGGAATCGTTATGGCAATGGATGCCCAACAACGCGTCCGGGAAAGTTTCGCTCACCCGCTGAACCACAGCCTCCACCTCGAAAGGCAGGGCTCCGCCGTTGGTCTCGCACAGGCAGAGGCATTTTGCGCCCCCATCCAGCGCGGCCCGCAACGTTTCGATGGCGTAACCGGGGTTGCTTTTGTACCCGTCGAAAAAATGCTCCGCGTCGAAGAACACTTCATACACCCGCTTGGACAGGTAGGCTATGGTGTCGCGGATTATCTCCAGGTTGCGTTTCAGGTTTATCCCCAGCACCACTTCGGCCTGCATGTCCCAGCTTTTGCCCACCACGGTTACCACCGGCGCGCCAGAATCCAGCAACAGGCGCACGTTATGGTCATCCCCCGGTTTGTTCTTGTGGTGATGGGTGGAGCCGAAGGCCGCTATTTTGGCTTTTTGGAGGCGCAGTTTTTTCACCGCCTTGAAGAAAGCCTCGTCCCTGGGGTTGGAGCCGGGCCAGCCGCCCTCGATAAAGCCCACCCCGAAATCGTCCAGCGCCTCGGCGATGCGGAGCTTGTCGTCCAGCGAGAAGCTTATCTCCTCGGCCTGGGCCCCATCCCTAAGGGTGGTGTCGTAGATTAAAACCCTGCCGCTGTCTTTTTTCATTTCTTCAATGAATGGTAAGAGCGCTCTTCCGGCGCCCGGCCCAGCTCAAAAGCATCGTGCAATATCCGAACGGCCCTGTCCACCTCTTCGGCCGCCACCACGCAGGAGACCTTTATTTCCGACGTGGAGATCATCATTATGTTTATGCCACCGTCAGCCAGCGCCTTGAAGGCCTTGGCCGCCACGCCTGAATGGCTTCTCATGCCCACACCGATGATGGATACCTTGCCTATCTGGTCATCAGCGGCCACCTCGCGGGCGCCTATTTCCCTCAACGTGGGTTCTATAAGAGAGATGGCCTTTTTCACCTCGTTCTTGGGCACGGTGAACGATATGTCCGTAAGCCCCTTTTCAGAGACGTTCTGGATTATCACGTCCACGTTTATCTCCTGTTCGGCCACCTTGCCGAAAATGGTGGCGGCCACGCCGGGTTTATCCGGCACGCCGGACACGGTTATTTTGGCCTGGTTCCTGTCGTGGGCCACGGCGGCCACCAGCACGTCTTCCATTTCCTTCACCTCGGATGTGACTAATGTTCCTTTTCCATCAGAGAACGTGGACTTCACCCATATTGGCATGTTGTATTTCTTGCCGAACTCCACAGACCGGATCTGCAAGACCTTGGCGCCCAGGCTGGCCATCTCCAGCATCTCGTCGAAAGAGATGCAGTCTATCCGCCGGGCGTTGGGCACTATGTTCGGGTCCGTGGTGTACACGCCATCCACGTCTGTATATATCTCGCAACAACCGGCCTTCATGGCCACGGCTATGGCCACCGCCGAAGTGTCCGATCCGCCGCGGCCCAGGGTGGTAACGTTGCCCGTAGCCTCGTCCACCCCCTGGAAACCCGCCACCACCGCCACCTTGCGGGCGGCCAGGGCGTCTTTCAGTTTTTCACCAGTGATCTTTTTGATGCGGGCCTTCATGTGGAACGAGTCGGTGATCATGCCTATCTGCCGTCCCGTGAAGGATACCGACGGCACCCCCGCCTTGTTGAGCGCAATGGACAACAGGGCGGAAGATATGCGTTCCCCGGAACTCATCAAAAGGTCCATTTCCCGCTCGGGCGGGTCGTCATTCAGATCCTTAGCCTGGTTTATCAGCCCGTCGGTGACTCCGGACATGGCGGATACCACCACCACCACGTCGTGCCCCTGTTCGTAAACCTTTTTAACCTTGGCGGCCACGTTGCGGATACGCTCCAGCGAACCCATGGAAGTGCCGCCATATTTCTGGACGATGAGAGCCACGTTTAGCAAAACCCCAAAATTTTGATTTTACAGGAAAAGCGGGATTTTTGGCAAATTGGGGAGTGGCCAGCGCCAAAGTGGATTCCCATAACTACGGCCAAAAAACAGGCGCCCGGCGGAATATCAGGCCATAGCTTCATGGACGGCAAAACCCGGAACCCCTAATGTTATTGATAATTATGCCGATATACCATATGAGAGAGCGCCAGGAGGCTTTAATCCATGATTTGGCGTATAAACCTCTTATGCGCTATAATAAAGTGAAATTAAGAGCCTTGGGTCAATAGAAAGGTTAGGCCATGGTTCAATCTGTTGGAATGCAACAGGTTCTGAATTACTCCAATGCGGTGGAGCGGACGCAACACGCCGTGCAGGGGCAGGCGGAGGAGGTGGCCCGCGCTTTTGCCAAAGAGCTGGAAAAGACCGCGGAACATCAGCTGAGCCAGACCCACGCCACCCAGGAGACGGAGCAGACAGGCATCCGCGACTCGGACCAGCGCAAGAAGAAACATTACGCCCGCCACCTTCCAACCCCTGGCGCCAAAAGCGAAGAGGAAAAGAAGGAAGAGGTAGCGCCTCCGGCTGAAACGGGGCACGGCACAAACATCAACGTTGTGGCGTAACGCCCTCCCTAGGGCAAATTCAATAGCCCGCCGCGGTTCAATACCCGTATAATTCCCAGGATGAACGAACTGATTTTAATCCAACTGGCGGTGGACGTTTTGCTGTTCGCCATCGTCATCATCTATGTCATCCGCGACGGCAAATCCAAAGCCATGCAGGAGCATGACGAGCTTATCCGGCAAATTGAAAACCAGACACCACCATCCCAGGCGGACGTGGAAGCCATAAACACCCTGATGAACGAACTGGCGCGGCTTGTAATGCGCGCGGAGAAGGTGGCCGACAGGCTGGAGAAAGGCGCAACTAATGCGATGACGGCGGAGCCTGCGCCCGCAAGGGCGGGGCAGGGGGCGAAGCCTGCGCCCATTCCCCCGGCTCCGGTAAATCCGCCACAATCCATGCTGGATGAAGACACTTACACAAAAGCCGCCAAGCTGATAAAAAAGGGCCTGCCCGACGACGAGATAGGTAAAAAGGTGGGTCTGCCGCCCCATGAAGTGAGCCTCATCCGCAAGATGGCCACCTAGCCTGACCAATGTACATCAACCAGCTCCCGCAAACGCTTCTATCGGCCGCGTTAAAAGCTTTGGGCCAGCGGGACCTGGACGTGCTTTTCTCCAAAGGCGACGTGGTGGAGGGCAAGGTTTTAAAAAACCTCCAGAACAACCAGACGTTAGTGCGTCTTCGCGGGGTGGAGATGGTGGCCGTCTCCCAAACAAAACTTACCCCGGGGCAAACCATTGTGGGGCGCATAGAAAGCGTTCAGCCACAGCTTACGGTAAGCCTGCTTCCCGGCGGCAACACGGTGGAGGCCAAGTCGTCCACCATGATGAGGTTCCTCCTGCCCGCCAAAGCCCCTCTGGGCGAAACCTTGGCCAAGGCGCTGGACACGGTGAAAGGCGAACCTGCGGCCTCGCCCAAAGTCCAGGAGGCCCTTAAAAACCTTGGGGCCGTGATGGAGAAGGTTGTCTCCACAGACATGAACACCCTCACGCCGGAGAAAGCCGCGCAAACCATAAAGAGCTCCGGGTTGTTCATGGAATCCTCCGCGCGGCTGGTGGCGGAAGGCAAACTTGCGCCGGAAGAATTTAAAAAGTCCATGACCATGGATTTAAAAGCGGCTCTCTCCAAAACCCTGCAACTGGTGGATGAAGAGCTTGCCTCCCTTGTGGGCAGGTTCGAGAAGGAACAATCCGTCGCGACAGCGAAAACAATGGATGCCGCCCAGCAACCAAAGCAGGCGCCCCAAACCGCGCCGGAAAAAACCTTGGCCCAGCCATCCCTGCCGCAAGACGTGGCCAGGCCTCCTGCGGACAAGACAGACGAAGCGGTGGCGGAAATGGCCAAGCTCCGTGAGACAGCCAAGGGCCTGCGTCAGCTTATGAGCAATGTGGAGTTGAACCAGCTGGTGAACGCCACCCAAAAGCGGGAGGATGGTTCCGCCATGAACCCCATGCTGTACCAGATACCGTTCGCTCAAAACGGGGCCATAGACACGGCGCGGGTCTATTTCCTGCCCGATGGGGGCAAAGGTAAAGGCGAGAACGCACAGGGGGGTGAAAAATCGCTGGTGTTCATGCTGGACATGAGCAACCTTGGTCCCGTGCGGGTGGATGTTTGGGTCGGGGAGAAACAGGCCCACGGCTCCATTTACGTGGCTGACGACGCGGTGGCCGATTACGTCCGTGGAGCCCTGCCGGAGCTTTTGTCCGCGCTGGAGGCGGGCGGTTACCGGGCCACCATAAACGTATCCGCCGTGGCGGACACGGCATTCTTGACCGAGGAACTGGCGCCGTTGATCCCGGTTACAGGCGCGGGCCTTATAAACGTGAAAGCATGAAAAAAGGGGACGCCAAGCACCGCAAACACGCTGTGGCGGTGAAATACAAGCCGGGGGAACAGGCGGCGCCAACGGTGGTGGCCAAGGGTGGTGGCGAGGTGGCCGAGAAGATCATCGCTATCGCAAAAGAACACGGGATCCCCATTAAGGAAGACAAGGACCTGGTGGAGGTTTTATCCCGGCTGGATTTGAACAGCGAGGTTCCGCCGGAGCTTTATCATGTCATCGCGGAGGTGCTGGCCTGGGTTTACCGGGTAAACGGAAAACGGGCGCCCGCCACCCAGTTCAAGACGCTTTAATCCAGATACTCGTACCGCATGTTGCGTTTGCGGGGAACCATCCCGGCGCTTTCGATAATGCCACGCACATCCTTTTCCGATAAACGGAACGCCACGCCCGCCGCCGCCACCACGTTTTCTTCTATCATGGTGGAGCCCATGTCGTTGGCTCCGAAGAACAGGGAGACCTGGGCCATCTTCGGCCCCTGGGTTACCCAGGAGGCCTGGATGTTATCCACATTGTCCAGATACAGCCGGGCTACCGCCAGGGTCTTTAAATAATCGAACCCGCCGCTTTTCGCGGTGACTGGCATGGCGGTGTTCTCCGGCTGGAACGTCCACGGGATGAAAGCTGTGAACCCGCCGGTTTCGTCTTGCAGGTCCCGGATGCGGCGCATGCTTTCCACCCGTTCCTCCAGGGTTTCCATGTGGCCGAACATCATGGTGGCGGTGGTGCGCATGCCAAGCCTGTGGGCCTGGCGCATTACCTCTATCCATTCGTCCGCCGAGCATTTGCCGGGGCTTATCTGGTTTCGCGAGCGGTCGCTTAAAATCTCGGCCCCGCCGCCGGGGATGGAGTCCAGCCCGGCTTCTTTCAGGCGGCGCAAAACATCAGGAATCTCAAGATCGGAAAGTTCCGCCAGATGGACTATTTCCGGTGGGGAGAACCCGTGGATGTTTATTTTATGTTTGGCCTTGATGGCGCCGAGAGTTTGCTCGTACCACTCCAGGGGAAGGGTGGGATGTAGCCCGCCTTGCAGGAGAATCTGCGCGCCGCCCATTGAAACGGTTTCGGCTATCTTTTGGTCAAGCTCCACTTCGGAGAGCACATAAGCGTCTTCGTCCCCCTCCATCCGGTAGAAAGCGCAGAACTTGCATCCCGACACGCAGATGTTGGTGTAGTTGATGTTCCGGTCAATGATGTAAGTCACCACAGGCTCCGGTTTTTTCCGGAGCCGCGTCTGGTGCGCCGCCATGCCCAGCAGGGTGATCTCCATTGAGCTTAGCAGGTGGGCCGCCTCGTCATCTTCCAGCCGCTGGCCAGAAAGGACATCGTCAAGAATATCCTCGGCTACGGTCACGAATTACGCTCCTGCGCCGGCTTGGGTCTCAAATCCTCCACCCGCGCTGATTTCACACCCCTGGGGGTGGAATCCTCCACGGTGATGATATGGTTGTGGAAGGCCATTTTCTCGCCCGCCCTGGGGATGCGCTCCAGCGCGTCGTTTATCAACCCGCTCAGGGTTTCGTAATCCCCTTTGGGCAGGGCAAGCCCCAGCTCTTCGTTGATGCTGTCTATCTCCATGTGGGCGTCTATCAGGTATTCGCTGTCGCCCACCCGCTCATAAAGCTTAACGGGGCGGTCGTACTCGTCCTCAATTTCGCCCACCACTTCTTCCGCCAGGTCTTCAAGGGTGGTTATGCCTATGGCGCCGCCGTACTCGTCCACCACTACGGCCATGTGGATGTTCCTCTCCTGCATCTCCTTTAGCAGGCTGGAGTTCCTCATGGTCAGCGGGGCATATACGGCCGGGCTCATCACTTTGTCCACCCGCATGTTATGGTCGGCGTGCTTGAGCACGTCAAAGGCGCTTATAACGCCCACGATGTTGAAGATACGCTCATGGAACACCGGCAGACGGGAGTAGCCGCATTCGGCTATCCGGGCCTTCACCTCGCCGATGGTTGTCACCGTGGGAACGCCAACCACCGTCACCAGCGGCCGCATGACCGACTCCAGCGTGTTCGTTTTGAACTCGAATATCTTCTGGATCATCTTTTTCTCATCGTGAGCCAGCGACAGGGTTTCCTCGCTCATCCGCGTGAGGGAAATAATCTCTTCCCGGCTTACCAGCGCCGAAGGTACGCTTTTGCCCCCAAGGAACACCATGGCGAACAGGCGGGCCACGCCGGAGGTGGCGAAAAGGGCTGGCATGAAAAGTTTTTGCGCCGCAGAAAGGGGCCCGGCAAGATAAGGCGCTATAAAATCCGCCCGTTGGCGGAACAGCGTTTTAGGCACTATCTCGCCTAGAATAAGCGTTACCGGGCCCATGATGATGAACGAGTAGAAGTCGGCGTCCGCTTCGGCAAACCGTTCGGCGAAATATACCGTGGCGATGGACGATGCGGCGAACACGCTTATGTTGGTGCCCATGGATGTTGCGCCGAAAACCTTGTCGGGCTGTTTTAACAGAGCCTCCACCGCCGAGGCTCCCCGGGATCCGCTTTCGGCCAGGTGGCGCATCTTGATACGGTTGTACGAGATGAGCGCCAGCTCCGAGCCGGAGAAAAACCCTTCCGACAGGAGACAGAAAATTATAAGAATAAGCGTCAGCGCCGGATCCATTATTTCCCCTCCGGTTCCGCGGCGCCGGCCTGGGCCACGGCGACTTTCAGCTCGGTGGCGCGTCTTCCCTTCATCCGCTCAACCGTGAACGTGAACGGGCCGGACACCACAGATTCACCCATGTGCGGCACATGCCCAAGCAGATGGAACACGAATCCGCCCAGGGTTTCTATTTCCTCATGCCCCACATCTGCGTTGAACCGTTCGTTAAAATCCTCCATGCTCAAGGCGGCTGGGATTATGTAAATGCCTTCCCCTTTTTCCACTATCTCGCCGTTGGCGCTTTTCCTGCTGGCGGTCTCCCCCATGAGTTCGGCGATGATGTCGTCCAGGGTTACTATCCCCTGGATACCTCCGAACTCGTCCATGATGACGGCCATGTGGCTCTTTCGCCGCTTGAACTCCCGGAGAAGATCGTTTAACCCCAAGGTTTCGGGCACTATAACCGGCTCACGCAGAAGGCTCTTTAGCGACACCACCGGGTCGGGCGGGTAATCGTACTTCAGAAAGTCCTTTTTATACAGCACGCCTTCTATATTATCTATGGTTCCGTTATAAACGGGCGCCCGGGCAAAACTGGACTGGGCCATCTTGTCCCATGCCTCTTTCAGGGGCATGTTCACGTCCAGAGCCAGCAGGTCTGTGCGCGGGGTCATTATGTCGCGGGCCATAAGGTCGCCCAGGTCGAAAACGCTCTGGATCATCTCCTTCTCGGCCTCGTCTATGACCCCCTCGTCGGCCACCTCCTCCACCAAGGTCTTAATCTCATCCCCGGTTAGGGCGAAATTGTCGGCGGCGGTCTTGCCGCCAAACATGCTGGATATGCCGTTTGAAATCCAGGTGACTATTATCTGTACAGGATAGATGGCCACCAGGAAAATCGTGAGCGGCGCGGCCGCTGTCAGCGCCCATGTCTCGTTGGCGTAATGGGCCAGCGTTTTAGGGCTAATCTCGCCGATGACCAGAAGGATAAAAGCGCTGGCGCCAAGCATGAGGGCCACACCGATATCATCGAACGACTCCAGGGCCAGGTATGTAACCACCGCTGATATGGCCACGTTCACAAGCTCGTTGCCTATGTACAGGGTGACCAGCAGTCGCTCGGGTTTGGTCAGTAGCGCCGCTACCCACTTTCCGTAAAAACCCCTGGTTTCCTTCAACCTTTCTATCTGGAGCTTGGACAGCGAAAAGAAAGCCACCTCCGATCCGGAGAAAAAGGCCGATGCCGCCAGCAACACCGGCAGAAGCGCCCAGCGGATTACTAAAGTATCGTCCATGGTTTACATTTCAGCAGGTTTGGCTGTGTGACTATTAAAGGTAAGTGGCGCATGGCCATATCAGTTTTTAGAGTTGTAATCGCGCAGGGCTATTTTCCTGGCCGAAGAATAACCGGGGAGCGATTTTGCCAATACGTCCGGATCCCCCACCACCACCATTTTCAGCCCCTCGGGGTGAAGGTATTTCCTGGCCACCCGGAGCACATCCCCGGCGGTGACGGCCATTACCCTGTCCCGGAAGGTTTCCAGGTAGCCTTCCGGCATACCGTAATAATCAACGATCATCCTTTGTTCCAGTATCCGCGCGGGAGTGTCGAATATGAAAACAAAGGAGTTCACTATGGAGTTCCGGGCCAGCGCAAGCTCCTCCGGGGTCACCGCTTCGGAGCGGATCTTCTCGATCTCTTCGTTGAAAATCCCCGCCACTTCCCCGGCGCTGGCGGTTTTTGTTTCCGCCCCGACGGCGAAAATTCCCAGTTCCCACCGGCCCGCGTTCACATAAGACCATACCGAATAGGCCAGACCCCGTTCAGAGCGCACCTTTTGCGTAAGGCGCGAGGCGAAACCGCTCCCGCCCAATATCTCGTCCATCACCAGCACGGCGTGATAGTCCGGGTCGGTCCGTTTCAGGGTTAAATGTCCGGCGCGGATAACCGCTTGGGGCAGTTTCTTCGCCGCCACAAAAAGCCCACCCTCATAAACCTCTTTGGCCGGGGCCGTTTGAGGGTAATCGGGTTTTGGGGCTTTCCATTTCCCAAAAAGCCCTTCCAGCCGCGCCAGAAGCTTTTGCTCGTCGAAATCCCCGGTGACGCCCAAAATCATGGACGAGGGGGTAAAGTATTTTTTATGGAACGCCTGGGCGTCTTTTACCGTGATGGAGCGCAAGGTTTCCAGGGTGGCCGACCGCCCGTAAGGGGTTCCATTATAGATAAGCTTTCTCAACTCCCGGTCGCCGATATGCGTGGGCTCGTCATTCTCCCGGCGGACAGCGTCCATCGCCCGGGCCCGTTCCAGCTCGAACCTGTCCGGGTCGAACCTGGGGTTTTTAATCACGTCGGCGAATATGGATAGTCCCGCGTCCGCATCCTTTTTAAGAACCGAAAGGAAAGCCCTGGCCGATTCTTCACTTATGGAAACTTCCACATGGGCGCCCATCTGCTCCAACGTATCGTTCAGCGCGTCCGGCCCCAACGCCCCGGCCCCGCCGGAACGGATGGCAATCCCGGTGATGGCTGATAGCCCGGTCTTATTCGCGGGCTCCCACAAACCGCCGGCCTTTATCATGGCGGTCACCTGCACGATGGGTAGTTCATCGTTTCTCATCAGGTGGACTTTTACGCCGTTGGAAAGTTTCACCACCCTGGACTTGGGCAGGTCTGTCTGGATTGGTTTGTATTTTAGCGCCAGGATGTCCGCCGCCTTGGGTTTCATGGGCGGTTCCGGTTTTATGCGGCCAACCGTGGGGTAATAACAGCCGCCCAGAGAGAACGCCAGCGCCAGGGCAGTGGCGGCCTTTACCGTAGAAGTCATTTATCCCTCACTATGGAGCCCACGGTAAGGTTGTCCCGCGTGAAATATTTCCCGGCCACCCGCTGGATGTCTTCAGGGGTGACGGCTTTAATCTTTTCCATCTCTTTTATTATGTCCCGCCAATCGCCGGTTACCACCTGGTAATGGGTGAGAAGCCGCGCCATGCCATAGTGGGATTGAAGCTGGCGCACGTAATCGGCCTCCATGTTGTTCACCACTTTCTCCAGCTCTTTTTTGGAGACGGGCGCCGTTTTAAGCCGTTCCAGCTCTTCCCATACGGCCTTTTCCACATCCCTTGTGGAATGGGGCGGGCGAGGCTCTGCGGAAATGATGAACATGTTTGGATACCGGTCCCCCGGCGCCACAAAACTGCCCACGGAAAGCGCCACTTTTTTCTTCTGCGCCAGGCTCCGGTCCATCCGGCCGGTCCTGCCGAGGGTGAGGATGGAGTCTATAACCGAGAAAACGTAATCGTCCGCATGGGGCGCGTTGGGCTTGTGGAACCCCATCATAAGCGTGGGACTGGCGTCGAATTCCACATCCACCCGGCGCTCGGCCTGCTGGGGCGGCTCCACGGCCACCACCCGCTCCGGCAAAGGGCGTGAAGGGATGAACCCGAAATATTTGGTTATTACCGACTGTACCTCTTCGAACTTCAAATCCCCCACAATGGCGATAACGGCGTTATTGGGGACGTACCAGGCGTTCAAGAACCGTTTCACTTCCGATATGGAGAGAAGGGATATGTCCGGCCCCAAACCTATGACCGGCCTGCCATATGGATGTGTGGTATAAGCCGTGGCCATGAACCGCTCGAAAAGTTTCCCATCGGGATTGTTTTCGTAGCTACGTCTAAGCTCCTCCAGCACCACGTCCCGCTCGGCGTAATATTCCCGCAGAACGGCGTTTTCCAGCCGGTCGGCCTCCAGCCGCGCCCAAAGCTCGAACTTGTTGGAAGGAAGGCGGATTATGTAGGTGGTGGTGTCCCAACTGGTTCCGGCGTTGTGGCCCACGCCCCCTTCGGCGGCGTATATTTTGGAGTAGCTTTCCGGGGCTATGTATTTCTTTTCCTCTTCCAGGGCTTTGTTTAGCTCCGCCCGGAGGTTTTCAATGGTGTTTTGGTCTTTCCCTTCGCGGACAGCTATGTCCAGCTGTTCGCCTATGCTATCCACCTTCTCTAATAAGGGCTCTTCTTTCCCCCAGTCTGTTGTGCCGATGCGGGTGGTCCCCTTGAAAAGCATATGCTCCAGCATGTGCGCCGCGCCGGTATGACCGGCCAGCTCTTCCACCGAACCAACCTTGAACGCCATATGGGCGGCGAATATGGGAGCCCCTTTCCGCTCCAGGAAAAGCACCTTTAAACCGTTGTCCAGGGTGAATTCTTTTACACGGCTTTCAAGGTCGAACGCTAAGGCCGAAAGAGGGTTAAAGAGCAGGAAAACAACCAGTAACGCCGTAATAACGCGGGACGCGCAAAAGAACGGGATGCGGGATGGGCCCGCCGACGGAGGGATACTGTCTTCCCCCGATGATTTGTCCATCAGGTAAAAAATGACTCTTTCCAAACTATTTAACACCGAGGTCAATGATAGATTAGGGGTTGGAATATGTCAACGCCACGGGGTTTTGGGTAGCGTCTCAGTTTGAAAGCACAGGGGAGCTTCTTCACTTACGCTCAGAATGACAATATAACAGCCGTTGATAACATTGTCATCCTGAGCGAAGCGCAAGCGAAGTGAAGGATCTGTCTATTATTTGAGATTCAAACTAAGACGCCACGGGGTTTCTCCAACGCTCCTCACGGCTTTTTGCTAACATTGTCCGGTTATGAAAACAACATCTTTGAAAGAGGGGCAGAGCGTCCTTATCATCAAGCCCTCCTCCATGGGGGATATCCTCCACGCGCTCCCGGTGGCCGCCGAGTTGAAAAAGGCTGTGCCCGGAGTGGTTGTGGACTGGGTGGCGGCGGACAGTTTCGCCGGGCTTGTGCGGATGTCGCCATACGTGGATGGAATAATCCCATTCAGACGGCGAGCTTTGGGGCTGAACGGTTTTAGTTTCACCCCGGTCAGCGAAATTATCGAGCTGGCCCGGAACCTGAGGGCAAAAAAATACGCGGCGGTTCTGGACCTGCACGGGCTTTTGAGGTCGGGCTTGATGGCTAAATTGGCCAAAGCCCCGGTCAAGATAGGTTTTTCATCGGCACGGGAAGGGGCTGGATGGTTCTATAACCATGTGATTGCCGATGCGCCGCAAAATCATGCAGTAGAGCGCAACCTGGCGTCGCTTTCCGCTTTCGGGATAAACCCGCCCGCCGGGATAAGTTATAACCTCGCCCTCCCGGAGAGCGACAAAGAATGGGCCAACGATAATATAAAAACGCGCCCATATGTGGTTATAAACCCCAACGCCCGGTGGATTACGAAACGCTGGCCTCTGGAAAATTACGCGGCGCTGGCCACAAGCCTGGAGAAGAAACACGGGCTAATGTCCGTAATAACCGGCGGGCCGGAAGACATCCAGCGGGGCAGGGCGTTGGCGGGGCTCATAGGCCCATCGGCGCTGGATTTGACCGATTCCGGCGGATTCTCCAGATTGGCCGCGATTCTTAAAGGGGCCGAGGCGGTATTTACGAATGACTCTGGCCCCATGCACCTGGCGGCGGCGCTGGGTGTGAAAGTGGTGGCCCTGTTCGGGCCCACAAATCCAAAACTGGTGGGGCCTTACGGGAAGGGGCATATCGTTATCCGGCAAGAAGTGGACTGCTCCCCGTGCAGGAACAGAAACGGTTGCTCCAACAAGATGAAATGCCTCGCGGGCATATCCGCCGAAACGGTGTTGACTGAATGGGAAAAAACTTTGGAAACCGGTGGCACCATCCATGGACGTTGACATACTCCGGGCGTTAAACGGTATCACGAGCCCTTGGTGGGAATGGGCCATGGTGGGGGTGACCACGCCGGAGAACTGGTATCCCGTACTAGTCATTCTTGCCGCCGGGATGGTTTGGAAAGACCGGCGCCGGGCATTGCTGGCCCTGCTGGCGGCGGGCATAGCCGTAGGTGTCGGTGACGCGCTGGCCTATTACATAATAAAAGCTTTAGTCGCCCGGGCGCGGCCTTGCATAGAGCTTGAGGGGATAAACGCCATGGCCGGGTGCGTGAATTCCTTCTCGTTCCCCTCCAACCATGCGGTGAACTCTTTGGCGGTGGCGGGGGCTATCGGGTTTTATTTCCGTCCATTGCTTTGGGCGCTGGTACCGGTTGGCATCCTGGTGTGCGTCTCCCGGGTGGCCGTGGGCGCCCATTACCCTTCCGACGTGCTGGCCGGGGCCATTATTGGTTTTGCCCTGGGCTGGGGGGTATCCTATATTGTGAAGGGTTCAACCGTGAAAAAGAGCGCAAAACGGAAAGCGGTTTTCTTGGACCGGGATGGGTGCGTGAACGTGGAAGATGACCATATAAGGAACATCGAACAGTTCAGGCTTTATCCCGAAACGCTGGAGTCCATAAAAAACCTGAACGAAGCCGGGTTCCTGGTGGTGGTAATCACCAACCAGAGTGGCGTGGCCCGGGGGTTTTTCACCGAGGATCTGGTGAACGACGTGCACAAGCTGTTGGTGAAATGGGTGGACGAGGCCGGGGCCAAAATAGACCTTATCCAGTACTGCCCCCATCACCCGGAAGGGGTGGTGGAACAATACGCCATAGAGTGCGATTGCAGGAAACCCAAGCCGGGCATGATATTGCGCGCCGCCGAGGAGCTTGATATAGACCTGTCGCGGTCATACGTGGTGGGGGACAAGATAAGCGACATAGAGCTGGGCCCGGCTTGCGGCATGAAATCGGCGCTGGCCCTAACGGGATTCGGTCAGCGGGAGCTGGAGAAAATCAGGGCGGGGGAAAGCGCCGAACCGGATTTCGTGGCGGAACATATCGGTGACGCGGTGCGATGGATATTGAAAGACTCCGGGGGAGATAAAAAATGAGCGGTGAAGGTTCCCTTCACGGGTTTGTAAGCGTGCCGGTGTGTTTCACGGCCCGGTGGCGGGTGGCCGAAGAGCCGGACAAGCTGGCCCGGGAAATCATCAACCACCGCACCTCCGACAGGTTTACGGCGCCGCCCCCTTCCTTCACCGAACTGCCAGAAGACATGATGGAAATGGCGGAGTTCAAACGGGCCAACCCCCACCTGTTCCGGATGTGGATGGCGCTGGAAAAGAAGATGGATTACGTTATCAGCCTGTTAAGTAGCTCCGCGAAGAAAGATGAACAGATGGGTGACGCGCTTTGCATGGCGGTTTCGGAGGGGGGCTTGAAGTTTCAGGTTCAACAGCCGCCAAAAATCGGGGACAAGGTTCAAACGCGATTGACGTTTCCCTCGTACCCGATGCTTACCATAGAAGCCCTGGCGCAAGTTACCGGCGTGGAACCTTCTGTTGACCCCGCCGGGGAATTTGTGGTTACCGGCGCGTTTACGGCCATAAACCATATGGACAAAGAAGACATGATCCAATATCTCTTCAAACGCCAGCGGGAGATACTCCAGAAAAAACGGGAATAACTTAACCCTTGTCCACACAATTCCAGTTGTTGAAGCAATCCCTTTCCCGGTACGACACCTAAAATTGCCTTTGCCTAATAAATAGGCTCTTCTCAAAAATGCCCGCCCATTAATTAAGCGGCCAATATTGAATAAAACCCGCTATGCCTGTTCTAATGGGCATGTATCAATATGTTTTTATGGGTGTTAATATAATTGTCGCAATCCATACAAGCTCGGCCCGCCAATTGCACATAACCCTTCCTGACTTTTTTCCGGGAGATAAACGAGACAAATGGACGCCACCACATTAAAAACCAGTTCTGATGTTCTGTTCCTTATGTTGGGCGCCGTGATGGTGTTTGCCATGCATGGCGGATTCGCTTTTCTTGAAGTGGGTACGGTTCGCAAGAAGAACCAGATAAACGCGCTGGTAAAAATTCTTTCAGACTTCGGATTTTCGACCATCGTCTATTTTCTCGTGGGATTTCCGATTGCATACGGAATCCACTTTTACAGCTCGGCCGAATCGCTTGTTGGCGCAAATAACGGGTTCAACCTGATGCGGTTCTTCTTCCTGCTTACCTTCGCCGCCGCGGTACCCGCCATAATTTCCGGCGGCATAGCGGAACGTGCCCGGTTTTGGCCGCAAGTGCTGGCGGGGGCCATATTCGTTGGTTTGGTTTATCCCCTTTTCGAAGGGCTGGTGTGGGGCCAGATACCGTTACTTGGGCAGAAAGATTCCTGGCTGGCCAATTTAGGCGGCCTGCCGTTCCATGATTACGCGGGCTCGGTGGTGGTGCATGCCATGGGCGGCTGGATAGCGTTGATAGCGGTGATAAAACTGGGGCCCCGGCGGGGCCGGTGGGTGGATGGCAGGTCACATCCCATCCCGGTGAGCAACATACCCATGCTGGCGCTGGGTAGCTGGATGCTGTGCGTTGGGTGGTTCGGGTTTAACGTGATGAGCGCCCAGGAGATAACGGCCATTACGGGGCTTGTGGCGGTGAACTCGCTGATGGCCATGGTGGGTGGCATCGTGGCCTCGCTGGTGGTGGCGGAGAGGGATCCCGGTTTTGTACACAACGGAGCTTTGGCTGGCTTGGTGGCGGTATGTTCCGGGTCGGACCAGTTCCACCCTATCGGAGCGTTGTTTGTGGGCGCGGTGGCTGGCGTTATCTTCATTAAAGCGTTCACTTGGGAACAGGAGAAGTTGAAGATAGACGACGTGCTGGGCGTGTGGCCCCTGCACGGGCTATGCGGCCTTTGGGGTGGCGTGGCCTGCGGCGTGTTCGGGCAGAAGATCTTCGGCGGCGTGGGGGGTGTTTCGTTCGTGTCGCAGTTGATTGGAACCTTCGCGGGCGTGGGCGTGGCCCTGGGCGCAGGATTCATAGTGTATTACGCCATAGACGCCACAATCGGCTTCCGGCTGGACAAGGATGACGAGGCCATGGGGAGCGACCTGGCCATTCACAACATTGGCGCCTACCCGGAAGAGCATGTAAGATAGCCTGCGAATGGCCAGGCCTTCAAACTGCCATTTGACGATTATGTCTTGCCATCCCGGAAGGCGCGAAAGCGCCTATCCGGGATCACGGCTTTTAATGGGCGGGGGCGCAAGGCCATAACAACCCCGCCGCTTTCCAAATTCCTTCCTTTTATGACATACTCGATTAACAAGTTAATCGCAGGCTGTTAAACAATGAGTTCGAAAAAATACGTAATCCTCTTGGGCGACGGCATGCCCGATTGGCCCAGTAACGAGCATGGCGGCAAAACGCCGCTTATGATGGCCGTCACCCCCAACCTCAACAGATTGGCTAAAGAGGGCACGGCGGGTTCGGTGATGACCACGCCCGACGGGTACGAGCCCGGCTCGGACGTTACCAACATGAGCATCCTGGGGTATGACCCTCGCAAATACTACACCGGCAGGGCTCCACTGGAGGCGGCGGCCATGGGGCTTTCCCTCGCCCCGGCGGACGTGGCGTTCCGTTGCAACCTGGTCACCCTCCGGGCGGATAACGACGGGGTGATAATGGACGATTTTTCCGCGGGCCATATCGAGACCGATGACGCCCGGGAGATAATCGAGGACCTGGGCAAGGAACTGGGGGATGATGTCATCTCGTTCCATCCCGGCGTGTCGTACCGGCACCTGATGGTATGGAAGGGGGGCGAAAGCGGCGCCAGGCTCACCCCGCCTCACGACCTGTCGGACAAGCCCATAACCGGCAATCTGCCAAAAGGCCCCGGCTCTGAAAAACTGCTGGACCTGATGAACCATTCGCAGATGTATTTGAAGGGCCACAGGGTTAACGCCCGCAGACGCGCTGAAGGCAAGAAAGAGGCCAACAGCGTGTGGTTCTGGGGGCAGGGGAAAGCCCCCTCCATGCCCACCATGATGGAACGCGAAAAGCTTTCCGGGGCCATGATAAGCGCCGTGGATCTCATGCGCGGCCTTGGTACCTGCGCCGGACTTCGCGTTATAAAGGTGCCGGGCGCAACGGGTTGGATAGACACCAATTACGAGGGCAAGGCCCAGGCCTGTCTGGACACCTTGAAGGATGTGGATTTTGTTTTTGTCCATGTGGAGTCACCGGACGAGGCGGGCCACGCCGGATCATGGGATTACAAGGTGCAGGCCATATCCGATTTCGACAAGAAAATCGTTGGCCCCATAGTGGAAGGGTTGCGCAAGATGGGGGATTTCAGGGTGATGGCCCTGTCGGACCATCCAACTCCCGTGGCGCATAAAACCCATACGCTGGAGCGGGTGGTTTTCGCCATATACCCGGCGCTGGAAGCCGTTCACGCGGACGAGTTCGACGAACGGATAATCCAAAACTCCCCGGTTAGGTTTGATAGCGGGGTGGACCTGTGGGCGTATTTCAGGGAAGGGAAGAAATGACGCTCGATGAGTTGTGGAAGTACGCTTACGTAAAAAGGCCTCTTACGGAAATCTATTCCAGCGTGGATGATGTGCCGTTCGAGTTCAAGATGGAGTGGTTGAAAGACGCGTACGATTACAAACGGACGTACTCGGACGAAGAAATCGCCTCCCGGCCCAACCTTACTCCCGAACAGGTGTTGGACTGGCTGGAAGAGGTTGTTCCGCTTATTTGGGAAGCGAAGATGGCGGAGCTTGGCATCAAGTCCCCCAATTGACGGCCGCGCGCGCCAATGTTCTCCGGAAACACAATCCAGGTTATTTCGTTCTGCTATAATCCCAGCTTCAATTTCACAAGCGCATTCGGAGATTCAAAGAAGTGGAAGAGCTGGCCAGCCAGTATGAGCCCAAGGCGGTAGAGGAAAAGTGGTATAAAGCCTGGATAGACGCCAACGTGTTCGGCGCAAGCGACGTGTCGGACAAACCGCCGTTTTCCATCGTCATCCCGCCACCCAACGTCACCGGGGCGCTCCACATAGGCCACGCGCTCAACAACACCTTGCAGGACATCCTGACCCGCTACAAGCGGATGGACGGGTTCAACGCGCTGTGGATGCCAGGCACCGACCACGCCGGTATCGCCACCCAGAACGTGGTGGAGAAAAAGCTGGCCGCCGAGGGGATAAACCGCCAGGCGCTTGGCCGCGAAAAGTTCATAGAAAAAGTGTGGGAGTGGAAGGAGCAGAGTGGAGGAACCATAATAAACCAGCTAAAACGCCTTGGCGCCTCCTGCGACTGGAGCCGGGAGCGGTTCACCATGGACGAAGGGCTGTCCCGCGCCGTGCGGGAGGTTTTCGTGACCCTGTACGAAGAGGGGCTTATCTACCGGGGCGAATACATGATCAACTGGTGCCCCCGGTGCCACACGGCCCTGTCGGACCTGGAGGTGGAATACCACGAGCGGGACGGGCATCTGTGGCATATCCTTTACCCGCTGGAGGACGGCTCCGGCGGAGTCACCATCGCCACCACCCGGCCCGAGACCCTTCTGGGCGACACCGCCGTGGCTGTGCATCCAGAGGATGAACGGTACAAAGGCCTGGTGGGCAGGCATGTAAAACTGCCGTTGACCGGAAGGACCATACCCGTGATAGCCGACGAGTATGTGGACAGGGAGTTCGGCACCGGCGCGCTCAAAATAACCCCCGCCCATGACCCCAACGACTTCGTGGTGGGCAACCGGCATGGGCTCCAGCGGATAAAAGTAATCGCCGACGATGGCGCCATGAGCGAGCATGCCGGGGACAATTTCAAGGGGCACGACCGCTTCCGCGCCCGCAAAATGGTGGTGGACATGCTCACCGAGCAGGGCCTGCTGGTGAAAGAGGAGCATCACCGGCACGCCGTGGGGCATTGCTACCGGTGCCACACGGTGATAGAGCCGAACCTGTCCAAGCAGTGGTTCGTGAAAATCGCTCCCCTGGCCGGACCGGCCATAAAGGCCGTGCAGGACGGGCGCGTGCAGTTTGTGCCCAAACACTGGGAGAACCTGTATTTCGACTGGATGAACAACATCCGCGACTGGTGCATCAGCCGCCAGATATGGTGGGGGCACCGCATACCCGCCTGGGCCTGCGGCGACTGCGGCGAGACCGTGGTGGCCCGGCAGGACCCGGACAAATGCCCCCAGTGCGGCGGCATGAAACTGACCCAGGAAACTGACGTGCTGGACACTTGGTTCTCTTCGGCGCTATGGCCCTTCTCCACCCTTGGCTGGCCGGACAAGACCGAGGCGCTGAAAACATTCTACCCCACCTCCACGCTTGTCACCTCGTTCGACATAATCTTCTTCTGGGTGGCGCGGATGATAATGATGGGGCTCAAGTTCGCCGGGGATGTCCCTTTCAGCAAGGTTTACATCCACGCCCTGGTGCGGGACGCCGAGGGGCAGAAAATGAGCAAATCAAAGGGCAACACCATAGACCCGCTGGAGGTGATGAGCCAGTACGGCTCCGACGCAATGCGCATGACCCTCACGGCGCTGGCGGCCCAGGGGCGCGACATCAAGCTTTCCGAGAACCGCATCGAAGGTTACAGGAACTTCGCCAACAAGTTGTGGAACGCCTCCCGCTTCGCGCTGATGAACCTCGCCGGGTTCGATTTTTCGAAGACAACCGTGGCGCGGGACGATCTGGAGCTGGCGGACCGGTGGATTCTCTCCCGCCTTCAGGACACCGTAACCGCCGCCCGGCAGGCGCTGGACGAATACCGGTTCAACGAAGCCGCCGGGGTTTTATACCAGTTCACCTGGGGAGAGTTCTGCGACTGGTACCTGGAGATAATAAAGCCCAGGCTCTATGGCAAGGAAACGGGAGGCGACGCGGCCCGGCATGTCCTGGTCCACACGCTGGACAACATATTGCGCCTGCTCCATCCCATCATGCCCTTCATAACCGAGGAGGTGTGGCAGAAAATAAAACCCGAGGGCGGTTTCCTGGCCCTGGCCCCGTTCCCCAAGGCCGATGAGCGTTATGTTGACCCCAAGGTGGAAAAGGACATGGAGGTTGTCATGGACGTTACCGTTGCCATCCGGAACATCCGGGCGGAACTGGGCATAAAACCTTCACAGGGGCTTTCGGTTATGGCGCGGGTGAAAGAAAACCCCGCCACAAAAGAAATAGTGGCCCGGCAGGCGCCTTTCATCGGAAAGCTCTCCAACGCATCCATAAACCTGATGGGCGACGACGCCCCAAGGCCGCAGGAAAGCGGCGCGGGCGTGGCGGGCGACGTGGAGGTGTTCGTGGCCCTGGCCGGGCTGGTGGACATCGGCGAATGGCGCAAGAAGGCGGAAAAAGAGCTGGCCAAGGCCGAGAAAGAAATAGAGGTCTTCACGAAGAAACTGGCCAACGATCAGTATGTGAAAAACGCTCCGCCGGAGGTGGTGGAGAAGGACCGCGAAAAACTGGAGGATTACAAAGCCCGCGCCGGGAAGCTGAAGATGTATCTTTAGCCGGGCGCCGTAATCCGGCTTTTTTCATACCCATAGCGCGTTAAAACCCTTGCCAAGCGGCATGGCGGCATGATACCAATATAGGCTCTGTAAGACGTTACCGGCGATTGGTGGTGAATTTCCAAACTGCGTTTTGCCGCATTTTCCATGGCAAAGCGGGTTTACCGGCCCGGCCCATAAAGATAATAACCGGGCAGGGGCGGGCAGGAAAGGCAAGCTGATCGTTATCAAACATGCCCATGAGGTTTTTTCATAAATGGTAATCGGCAAATTTGTCACCGACGACGGTGTAACCACATTCAGGCTCAGCGGAAAACTTATCGCGGCCACGCTGGACAAGTTAAAAGCGGCTGTTGACGTGGTTTTGGAGGAGGAAGACTGCAAGGTTGTCCTCAACTTGAAGCAGGTGAACATTATGGACTCGGTGGCGGTGGGTTTTCTCATCAGCCGGTTCAAGACCGCCAAGAAGAAAAAAGGCTATTTGAAGTTTTGCGAGCTCCAGCCCGCCATCATGAAGCTTTTAAGCCTTGCCGACCTGGATAAGTGGCTCGAGATCTACGATGGGGAAGAGGACGCCATCAACTCCATCCGCTCCGAATCCAAGACCAAGGCTTAACCCGCCCCTTTTTCCGGCGGGTTATAAAAACCTCCGATTAGGCCTTGCATTTCCATAAAATCCATGTAAAAATCACAATTTACTTTCGTTTGGCGCGTTAGCGCGCCATTACTGGTAAGTGGTGGATTTGGAGGGTTTAGTGGCGATGTTCGCGGTGGTCAAGACCGGTGGCAAACAATACAGGGTTGCCCAGGGTGATATTATAGTGGTCGAAAAAATCGATGGCGACGTTGGGGCCACCGTGGAGCTTTCCGATGTGCTGATGCTTTCCGGCGACGCCGGGGTGCAGGTGGGCAAGCCCGTGGTGGATGGCAAGAAAGTGTCCGCCAGAATTGTCCGCCAGGACAAGGGCGAGAAGATAGTTATCATAAAACACCGCCGCAGGAAAGATTCTCGGCTGAAAAAAGGGCATCGCCAGCTGTTGACCACGCTGGAGATAGTCTCCATAAACTAGCGCCGCCGGGCTGTCCGAAAGCGGCGGCCGGGTTTATTAAGGGAGTTAAAAGAGAATGGCTCATAAAAAAGGACAAGGTTCTACCTCCAACGGGCGGGATTCCGCCGGGCGGCGCCTGGGCGTTAAACGCTTCGAGGGCCAGGTGGTTAAAGCGGGCAACATTCTTGTCCGCCAGCGGGGCACCAAGTTTTTCGCCGGGGCCAACGCCGGCATTGGTGTGGACCATACGATTTTCGCCAAGATGGACGGCGTGGTGAAATTCACCCAGGGCGGGCCGAAAAACCGCAGGTTCATCAACATATTGCCGGTAACGGCTTAAACGGCGTCTTTTAGTCAGGCAAAGTTTTTCAACCGTCCCGCCCGATATTCGAGGCGGGGCGGTTTTTTTATTTTAAGGTTATGGCCGATTTTATAGACAGGGTCCGCATCCAGGTAAAAGCCGGTGACGGCGGCAGGGGGGCGGCCACGTTCCGCAGGGAGAAGTTCATACCCAAAGGTGGCCCCGACGGCGGCGACGGCGGCGACGGCGGATCCGTGGCATTCGTGGCCGACCATAACCTGGGCACTTTGCTGGACTTCACCTATCAGCGCAAGTTCCGCGCGGAAAACGGCGAAGGGGGCATGAGCCGCCAGAAAAGCGGCAAATCGGGGCAGGACCTTACGCTGAAAGTGCCTGTGGGCACTGTTTTTTCCGATACGGACACAGGTGAGCGACTGGCCGACCTTACAACTCATGGCCAAACGTACCTGGCGGTTAAAGGTGGCAACGGCGGCTGGGGCAACGTGCATTTCAAATCGTCGGTGAACCAGGCCCCCCGGAGGGCCAACCCTGGCCTGCCAGGGGAGGAGCGTTCCCTTACGCTGGAGCTGAAGCTTATCGCCGACGTGGGGATCCTCGGTTATCCCAACGCCGGAAAATCCACCTTTATCGCCCGTGTCTCGTCGGCGCGGCCCAAGATCGCCGATTATCCCTTCACAACCCTGACGCCAAATTTGGGTGTGGTAGAATGGAAACAAGGCAAGACCTATGTGGTGGCCGACATCCCCGGCCTGATAGAAGGCGCCGCCGATGGGCGCGGGTTGGGGCTGAAATTTCTGCGTCACGTGGAAAGAACCCGGTTGCTGTTACATATGCTCGACCCTTCAGCGACAGGCGAAAACAGGAGCCCATCCGCAGATTACAAAGCGATAAACAGGGAGCTGGAAAAATTTTCGCCGGATCTCGCCCAAAAACCGCAGATTGTGGTTATGAACAAGGCGGATACACTGACCAGCGAAGCGCTTGAGGAAATAATAAGCGCTTTGAAGACAGAAATAGGCGTAACGCCAATGGTGATAAGCGCCGTTACAGGGCAGGGCGTGGAAGAATTGGTGAACCTTCTGGGGGTGGAAATAGACAAACTGAAAAGGGAGGAGGAACTAAAAACGGCCTTTTAAACATGCAGTTGGCGCTTTGAATACCCTCGTCATCCGCACCGGGGCCTGTTCCGAATCCTTTTTTCTTAAATGCAATCTAATTTAGCTTGACTAATCCCCCTCTTTTGTTTACAAATCGTAGTTCACGCTTCCCTTTGAGTGAAGCCTAAAAAGATGAAAAGGAGCGTCCTTTTTATGCCCCAGAGTCTTTCGAAACCACGGATTTACATCGGCATGGGCACATGCGGGATCGCCGCTGGCGGTCATAACGTGTACTCCGCCGTGATGGATACCATAAGCGCGCAGAAGCTGGACGTGGATGTGGTGAAAACCGCCTGCGTAGGCATGTGTTTCGCCGAAGTTCTCATGGACATCCATGTGCCCGGCAGAAACCGTGTCATCTACCAGAAGGTCAAACCGGAAGATGTCGCCAAGATCATAGGCGACCATATAATCTCCGACAAGCCTGTGGTAAAGAAAGCCGCCGCCCAGTGGCCCGACGGCGGCAAGCCTTACGAGGGCGTGGCTAACTTTGCCGACCTGGACCTGAACAAGAAGCAGGTGCGGTTCATCCTGCAGAACTGCGGGGTTATAGACCCGGACAGTCTCGAGGAATACGAGCGGACCGGTGGCTATAAATCGCTTCGCAAGATCCTGGTGGAAGAAAAATGGACGCCTGAACAGGTCGTCAAATTCGTCACCGAATCCAAGTTGAGGGGCCGGGGCGGCGGCGGGTTCGACACCGGCTGGAAATGGCAGGAATGCGCCAAATACAAGGCCGACGAGAAGTTCATCCTGTGCAACGCCGACGAGGGAGACCCAGGCGCGTTCATGGACCGCGCCCTGTTGGAGGGCGATCCCCATTCGGTTATCGAAGGGATGATAATAGGCGGTTACGCCATTGGCGCCACCTTTGGCTACATATACTGCCGCGCGGAATACCCGCTGGCGGTGGCCCGGTTGAACCATTCGCTGGAAGCGGCCCGGAAGGCCGGTTACCTCGGCAAGAACATCATGGGTACCGGTTACTCTCTGGACATAATGGTGAAAGAGGGCGCCGGAGCGTTCGTTTGCGGCGAGTCCACGGCGTTGCAGTACTCCATCGAAGGCAAACGGGGGATGCCCAGGCCCCGGCCGCCCCAATCGGTGGAAGCGGGCCTTTGGGACAAACCCACGGTGTTGAACAACGTGGAAACCTTCGCAAACGTTTCCCGCATTGTGGGTTTGGGCCTGGAAGAATATCTGAAACTGGGCACCCAGAAAAGCGGCGGCACCAAGATATTCGCCCTTTCGGGCGCCATCAGGAACGCCGGGCTGATCGAAGTGCCAATCGGCATGACCCTGCGCGAAGTTATTTTCGACGTGGGCGGCGGCATACCTAAAAAGAAAAAGTTCAAGGCTGTGGCCATCGGCGGCCCGTCGGGCGGCTGTCTGCCCGAGTCATGCCTGGATTTGCCCATAGACTTCGAGACGCTGACCGAAGCTGGCGCCATGATGGGCTCCGGCTCCATGGTGGTGTGCGACGAGACCACCTGCATGGTGGAGCTGTCGCGGTTCTTCATGGAGTTCTGCGCGGACGAGTCTTGCGGCAAATGCACCCCCTGCCGGGTGGGCAACACCGTGCTTCTGCAAATGCTCACCAGGATAACCAAGGGCGAGGGCAGGATTGAAGACCTGGCCTTGATGGAAGAGTACGGCAAGTACATAATGAGCATGTCGCTTTGCGGGCTGGGCAAATCCTCCCCGGCGCCCATGCTGTCTTCCTTGCGCTATTACCTCGACGAGTTCAAGGCGCACATTGTAGATAAAACCTGCCCCACGGCCCAGTGCGTGGGTCTGCGCAAATACAAGGTGTCGCCCGAGCGTTGCACCAAGTGCGGCGCGTGCATAAAACCGTGCCCCACGGGGGCCATGATGGGGGCGAGGAAAGAAACGCCGTTCCTCAACAAAGACCTCTGTATTCTCTGCGGCGTGTGTTACGAGAAATGCGCCTTTAACGCGATCTTGTAAGGGCGGGACATTTTCAAATTTTATGGTGGCCTTGCGGAAAGGCCGGGACGGCCGGATCCGGTTTTGCTTAGGTGAATGAACGTGGCTGAAAATACGGTTACTCTTACGATAGACGGCGTGCCCGTCACGATAGAGAAAGGCAAGAAAATTTACGACGCCGCCTCCAAGGCGGGCGTTTACATACCCGGCCTGTGTTACGACCCCAAGCTTACAAGGTTCGGCGGTTGCCGCATGTGCATTGTGGACGTCACCAACAGCCGTGGCAGGACGGCCTCCAAATGGGCCTGTTGCGAGCCGGTGGCTGATGGCATCACCGTCACCACCGACAACGACAAGATTAGAAAACGCCGCCAGATGATGATGGAGTTCTTGCTGGCCTGGCACCCGCTGGACTGCCCCACCTGCAACAAGTCAGGCGAATGCGGCCTGCAGGACGCCACCGTTTACATTAACCAGAAACACGGCTCCCGCATACCCACCAAGCGGCGCGACGAGCCTCTGCTGATGGACAACCCTGTCATCGAGAAGGATTTCAACCGGTGCATCCTTTGCGGCAAATGCGTGATCATCTGCGACGAGATCCAGGGCAACCGCGCCATTGATTTCCAGCGGCGCGGATTCTGGGCCGAGGTGGGCACGCCGTTCCGGATACCGCTGGAATGCGATTACTGCGGCCAGTGTCTGCACGTGTGCCCGGTGGGCTCGATACTCGACCATACGGAGCGGTTCCGGGGCCACAGCTGGGAATACAACCGCACACAAACCACCTGCCCCTATTGCGCGGTGGGTTGCTCCATATTCATAAACGAGAAGTCCGGCAAGGTGATGAAGGTCACCTCCAGGGATGACGCGGGGATAAACAACGGCAACCTGTGCGCCCGGGGCCGGTTCGGCCACGAGGCGTTCCAGCCGGAAGACCGCATCCGCACGGCCCTCATAAAGCAGGGTAACAGGCTGGAGCCCGCCTCTTGGGAAGAGGCTTTAGACAGGGCCGCCGGAAAGCTCAAGGAGATAAAAGAGAAACACGGCGAGCAGGCAATAGCGGTCATAGGAGGGGAGAGCCTCTCCAATGAAGACGCCTACGCGTTGCAGAAAGTGTTCCGGGCCGGCCTGGGCGTTACTTCCATAGACAACATGGCCAACATGCGCAATCCCCTGCTCAACTCCGGGCTGTTCGAAGAGTTCGGCGCCAGCGCCCCCATCGTGACTTACGACGCCATAAAATCCGCCGGGTCGTTCCTGTTCTTCGGTTGCGACGCGGAGAAGGAAAACCCGGTGATAGCCAACATGGTGCGCGTGGCCATGAGGGACAACGGCACACCGCTGTATGTGGCCAACGCCAGGAACACCCTGTTCCTGCCCATCGAGGACGCCAGGATAGCAATGAATTACGGCGCCGAGGCCTCTGTGGTGTCCGGCCTTATCCGGGCCGCTGGCGAAGCCATGGCGGAGAAACCCGCGAACGCGGGGGATATCGCGAAAACCGCCACTATGGACGTTGAAGCCGCGGCCAAAGCCGCTGGCGTGGCGGTGGAAGACATCAAGAAAATAGCGGCGGGGCTGGCCAAGAACGGCGCTCCGCTGATTCTCATCGGCAACGAGACCGTTACGAACCCGAAATCCGCCGAGATTGTAAAAGGCCTTTGTAACCTGGCGGCGCTGTTGGGCGGGAAAGCCCTTCTCTACAGGGAGTACTGCAACAGCCAAGGGGTGAACGACATGGGCGTGACCCCGTCGAACCTGCCGGGCTATTTAAAAGCCGATTCCGCCGAGGGCGCGGCCCATTACTCCAGCAAGTGGGGGGTGGAACTGGCCCCCGCGAAAGCGTCGGATGGGGACATTATCAAGCGGATACAATCAGGCGCGGTGAAAGCCGTGGTGCTGGCCGGGGTGGACATCATTACCCAGTATCCGGGCGGCGCGTCCATAAAGAAGGCTTTGGAGGGCATGGAGCTGGTGGTTGTGACCAGCCAGTTCGTCAACGAGACGGTCCTTTCCGCCAATGTGGTTCTGCCCAGCGCCTCGGCGGTGGAGCGGGACGGCACATACACAAACAACGAAGGCCGGGTCCAGCTGGTACGGAAGGCCGTGGAGCCTGCGGGCAGGGCCAAGCCGGAGTGGGAGATATTCAGGGAAATAGGCGCCAGGCTTGGGCTCGCAGTGAAACACAAAGAGACCCGGGACGTGACGGACGAGATCATCGCGTCGGTGCCCGGTTACGAGGGGATGACCACTCTAAAACTTAGCGAAGGCGAAGCGGTGGTCTCTTACCCCAAAGACGGGAAGACGGCCCCGTTCCAGTTCAACGCCGGGCCTTTCAATGCATCGGCGGCCGGGTTCACCCATGTGGTGATAACGGGCAACTCGCTTTACCACCTGGGTTCGCTGTCCAGACACTCCAAAACGCTGAACGAGATAGAGTCCCGCGCCACAGTGGAGATGGGCTTAAGCGACGCGCAGGCCCTCAAGCTGGAAGATGGCGAGGAAGCGCTGGTGGAATCGGCCAACGGCTCCATCCGGGCCAAGGTCAAGATTACGCCCAGGTCGAAAAGCGGCGTGGTTTTCGTAACGAAGAATTTCGAGAACGCCCCGGCTATGAGCCTTTTGGCCCAGGTGGGTGAACCTGTGATGGCGCGCATAGTTAAAGCGCATGCGTAACGGATAAATAAAGCTGTACAAACCGGCCTGTTGCGGCGGTTTTTGAATTGACATGAGTTATAGCAAAGGATAGACTTTGCCAGCCCGCGTAAGGCTGGTAAAGCCTGATACAGAAAAATCCTTTGCAAACCCCGGGGGGATCCCCCGGCTTGATGTGAATTAGGGGAGCGCCTTTAGTGAACCAGTACATCCCGGTTCTTTTACTGTTTGCGGCGGCGGTTGGCGTTGCGGCGGCCATGCTGGCCCTATCCGAGTTTCTTGGGCCCAAAGTCACGTTCCGGGAAAAGATGGAGCCGTTCGAGTGCGGTGAAAATCCGATCACCTCGCCGAAGCTCCGGTTCTCCGTGCGGTTCTACCTGGTGGCGCTGATGTTCATAGTGTTCGACATAGAAGCGGTTTTCCTTTTCCCCTGGGCGGTAAATTTCATTCCGTTGGGGTTGTTTGGATTCGCTGAGATGCTGGTGTTCATCGTCATTTTGGCGCTGGGGCTGGCTTATGTATGGAAAAAGGGAGCTTTGGAATGGGAGTGACGGGCGAAGAAAAGGCCATGGAGCTTGCGCTCGGCGACAGCGTGATAATCACCCAGCTGGACAAGCTGGTGGGGTGGGGAAGGAAATACAGCTTCTTCCTGTACCCGTTCATTACGGCATGTTGCGGCATGGAGTTTATGAGCGTGGCCGGGCCCAGGTACGACCTGGACAGGTTCGGCGCCGCTTTGCCCAGGTTCTCACCCCGGCAGGCGGACCTGCTGATGGTGGTGGGCACCATCAGCCACAAGCAGGCCCCCATACTGGTGAAGGTTTACAACCAGATGACCGAGCCCAAATGGGTTTTCGCTTTCGGCGCGTGCACCGTGTCCGGCGGCATGTACAACAACTACGCCACGGTTCAGGGGATAGACTCGCTGATACCTGTGGACGTGTACGTTCCCGGTTGCCCTCCCAGGCCGGAGATGGTTCTGGACGGTTTGATAAAACTTCAGGAAAAAGTGGCCAACCAGCGCGGACAGCTAGCTTACGCCAAGGGCATCTCGCCCCTGGGCGAAGCGGACGAGCGCAGGATAATCGGCGGCTAAAGGTTTTAACGGCAGGATGAGCGAAAAAGAGAATCAGGCGAACCAGGCCCCGGCGGAATCGCCGGTGTTGGCCCGGGTGAAATCGAAGTTTGGCGGGTCGGCCGCTCTGATACACACCCATAGCCAAAAAGGGGACGACACCATAGTTGTCCGCCCGGGAGAGCTTAAGGCTGTGATGGAGTTTTTAAAGAGCGACACTGACCTGAATTTCGACATGCTCATGGACCTGACGGTGGTGGACTACCTCAACGACATGAAGCTACTGCCATATATGAAAGAACAGGGCGCCAGGTTCGAGCTGGTCCTCCATCTTTACTCCACGGAGAAAAACCACCGCCTTCGGGTGAAAGCGCCCATAAAAGAAGAGACGCCCCAGGTGGATTCTGTGGCGGGCCTGTGGCCCTCGGCGGATTGGTTCGAGCGGGAGGCGTGGGACCTGTACGGGATTAAATTCAAGGGGCATCCCAACCTGAAACGCATATTGCTGTACGAGGGTTTCCAGGGGCATCCATTGCGGAAAGATTACTCTAAAACCAAGCGACAACCGCTCATCGGGCCGGTGAATTAGGCTATGACCGATAATTTGAAGAACGAACACGATTTTCACGCGGAGCACCACACGGAGCTCCTGACGGTGAACATGGGGCCGTCGCACCCGGCCACCCACGGCACGGTGAAATTCCTGGTGACCCTCGACGGCGAGACCATCGAGGATATAGACGTGGAAGTGGGCTACCTGCACCGGGGGTTCGAGAAGGAGTGCGAGGCGCAGACGTGGAACGGCGTGTTCCCGTACACCGACAGGCTGGACTATACAGCCAGCGCCCTCAACAACGTGGCCTTCGCCCTGGCGGCGGAAAAACTAATAGGCATTACCCCCACGGAGCGGTGCCAGTATATCCGCGTGATTGTCAGCGAAATGTCGCGGATGAGCGGGCATTACACCTGCCTGGCGGCGGCGGCGCTGGAACTGGGGGCGTTGACGGCGTTCATCTATTTCGTGGAGGCCCGCGAGCTTTTATGGGACCTGCTGGAGTCCGCCTGCGGCGCCAGGCTTACCCACAACTATGTGCGAATCGGCGGGTTGACTTCCGATTTGCCGGACGATTTCGCGGCCAACACCAAAAAAGTTTTCGAGACCAACAGGAAACTGTGGCTGGACTTCGACAAACTGCTTACCAAAAACAGGATATTCCTGGACAGGATGAGGGACGTGGGGGGCATATCCCGCGAGAACGCGCTGGCCTGGGGTTTCACCGGGCCGTGCCTTCGGGCCGCCGGGGTTCCCTACGACGTGCGCCGCGCCAACCCGTATCTGGTTTACGACCGGGTGGACTTCGCCATACCCGTGGGCGAGACCGGGGACAATTACGACAGGTTCCAGGTGCGCATGGAGGAGCTTGAGCAGTCCATGCTGATAATCGAGCAGTGCCTGGCGCAGATGCCCGAAGGCCCGGTGAACGTGAGCGACCCGGCCTGGCGGCAACCTTCCAAGGACGACAGTTTCACCGACATGGAGTCGATGATATATCACTTCAAGAGCGTCATTGAAGGCGTGAACGTGCCCAAAGGGGAGGTTTACGCGGCGGTGGAAGGCGCCAACGGCGAGCTGGGTTTCTACCTGGTTTCCAACGGCTCCGGCCATCCGGTGAAATGCCGCGTGCGGCCGCCCTGTTTCCCGATGACCTCCGCCCTGCCGCTACTGATAAAGGGCAGGATGATAGCGGACCTCATACCTACGTTTGACATGATCAACCTCATTGGCGGGGAGTGCGACAGGTAATGGAAGGCATGGCCCCGTTCATCATAGAGTCGGTGTTGAAAATAGCCTTCGTGCTGGGGCTTAATGTCGGCTTTTTCGCCCCGGTATTGGGCTGGGTGGAGCGCAAACAGTCCGCCGTGATGCAGGACCGCATCGGCGCCAACCGGGCGGACGTTTTCGGGTTCACCTTCATAGGGCTCCCCCATTCGGCGTCCGACGCGCTGAAGCTTATATTCAAAGAAGATTTTATCCCCACCGGCGCGGACAGGGTCATGCACACCCTGGCTCCGGCGCTGGCGCTTGTCCCGGCCCTGCTGGCCTTCAGCGTTATCCCCTTCGGCGGCAAATACCACCTGTGGGGTCACGAGGTGAACCTGGTTATAGCCGACCTGGACGTGGGCGCGCTGTTCGTGTTCGCCATATCGTCGCTGGCGGCCTACGGGGTGGTTATCGGCGGATGGGCATCCAACAACAACTGGTCTTTTCTGGGCGGCCTGCGCGCCTCTGCCCAGATGTTCTCTTACGAAATCGCCATGGGGCTCACCATAATGGCCCTTGTGATGTATTACCAGAGCCTGTCGCTGGTCACCATGGTGGCCAAGCAGGACAACTTCTGGCACTGGGGGATAATCTGGCACTGGCCGGCGTTTATCCTGTACCTCACCAGCGCCATAGCCGAGAACAAACGCGTCCCGTTCGACATACCCGAGGCGGAGTCTGAAATCGTGGCCGGGTATTTCACGGAATATTCCGGGCTGAAGTTCGTCATGTTCTGGACGGCGGAGTTTATAGAGGTGGTGACCATTTCCGCCCTTTGCGTGGCGCTGTTCCTGGGCGGCCACCACATACCGTTCATAACCGATCGTGACCTGCTGGAGCTCTTCGGCGGGGCCAACTCCAACGTGGCCAACCTGGCCGCCATGATCACCGGGATACTGGTGTTCATCTTCAAAGTGGTCGCGATGATATTCATCCAGATGACCATCCGGTGGACGTTGCCCCGGTTCCGTTACGACCAGGTGATGATGCTGGGATGGAAGGTGATTCTCCCGGCGTCGCTTATTTGGATAACCATAACCGGCGTGGCCCTGTTAACCGGGCTTATGCCTTTGCCGTAAGGTGGTTTAACCGCGATGGCTACTACTATAAAGAAAGTCCGGCGCAACGTGACGCTCACCCTGTGGGAGAGCTCTTATGTGCCGGAGATTTTAAGGGGCATGGGGATCACGCTGAGACATTTCTTCGTGAACCTTGGCGCCTTGGTGGACGAGTTCGTGTTCGGCGCCGGGCGGAAAAGCCGGAAGATAATGACGGTTTATTACCCGGAAGAGTCCGTCACGCCCCCTCCGGCGTTCCGGGGACGGCCCGTGCTGGTGCGCGGCGCCGACGGTATGGAAAAATGCGTGGCTTGCGGCCTTTGCGAACTGGCCTGCCCGCCACACTGCATAAGCATAATCGGCGGGGAGCGGCCTAACGGCGACAGGTTCCCGGTATCCTACACGCTGGACGGCACAAGGTGCATATACTGCGGCCGTTGCGAGGAAGTATGCCCCAAGGAAGCCATTGTGATGAGCGACGACTGGCGCAACCTGTGCGAGTATGACCGCTCGAAGATGATTTACAGCAAGGAAGACCTGCTGGTCCCCGAGGCCAGGCTTGAGCGCAGGCTTGAGACGATACGCGATAAATATTACAGCCGCGCCAGGTATTAGGCGGCGTAAACATAACAGGTAAACGGACGATGGAAATTTTAATGTTCAACCTGCTGGCGGCGGTGGCCGTGATCTGCTCTTTAGCCACGATCATGTCCAAGCGGCCCGTTACCTCCGCGGTGAACCTGGTGGTGGTGATGTTCTGCCTGGCGGGTCTTTTCGCCATGGAGAACGCCCATCTTGTGGCGGCCCTGCAGGTGCTGGTTTACGCCGGGGCGATCATGGTGCTATTCCTTTTCGTGATCATGATGCTCAACCTCCGGGAAAAAACAGGCGATCAGACCAGCAGGAAACCAGTCTACCAGCTTGCGGCCGTCGCCTTCATGGGCGCGATATTCCTTCCCGTGGTGGCCCTTTCCGGAGCCTTGGCCCCGGCGGGCGTCATACAAGCCGATTTTGGCTCCACCGCCGCGGTGGGGGAGATCCTTTTCACAAAATACCTTCTGCCTTTCGAAATAGCGTCGGTGCTTTTGCTGGCGGCGCTTGTGGGGGCGGTGGTGCTTACTAAAACGAGGTTGAGGTAATTAAGATGGTTACCATAACCCATTACATCGCGCTGTCCGGCGTATTGTTCATCATCGGCCTTGTGGGCGTCCTCACAAGGCGCAACGTTATCGTGGTGATGATGGCGATCGAGCTTATGCTAAACGCCGGCAACCTCCTGTTTGTGGCGTTCGCCAGGCATCTTGGCGACATGACCGGCCACGTTTTCGTATTCATGGTGATGGCGGTGGCCGCGGCGGAAGCGGCTGTGGGCCTGGCCATCGCCCTGTCGCTGTTCAAGAACCGCGACACTGTGGATCTGGACGAAGTAAACCTCATGAAATGGTGAGCCGGAATTAACTATGTGGGGTCTTGAGCATATCTGGTGGGTTCCGATCCTTCCCCTGATAGGGTCGGTGATGAACGGCTTGTTTGGGTTTAGAATATCCAAACCAGCCGTCGCTTTCTGGGCCGTGGGCTCCACGGGGCTTTCGTTCCTGGTGGCCGTGTCCGCGTTCCTAAACCTCCTCTCCCTCCCGGCGGACCAGAGGGTTTACGAGAATGTCCTTTTCACATGGATACAGTCGGGTTCCTTCACCGCTGACGCGGGGATACAGATCGACCCCCTCTCGGCGCTGTTCATGATGGTTGTCACGGGGGTGGGTTTCCTCATCCACGTCTATTCCATCGGCTATATGCATCATGAAGAGGGTTATCCGAGATATTTCAGCTACCTCAACCTTTTCATGTTCTCCATGCTCCTTCTTATACTGGGGAGCAACTTCCTGCTTATGTTCATAGGCTGGGAGGGGGTGGGGCTCTGTTCCTACCTGCTCATCGGCTATTATTACGACAAGAAATCCGCCGCGGACGCGGGCAAGAAAGCCTTTGTGATGAACAGGATAGGAGACTTCGGTTTTCTACTGGCCATCATGTGGATTTTCTGGACCTTCGGCTCCATAGACTACACCACGGTGTTCTCCCAGGCCCATGACAAACTGGTGATGGGCGGTGTTATAGTCACCGGGATAACCCTTCTGCTTTTCGTGGGGGCCACCGGCAAATCGGCCCAAATACCCCTTTACACATGGCTCCCGGACGCTATGGAGGGCCCCACGCCGGTTTCCGCCCTCATCCATGCGGCCACCATGGTGACCGCCGGGGTGTACATGGTGGCCCGGTGCAATGTTTTATTCAATATGGCCCCGGTCTCCATGACGGTGGTGGCGCTGGTGGGAGCTGTTACGGCCATCTTCGCGGCCACCATGGGTCTTTACCAGTTCGACATAAAACGGGTTTTGGCTTACTCCACCGTATCCCAGCTGGGTTACATGTTCCTGGCCTGCGGCGTGGGGGCCTATGTGGCGGCGGTGTTCCACGTGATGACCCACGCTTTCTTCAAGGCCTGTTTGTTCCTTGGGTCCGGCTCGGTTATCCACGGCATGTCCGGCGAGCAGGACATGCGGCAGATGGGCGGCCTGGGCGGCAAGATGCCCACCACCCACAAAACGTTCCTTATCTCCACGCTGGCCATAGCGGGCATCCCTCCGCTGGCCGGGTTCTTTTCCAAAGACGAAATATTGCTCTCCGCCTTCCTCGGCCATACCCCGGGCCATCTTGTTTACTGGGGGCTGGCCACAATGGCGGCGGGCGTTACGGCTTTCTACATGTTCCGCCTGTACTTCATAACCTTCACCGGCGATCTTAGGGCGGAAGACCATCATGTGCGGGACCATGTGCATGAGTCCCCCAAGTCCATGACTTCGCCGCTGGTGATCCTGGCGTTCCTGGCCTTCACCGGCGGTTTCCTTGGCCTGCCTATTATAGAAGGCGGGCATACTTTGAAAAATTTCCTGGAGCCGGTGTTCGCCCAGGGGCATGTGCCGGGCATGGAGCATCCTCATGCAGGGCTTGGGCTGGAGCTGGGGCTTATGCTGGTGTCTGTGGGCATGGGCGTTGCGGGCATTTTTGTGGCCCGGCATTTCTATAGCGTAAAGCCCGAGGCCGCCGAAGCGCTGGCCAAACGGGAAGGGCTCACCAGGAGCGTCTACACCCTTTTGCAGAACAAGTACTACGTTGATGAGATCTACGACGCCGCCATTGTGAAACCAATCGTTGGTTTTTCCCATACGGCGCTGTGGAAATTTTTCGACGTGAAAATAATAGACGGGCTTGTGAATTCAACCGCCGGGTTCTTTATGGGCGCGGGCGCGGCTATACGCATGGCCCACACCGGGCTTGTGCGCAACTACGCCTTCGTGATGGTGGCCGGCGCCGTGTTCTTGCTGGGTTTCTGGCTGGCCGCCCTTTAAGGCCGCAAAAACCCCTGGTGGAATGACTGGGCTTATTTAGGGCTTTTTTTAGACTGGGAATATGGAGTCTTTACCGCTTCTTTCGCTAGTGACGTTCATCCCCCTGGGCGGGGTGTTTTTGCTCCTTCTTATCGACAAGGAGAACACGGCCCTTATCCGGGGCGTGGCTTTCATCACTACGGTGGTCGATTTCCTGGTGTCCATCCCGCTGTTCACGCAGTTTGAGAACACCCACATAATGCAGTTTGTGGAGCGGAAAGACTGGCTCCCCGAATGGGGCATAAGCTACTACATGGGCGTGGACGGCATCTCGATGTTGCTGATCCTGCTCACCACGCTTACCACCGCGATATGCATGGTGTCCACCTGGACGGCCATAGAGAAAAACGTGAAAGAGTTCATGATCTCCATGCTCCTCCTGGAGACGGGCATGGTGGGCGTTTTCTGCGCGCTGGACTTCTTCCTGTTCTACGTGTTCTGGGAGATGATGCTCGTCCCCATGTACCTTATCATCGGGGTATGGGGCGGAGCCCGCAGGATCTACGCGGCGCTGAAGTTCTTCATATACACCATGGTCGGGTCGGTGCTGATGCTGGTGGCCATTTTGTGGATGTACTTCCACCACTACGCGGTGAAGGGCTTCTACACCATGGACATCCTTGCGTACCAGGGATTACCCATAGATATGTCCGCGCAAATCCTGCTGTTCCTGGCCTTCTTCGTGGCCTTCGCCATAAAGGTGCCGATGTTCCCGTTCCACACATGGTTGCCGGACGCCCACGTGGAGGCGCCCACGGCCGGTTCCGTCATACTGGCTGGCATACTGCTGAAAATGGGCACCTACGGTTTCCTGCGGTTCTCCCTGCCCATGTTCCCCGAAGCCACCCTTTGGGCGGTGGACTGGATAAGCTGGCTGGCGCTTATCGGCATCGTGTACGGCGCGCTGGTGGCCATGGTCCAGGAGGATGTTAAAAAGCTGGTGGCCTACTCATCTGTCAGCCACCTGGGTTTTGTTATGCTGGGCATTTTCGCGCTGAACGTGCAGGCCATAGAGGGCGGCATGCTCCAGATGCTTAACCACGGCGTGTCCACCGGGGCGCTCTTCCTTGCGGTGGGCGTGCTTTACGAGCGGCGTCACACCAGGCTTATATCGGAGTACGGCGGCGTGACATCCAAGATGCCTGTTTTCGCCGTGATATTCATGATAGTCACCCTGTCGTCCATCGGCCTGCCGGGCCTCAACGGGTTCGTGGGGGAATTCCTGATACTCATGGGCACGTGGAAGGCCAATCCGCTGTACGCGGCCATAGCCACATCGGGCGTGATTTGGGCCGCTGTTTACATGTTGTGGATGTTCCAGCGGGTGATGTTCGGAAAGGTGACCAACCCGAAGAACGAGAAGCTGAAAGACATGAACGCGCGGGAGATAGCTTACTTCGCGCCGTTCGTGGCGTTGATCTTTATCCTTGGCGTGTACCCCACGCCGATCATAAAAATGATGGAGCCCACCATTGTCCACCTTGTGGAACAGGTGAAACCCGGTTCGGGCGAGATGACCGCGCCGGAGGGCATTGCGCCCGCGCCAGCGGCCCATCACGGGCATGGGGCGGGCGGGGATCCGGGTCATAACCGGACGGGTTCCGGATATTAGCGGTTTTGCAAATAAAGAGAGCAGATGAAACCGATTAGCATTCCAGACATATCGCTGGGGGCCATAGCCCCTGAAATAACCCTTACCGTGGTGGCGCTGACGCTACTTATGGCGGAAGTGTTCGCCGACAAGAAGGGTAGGGACAATCTGGGTTACATCGCGCTGGGCGGTGTGGCGCTGGCCGGTTATTTCACCTACGCCCTGAAAGGGGCGCATTTCGCCACGTTCGGCGGGCTGTACATGGTGGACGATTTCTCCACCTTCTTCAAACTGATATTCACCCTGGCCGCGGGCCTGTCCATACTCATCTCTATTAAATACGGCAAGGACGAGGGGATAGACCATGGCGAATACTACGCCATGTTGCTGTTCACCACCCTTGGCATGTTTGTTATGGCCTCCGGTGAAGACCTCATCACCATCTTCATGGGCCTGGAGGTGATGTCCATATCCCTTTATGTCCTTGCGGGTATATCCAGGGGCAGGGCCATCTCCAACGAGGCGGCCATAAAATATTTCATCCTTGGCGCATTCTCGTCCGGCATATTGCTGTACGGCATGGCGCTTATCTACGGGGCCACGGGCGCCACGGGGCTGTCGGCCATAGGCTCCGCCGTGGCGGGCAACCTTGGCGGCAACGTTATGCTCTCGGTGGGCATTGTGTTTGTGATGGTGGGGTTTGCCTTCAAGGTGGCGGCGGTTCCGTTCCACATGTGGACGCCGGACGTTTACCAGGGCGCGCCCGCTCCGGTGGCCGCTTTCATGTCGGCCGGGCCAAAGGCGGCGGCTTTCGCGGCTTTTATCAGGATACTGATTGAGGCGTTCCCGGCCATGAGGGGGCATTGGTACGAAATCGTATGGGTTCTGGCGGTTGTCACCATGACCGTGGGGAACATGGCGGCGCTGAACCAGGAAAACGTGAAACGCATGCTGGCGTATTCCTCCATCTCCCACGCCGGGTACATTCTGGTGGGGCTGGCTGTTGGGACCGAGCAGGCCCAATCGTCCATGCTGTTCTACCTGCTTGTTTACACCTTCATGAACATCGGAGCCTTCGCGGTCCTTTCGGTTGTGGCGGGCAAGAACGAGGAGCGCACCAGCTACAGCGACTTTACCGGGCTTGGTTATAAAAGCCCGGTTATGGCGCTGGTGTTGAGTATCATGATCTTCTCGCTGGCGGGCATTCCACCCATGGCGGGCTTCATGGGCAAGTTCTACATATTCATGTCCGCCATTAATGAAGGGTTCATTTACCTGGCCATTATCGGCGTGCTCAACTCGGTGGTGTCGGTATTCTACTATTTGAAACTCACCGTTTACATGTACATGCGCGGCGAGGGGGAAACCACCGCCCCGGCCATCACGTTCTCGCCTTCAATGGCGGTGGCGCTGGCGCTTTCGGTTTACGGCGTCATTTGGCTGGGCGTCAATCCTGGCGCTTATATAGAAATGGCCCGCGCGGCTTTTCTATCTTTCCAATAAGCGGATTTAAGCCTGGCGGGTAAATCCGCCGGGTAGCATTACCGTCCTAAAACCCAATTTTCATTGTGATTACGCGATTCGCCTTTGTGCTATCATCGTGCAATCTTTTTTTGCGGGGTATCTTGAATGTCGAAGAATGGATTTGGCGTGATAGCGCGTTACTGGTCCGTCGCTATAACAGCGATATTCGCTTTGGCGGTTTCTGCTTGCGAGGCGCCTAAAGAGCAGTCCGGCACCTCAGCCAGCGGCATCCAATACAGCAGTGTGCTATTAAAAAGCACGGTCCTGCCCGGAGCCGTGGTGAAACAGCTGGAAACTGTGACCGGGGTGGATTCCGGTGGCGGCATGGTAACGGAAATCGTCGCCGACAGCGATGGGCTGATTTATGTGGACACGTTCAGCTCCGCCGCGGGGATTTATTACGATTACGATTACACCACCCAGTCCACAACCGGGGGTTACGCTGGATTTTACTCTTTTCAGATATACTCCGGCGGGGCGACTTTGGGCATGTTAGCGCCCGTCCGGTACACCTCAGAAGGGGATTTCCCGGGCGGTGATTACCTTATGAACTTGACCAACGCCGACCGGGCCGCGGCCAATGTAAACATCTGGCTGGTGAAAAAGAATGACCCGGATTTTACCACCGGCTCCATAACCGTAAACTTGTTCGTTTACACCGTCAGCGGGGAGACCAACCCGGTGGTATCCAGCCAGGACGACGCGGAAATAATCCGTGGATACCTGAACAACATATTCGCCCAGGCGGGGATCAGTGTGGGGGCCGTGAACCTGGAGTTCCGGGACGACCCCGGCGCCATCTCGCAGATGAGTTCAATGGACGGGCTCAGCCAGTTTCTCATAGCCGCTTCCAGGGGCACAGAAGGACGAACCGACACCGGAATAAACTGTTTTCTTATGCCCACACTGCCGGAAGGGCTGGTGGGGATGGATGGCGCCATACCGGGGCCGGGTTTTCTTCACGGCACCGGCGCTTCGGGGCTTGTGACGCTGGCCGCTTCGTATGGATTTACGGCCGCGGGATACACGTCGCATGAGACCGACCAGATTTATCTGGCCCTTACCCTGGCCCATGAGATGGGCCATTATCTGGGGCTGTACCATCCGTCCGAGAGTAGCGGGCAGGAGCATGACCCGTTGGAAGATACCCCCGAATGCGGTAGCGATAACGACACCGATGGTGACGGGATAGTGTCCGGCCCCGAATGCCGTGGTAAAGGCACAGAGTATCTTATGTTCTGGACCGACGACAACGAGTACATCTCCGCAGGTACGTTCCAAACGCTAATATCGCCCCAGCAGGGGCAGGTTATAAATACGCACCCTTCAGCGCTATAACAGGAGGTTTGAATGCTTGTGAGAAATATGGCCATAGCGGCTCTTGCGGTTTTAACGCTGGTTTTCGCCCCGTCTGTGGGCCGGGCGCAGGCGGGAACGGTTGTGGTGCCTTATGAGAACATGGTTTCTGTGCTGTCCGCTTATCACGGCATGCCCGGGAAAGATTACTGGGCGAAGCTGAACCCGGAAGCCACCCGCGCTACGCTTATCGGCATATCCAACGACGAAAAGCTGTTCCCGGCGGTTCGGGCGCGGGCCATGCTTGCGCTGGCTTATTTTAAAAATGACGAGGCGGTTAGCCTTGTGGTGAAAAAATCAAAAGGGGACCTTAACCCGTATATCCGCGCCACGGCCATAGAGGCATTGGCGGCTCTTGAAGGTGAGAAGGCGGTTACCTCTGTAGGGCCGGGGCTTGAAGATGTGGACGTGATGGTTCGCATTTCCGCAATCCGCGCCTTGAAGAAAATAGGTACGCCGGAAGCCAAAAAGACGCTGGAAGGCGCTATGGCTACGGAGAAAAACCCCACGGCCCGCTCTATCCTTCAAAAATCTTTGGGCGATATTCGCTGAACCTGCGGACCGGTTATCTTAAAAGGGGGGGGCATCTGCCGGTAGTGTCCCAGTTTGAAAGTACAGGGGAGATTCTTCACTTACGCTCAGAATGACAATATAAAAGCCGTTGATAACATTGTCATCCTGAGCGAAGCGCAAGCGAAGTGAAGGATCTGTCTATTATTTGAGATTCAAACTGAGACACCACCGCCGTCCGGAATGAAAGCAAAGCGTTTCTGGACGTCACTGGGTACCCCCTTTTCATCCATGTGCTGGAGGCCGTGGCGGATTCCAGGCACATCCGCAGGGTGTTCATAGTGGGTGACAAAACGCGGCTGGAAAAAGCGCTGGAAAAACATCCGTCCCTGGCCGCTAAAAAGCCGGTGATCTGCCTGAACCAGTGGGAAAACCTGGCCGCCAATATCTGGAACGGGTTCATCTCAACGCTGGATGGATACGTTGAAGGGTTGGAGAAAACCAGGCCGGAATTTTTCAACCGCGCCATTTTTATCCTTCCCGGCGACTCTCCTTTGATAACCACAGGCGAGATAGACGAGTTTTTCCAAAAGGCCGACATGGAAAGATACGACTATGTGGCAGGGCTTACGCCCAAAGAGTCGTTGGCCAAATATCTGCCCACTGAAAACACGCCGGGGATAACCATGACCTGTTTCCATGTGCGGGACGGGCTGTTCAGGATAAGCAACATGCACGCGGCGCGGCCTTTCGCTTTCGTCAACCGCGGGGCTATACTGAAAATATACAACGTACGGTATCAGAAAAAGCTCCGCAACATCATCCGCCTTTTACGGGAGCTATGGGCAGTAAAACCCGTCCGCTCGAAAATATGGATGTATCTGGCGATGGAGGCGGCGATGGCTTTATCCCTGTGGGGCTTTAAGGGGTTGAGCGACAGGGTGCGGCGCCTGGTGTCCACGGAGATGATACTGGACGGAGTGGGGCAGATATTGGGTGTGCGGGCCGGCCATGTGGTCACCACCCATGGGGGCGCGGCGCTGGATATAGACAATGACCGGGATTATGACGCTATTCTGGAAATGTTTGAAAGATGGCGCAAGTTAAAATAGGCAAGACCGGCTACATGGTCTGGCTTCTTGCCACGGTTTGCATGGCGGCGCTGGGAGTGACGCTCACGCCCGAGCAGGCATTGGCCTGGGGCGCCGGGATGCACGTGGCCCAGGGAAGTTTTATACTCGAAAACCTCGCCATGATAAGGCCGGAGATAGCGGCCATTCTGTCCACTTATCCTCACGATTACATATACGGTTGCATCAGCGCCGACATCTTCATAGGCAAAGGTTATAAAAGGCGGGACGACCATTGCCACAACTGGAGCGTGGGGGAGCGGGTTCTGGCGGACGCCGGTAACGACTCCACCAGGGCGTATGCCTACGGGTATCTTACCCATCTTGCCGCCGATGTCATAGCCCACAACCACCTGATACCAAACCTGCTTTATTCAACCCCCACCTCGCGGACCATCGGCCACGTGTTCTGGGAATTCAGGGCGGACAGGTTCATCAGCAAGAGGCACTGGATGATGGCCTCCAAAGTGGTGTCCATGCACAATCATGGCAACGACACGCTGATAAAAAACGTGATGAACCGGAGCCATCTGCGGTTCGGCGCCAAGAAGCTGGTATTCAAACGGGCCGTGAGACTGACCGACATAATCACTTGGCGCGAACAGGTGCAGGAGACAATATTCGAAGGTTTTCGGGTGCTGACCCGGAAAAGGGTGAACACCCTGAACAACCACTCCATCAATTTGATCCTGGATCTTTTTATCCGGGGCCGCGAAGCGGTTTGCATGAAATACGACCCCGTGGGGACGGATAACACCATCCATGCCAAACTTATCCGCCGGGCGGACCAACTGGCGTGGCGGATTGACGACGCCACCGACCTGTTCCCGGTGCCGCAAGAAATTCAATCGCTTGATTACGTGGATCACGAAACCGAGAGGCTGTAGATCTCGTTAACGCGCGATTGTTACAAGCCTTTCGAACGTCTCGATCCTTCTGCGCAAAAGCCCGGCGTTAGGCTGGGAAAGGCTTTTGATAAACCACTCGCTGGCTTTGTCCGCTTTCTCCAAACGCAAATAGCAAAGGCCCAGCCTGTAATGGGCCATGATGTCGTGGGGGAAAGATTCCATCACGCCGTTATATAGTTTAAAGGCTTCTGCGTAATTGCCCTGGGCCAGCCGGATGTCAGCCTTTAGTTTGGCAAGGAAAGGGTCGTCCTCATTATCCAGTGTGTTTTCGAGTTTGGCAAAGTAAGCCGAAGCGCTTTCCAAGTCCCCGGCAATCAGCGATAACCGGGTTAAAGACTCCAGCGGCTCCGGGTTTGCCGGGTCGGCGGCGTGGGCTTTTTCATACGCTTCACGGGCTTTGGCGTAGTTGTACAGGCCATGCCACAAGTCGCCATCAATAAGGCCGCAGTAAGTCTTTCGCCGTTGAGGGCGGGTGAGGTTGAGGATGACGTTTAGGATGCGGAACACCAGCCAGCGGATTATTATTGCCGCGTCGTCCAGCCTGTTCAACATCCATCCAGCCGGGCCACGCAACGGCTCCTCTTTTTCCTCGGCCCCCCTGTCGTTCTTGTCCAATTCATAAATGCGCTGTTCAAGATATGAAAGGGCCATGTATTGAAGCTCTATGGGCCCCATGTCAATAGACCGCTTGAGATCGGAAAGTTTGTTTAAAGCGCCATTTTCAGCGACAAAACCGGAAAGCGCAAGCAACGCATCCATTGCTGGATTTGCCCGTGACGGCGTGCCCTGCGAATAATTGCTGTTTATAAACTTTACGGCTTTAGCCGGTTCCTCGCCCTTGAAAAAGTCGAGCGCCGTAAAATAAACCGCCGGGCGGTAGCCGGGATGGTTTTCGGCGAGTTTATTAAATCCGCCAGGCTCTGGCCGGATGATCAGCGAGCGCAATTTAAGTCTTGGGTCTCCGCTGGCTATATATCCAGCGTCAAGGAACGAGGCTGTGGAGCTGACGTCCATTTTTTCCGCCGGGCGGAGCGCTTTTAAAAGCGCCAGGCTGGATTTTAACGGCATGGATTTACAGGGTGGCGCAAACTAGAGAAACATGTGGTTCTTCAAGGCGTCACTGGCGTGGCGCACCTTGGAGCAAAGTATCCTGCTCAAGTTTTGTAAAAAGTTGAAACCGAAGTTAATATCAGTATCCATCAAGTTCCTCAACTCCGCAAAAGGCAGATGGAGAGCCTTCACCTTATCCATGGCCACTACCGTGGCGGCTCTGCCCTGGCCATCCATGAAAGACAGTTCCCCCACCACTCCCCGATAAAACATGATTTCCAGGGCCTGCGGCGGTTGCGCCGTTTCGTTGAAAGAGGGTGTCGCCTTGAGCTTGAAAGATACAAGCCCTTCGTAGATAACGAAAATATCCCGGCTGTTGTCCGATTCATCTATGATGACGGCGCCTTCGGAGAATTCCATCGGGATGGCTATCCCGCCAAACTTCTTAAGAGCATCGGGAGGCATACCTTTGGCCAGCCCGGTTTCCACAAGAATTTCGGATTTATCCATAGGCCCCCCATAAAAAATCAAGCCCCGGTTCCGGAAGAATTTTTATATTCTACAATTCTCCCGGGGCCGGGGCCATATTAATAGGAATAAAAAGGCCTAGCCGTTTTCCTCCGGGGCTTCATCCTGCCCGGCTGTCTCCTGGGCTCCGGCCTGTTCCGGGGCGGCCTCGGCGTGGACGCTTATTTCCAGTCTGGCGTTCACCTTGCCATGGATGTGAAGGGTTACCTCGTGGTCCCCAAGGGTCTTTATGGGCCTGTCCAGTTCCACCTTGCGCTTGTCGAACTCATGGCCGCGCCCTTTCAGGGCTTCCACTATATCGGCGCTGGTGACGGAGCCGAACAGTTTGCCGTCTTCGCCCGAAGCGCGGGTGAAAACCAGCGGCTCCATACCTTCCAGGACGCCTTTGAGCGACTCCGCGTCGCTTATGGCGCGGGCCAGCTTGCGGGCGCGCTGTTTGAGGTTATTGTTAAACGTTTTGCGGCTAGCCTCAGTGGCTTCAAAGGCCAGGCCCCTGGGGATGAGGAAGTTACGGGCGTAACCAGGCGCCACGTTCACCTCTTCGCCCGCCGACCCCAGGCTTTGTACATAGTCGGAAAGTATGACTTTCATGGATTTACCTCCGGTTTGGCGTTATTTTTCTTTCTGAACTCAACCCATACATCGGTAAGCCCCAAGCCGCTGATGAGCAACATCATGAGCGGATGGGAGAACACCAGGAAATACCCGATGCCCCTGGCGATGAGGGGGATGTTGAATCTTAGGAACCAGCTATGGAGAATGGCCATCCCCTGGATCAGGTAGATGGACAGTGTGATGAGCAGAATGTTCATGGACGCGGTGTTCAGCGGCCCCGTGGCCATAAGAGTGCCCGCCCCTCCGGCTATCAAGGCCCACACCACCCAATCGGCGGCCGCAAAGCCCGCGAAATCGTGGTTGGCGAAATGGGCCGTCAGGCCGCGCCGCAAGGAATAAATCCGCACGGCGGCGATGTTCAGCGAAGCCATGAGCAGGAGGGTGATAAAGGCCATGCCGGGGAAAAGCCGGGCGAAAAGGCCGGCAAGCCCCTCCCGGTTCTCCTTCAACCAGTCCAGCAAAGCCTGGTCGGCGTTGACGCCGGCGTAAGAGTCCGCCAGAGAGTCCACCAGACCCAACCCCATCCGTTGCATGGTGTCCATAACACTGCGCCCGTCTAAAGAAGCGGCCGCGAAAAAAGCCAGCGCGCCCGCCAGATACACGGGAATCGTGGCGTAAGCCAGGGTGCGTTCCAGCGAATGGCCCCGGTTGTAGGAAAAAGCCATGGCCATGGCCATGAGCCCGCAGGTGGAAAGGTATAACCCAGCCTGGGCCAGGCCACCGGTAGCCAATATCACCGCCGCCGCGGCCAGAGCCACCAGGGCGCCGATAAGGTAACCGTTGGTCACCAGGGCGAAATAGAGCGGAGCGGGGGCGAAAAGCCCCAATGGAGGCGCCACCATGGAGGCGAAAAAGAACCCCAGGGAAAAAATCCCGGGCGCAATCGCCGCCAAAGGCGACCGGACGCTCACAACCTTTCCGTTAACGGACATGGACCCGGCCATTACCTATCAAGCAAACGTATAGGGGAACAGCGCTATGTACCGGGCGCGTTTTATGGCGGTGGTAACCTTGCGCTGATGGCTCGAGCAGTTGCCGGAAATCCTGCTGGGGATTATCTTGCCCCTGTCGGTCAGCAGGTTCTTCAGCGTTTTGACATCTTTATAATCGATGTTCTCGATCTTGTCCGCGCAGAACCTGCATATCTTTTTCTGGTAAAAAGTGCGTTTCCCGCCCTCCCGGGAGGAAGATCTTGTGCCTTTCTTCATATCTTTCTTACAGTCTCCAAAGAACCGTTGTAGTTAAGCCGTTAAAATGGGACATCGTCATCGAGGCTGGCCGGAGCTTCAGCATTGGAATAGCCGGTGGAAGGGCCCTTGCCTTCTTTGGCTCCGGAGCTGTCGTCGCCCCTTCCACCAAGGAACACCACCCGTTCGGCCACCACTTCCAGCTTGCTCCGTTTCTGGCCGTCTTCCGTCTCCCAGGTGGAGTAGGAAAGCCGTCCTTCAACGCATACGGGCCTGCCCTTGCTCAGGTATTCCGAGCAGTTCTCGCCCTGTTTGCCCCAAACCACGATGTCAATGAAGTTGACCCGCTCTTTCCACTCTTCCCCCTGTTTGAACCTGTCGTTCACCGCCAGGCCGAACTTGGCCACGGCCATTCCAGAGGGGGTGTACCGGAGTTCCGGATCCCTCGTAAGGTTACCGATGAGTATTACCTTATTAAGACTCGCCATTTCCGCCAGCCTCGCTTTCATCGCCCGCATCGGATTCGGCCCTGGCAGGCGCCGCGCCGGGAGCCATACGGCCGGCCGCGCCGTCAAAATAGACGGTCAGCGATTTTAAGATGTTCTCGTTCAGCCGGAAGTGCCGGTCGATAACGGGCATTTTCCCGGTTTCCAGGGAATAGCGGAGCAGGGTGTAAAACCCGTACCGGTTCTTCCTGATGGCATACCCAAGGCGCTTTTTGCCCCACCGGTCTTCTTCCATAATGGAGCCCCCTTCGGCGGTGATAAGGTCTTTCACCGTGTTGATTTCCTTGTCGATCTGCTCGTCGGCAAGGTCGGGCTTTACGATAAATACGGTCTCGTAGTCTCTTTGCATAACGCTCCTTTCGGGTTAGTGTTACTTAGCCCCGCGTGACCACAACGCGGAGCAAGGAGTTAAAAACATTTAAGTTTAATGAAACAGGCCGGTTTTTGCAAGGAAAACAGTAATAAGGTGGTGTCCCAGTTTGAATCCCAAATAATAGACAGATCCTTCACTTCGCATGCGCTTCGCTCAGGATGACGATGTTATCAACGGCTTTTATATTGCCGTTCTGAGCGTAAGTGAAGAATCTCCCCTGTACTTTCAAACTGAGACCCTACCAGTAATAACGCGGGTTTGAAAGTAGGTAAGAGTATAATAATAAAAGGGGAGTTCGTGTGCGAAATCCTGCCGCCGTCAATGTTACGATTCGCTCGGTGAAGGATTTTCGCGCCTAGGATTCACCCCACGCTGGAGGCCTGGCCATGGATATTAGCTCTGGAGACTTCCTGAGAGGGGCGCGCTCCAGCCGTGCGTTGGCCGTATTGTTGTTGGCTGTGGCGGTATTCGTCACGGCGTGCGGGGGCGCGGACATTTCATCCACGGAAGGATTGCCGGAAAAAGACCCCTCCGCCCGGGAGCTTACCCATCGGGCCATACTTGCCAAGGCTGGCAGTACAGGTTCCGCCCAGGTAATAATAAAACTCAAAACCCCCTTTGTGGCCGAAGGGGTGGAGGACGCGGCCACATCCGCCGCGCAACAGGCGGGCATTGCCACCGCCCAGGATGAAGTAGAGGCCCATGTGGCTGGCCGTAACGTAAAAAACATCAAAAAATACAAACATATACCCTTTATCGCCATGGAGGCGGATTCCCCGGCCCTGAACGCCATAATCAACCATCCAAAAGTTGAATATGTGGATTCGGACAACCCCGTTTCCACAACGTTGGCCCAAAGCGTCCCCCTCATCGGCGGGGATATCGCCTGGAACGCGGGATATACCGGGGCCGGTTATGCCGTGGCTGTGCTGGATACGGGCGTCACTAGCGGCCACGCATTCCTTTCCGGCAAGGTGGTGGCGGAGGCTTGTTATCTTACCGGTAATAAATGCCCCAATGGTCAGTCATCCATGACGGGCGCGGGCGCGGCGGCGGATGTCCATGGCCATGGCACCCATGTGTCCGGCATAGCCGCCGGGGCTTCGGCAACCATGAACGGCGTGGCCAAGGACGCCTCCATAATCGGGGTGAAAATCCTTGACGATACCGGTAGCGGCTGGGATTCGGACATCCTGCTGGGGCTGGACTGGGTGTTCTCGCAACGCAACAACTACAGCATAGCCGCCGTTAACATGAGCCTGGGCGACGGTAGCGCCTATTCGTCATACTGCGACTCCAACCACGCCGCCTATAAAGCCGCCATGGACAACCTTTCCAGCGTGAACATCGCCACGGTGGTGGCGTCCGGGAACAGCGGGTCGAAAAGCGGCATATCCAGCCCGGCGTGTGTTTCCACGGCTGTAAGCGTGGGCGCCACCACAAAGACGGACTCGGTGGCGTCATACTCCCAAAGCGCCAGCATCCTCTCGGTTCTGGCGCCAGGTTCAAGCATTTATTCTTCCATCCCGAGTGGATATCAATATAAGAGCGGCACCTCCATGGCGACCCCCCATGTGGCTGGCGCCTGGGCGGTGATGAAAAGCCAGTACGGCGCTGGAACCTCCGTAAGCGCCATATTGGCCACTTTGCAGGCTAACGGCGCATCCATAACGGACACCAACGGGTTGGCTAAAAAACGGATAAGCCTTGTGGTGGGAGGCCCATCACCGGCTCCCGCCACCATGTCCACCCCGGCTCCGGGCTCCACGCTGGCCGGAAGCTCCGTTACGTTCACGTGGACGCAATCCACCACCGCCACGGCATACGTGGTGTGGGTGGGCACCGTCCGGGGCGCCTATGACATAGGATATTTCCCATCGGCGGGCCAGACCACGGCGTTGTCTGCGGACGCTACCGGCCTGCCCACCGACGGACGGACGCTATATGTGCGGCTTTATTCCAAGATAAGCGGGGCGTGGCAGTACAACGATTACACTTATACAGCCGGGTCGCCTGGGCCTGTGGCGGCTGTTATGAGTTCACCAACCCCCAATTCCACCCTCACCGGGGCGGACATAACGTTCAGCTGGAACGCCGCTGTGGACGCAACGGGATACCGGGTGGACGTTGGAACCACCGTGGGCGGGGCCGAGATAGGCACGTTCCCGCCAGCGGGCGAGACGGCGCAAACGTCTGTTCAGGTTACGGGGTTGCCGGTGGATGGAAGCACATTATATGTTCGCCTGCTAACGAAGATCGGCGGTCAGTGGTACAGCAACGATTACACCTACACCGCGTTCAACCCTAACGCCCCGCAACCCGGCCCTGCGGTGATGACCAGCCCGGCCCCCGGTTCCACGCTGGCGGGAAGCTCCGTGACGTTCCAGTGGACGCAATCATCCACAGCCACGGCTTATGTGGTGTGGATTGGAACTGTCCCCGGAGCGTATAACATCGGGTATTACCCGGCCTCCGGCCAGACCTCCGGCACATCAGTAGTGGCCAACGGCCTGCCCACCGACGGACGGACGCTGTATGTGCGGCTCTACTCCAAGATAAGCGGCGCGTGGCAGTATTACGATTACACCTACACGGCGGGTTCTCCCGGCCCTGTGGCGGCGGTAATAAGTTCGCCGGCTCCAGGCTCCACCCTCACCGGGGCGGATCTGACCTTTAGCTGGAACGCGGCTGTTGGAGCCACCGGGTACCGGGTGGATGTGGGAACCACCGTGGGCGGGGCGGAGATAGGCACGTTCCCGCCAGCGGGCGAGACGGCGCAGACTTCCGTTCAGGCCACAGGGCTTCCTGTGGACGGTAGCGCGTTAAACGTCCGCCTGCTCACGAAAATCGGCGGTCAGTGGTACAGCAACGATTACACTTATACCGCGTTCAACCCCAACGCGCCGCAACCCGGCCCTGCGGTGATGACCAGTCCGGCCCCCGGCTCCACGCTTGCGGGAAGTTCCATAACGTTCCAGTGGACGCAATCATCCACAGCCACGGCTTATGTGGTGTGGATTGGAACTGTCCCCGGAGCGTATAACATCGGTTATTACCCGGCCTCCGGCCAGACTACGGGAACCTCCACAGTGGCCAGCGGCCTGCCCACCGACGGGCGGACGCTGTACGTGCGGCTCTACTCCAAGATAAGCGGCGCGTGGCAGTATTACGATTACACCTACACGGCGGGTTCTCCCGGCCCTGTGGCGGCTGTTATGAGTTCACCTGCTCCAGGCTCCACCCTCACCGGGGCGGATGTGACGTTCAGCTGGAACGCGGCCAGCGGAGCCACTGGATACCGGGTGGATGTGGGAACCACCGTGGGCGGGGCGGAGATAGGCACGTTCCCGCCAGCGGGTGAGACGGCGCAGACATCCGTTCAGGCCACGGGCTTGCCGGTGGATGGAAGCACATTATATGTTCGCCTGCTAACGAAGATCGGCGGCCAGTGGTACAGCAATGATTACACCTACACCGCGTTCAACCCTAACGCCCCGCAACCCGGCCCTGCGGTGATGACCAGTCCGGCCCCCGGCTCCACGCTGGCGGGAAGTTCCATAACGTTCACCTGGACCCAGTCGTCCAACGCCACGGCCTATGCGTTATGGGTTGGCACAGTCCGGGGCGCCTATGACATAGGCTATTTCCCCGCCGCGGGGCAGACCACGGCCACATCCGTACAAGCCACGGGCTTGCCCACTAACGGGCGGACGCTGTACGTGCGGCTCTACTCCAAGATTAGCGGCGCATGGCAGTATAACGATTACACCTATGTGTCGGGGCCATGACGGCGCCGGTTGACTTTTGACGGAGTAAAAACCACAATAGGCCCCATGATTTCCAATCCACTGCTGGAAGCGGCCAACCTGCGGAAAAGTTTCCCGATGCGATCCGGTGTGTTTTCCAAAACCACAGGTTACGTGCGGGCTGTGGAAGGGGTGAGTTTCTCCATCATGCCCGGCGAGACTTTCGGGCTGGTGGGGGAGTCCGGTTGCGGCAAATCCACCACAGGCCGGCTGGTATTGAGGCTTATAGAGCCCACGGGCGGGTCGGTTAAATTCGAGGGGGAGGATTTATACGCCCTACCCAAAGAAAAACTTCGCGCCATGCGCCGCAAGATGCAGATAATTTTCCAGGATCCGTACGCGTCCCTTAATCCACGCATGACCGTGGGCGCCACGCTCATGGAGCCGTTCCGTGTGCATGACGTGGGGGCAAAAGCGGAACGCAAGGATTTGGCCGCGGGGCTTCTGGAGAAGGTGGGCCTGTCAAAAGACGCCCTGCGGAAATACCCCCACGAATTTTCCGGCGGACAGCGGCAACGCATAGGCATAGCCCGGGCCATCGCCTTGAATCCCAGGTTCATCATGTGCGACGAGCCTGTGTCGGCGCTGGACGTTTCGGTGCAGGCGCAGGTGTTGAACCTTTTGATGGATTTAAAGGCGCGGCTGGACATGGCCTACCTTTTCGTGTCGCACGACCTGTCGGTGGTGGAGCGGGTGTGCGACCGGGTGGCGGTGATGTACCTGGGGAAGATAATGGAGATGGGGCCTGTGTCGGCGGTTTATTCCAAGCACACGCATCCTTACACCGAGGCCCTGCTTTCGGCCTTGCCCACGCCGGATCCGGAGAAGAAAATGGCCCGCATCCGCCTTTCCGGCGAGCCCCCCAGCGCCATCAATCCCCCGGCAGGGTGCGTTTTCCACACCCGATGCCCGCTGAAGAAAAAGGAGTGCGAATCAGTGGTTCCACCCCTTACGGAACGGGCGCCGGGCCATTGGGCCGCCTGCATCGTTCGATAGTCCTAAACCCCTGCCCGCCATCGTGACTGGAATATGAACCTTTTCAACAATAAGTTTACGGCCAGGGCGGTAACAGCCGGGTACGTGTTCATAATCTATCTCACCACCGGCCTTATGGGCTCCGTGCAGGTTTGGCTGAGACAGCGCGGTTTTTTAACCGTGGCCTCCGGACTCCTGCTGGTGGCCGGAGCCGGGGTGGCGGTGTATTTTATTGTGGCCCGGCTTGGCCGCCGGAAGCCAAAACATCTGGTTATTCTGGCCGCTTCGGCGGCGGCGTATTTTGTTCTTTCGGTCAAATTCGCCAAAACCCCATCGGACCGGATCCATCTTTTAGAGTATTCTTTACTGGCGGCCTTGGCCTATTACACGGTAAAATTCAACGTTAAAGGCTGGCCGGCCTACCCCGGGGCGTGGCTGTTGGCCACCATGGCCGGCCTGATGGACGAGGCTATCCAGCGGTTCCTTCCCAACCGCGCGGCGGATATGAGGGATTTTCTGGTGAACGCCATTTCCGCGGCCGTGGCCCTGCTGGTGGTCCGGCTTGTGATAGAGGAGAACGATGAAGTTGAAACATAAGCTTGCCGCTTTAATTCTTTGTCTGCTGGCCACCGCTCCGGTGGCGGACAGGGCATTCGCCGAACAGAAAGAAGATTTCAAGGCCGCCATAGATTTTTCGTTGCGTGAACGGTGCGTCAGCCATGACAAGACCGCCGTGCGCATCACAGACGTGGCCACCGGCGAGACCCTTTACGATTTGAACGGCTCCAGCCCATTGCTTCCCGCGTCGGTGATGAAGCTTGTCACCACCGCAACGGCCCTCAACTACCTGGGGGTCAACTATAAATTCAAGACCGACGTCCTCTATTCCGGCAAACGGGAAAGGGGCGTTATTAAAGGCGATCTCATTATTCGCGGCGGGGGAGACCCGAAACTGACCCCTGAGGTGGTGTGGCTTATCGCCGACGAGGTAAGAAGGCAAGGCATCCGGGAGGTTACGGGTAATCTCGTGCTGGACACCTCGTTCTTCGACGATCACACTATTCCCCCGGCCCGCCATGGGCGCCGTACCCAGCGGCCTTACGACGCGCCCATCGGGGCGTTATCGGTGAACTTCAACACTATCGCCGTGCATGTGTATCCGGGAGAGGCGGTTGGAGCTCCGGTTATTGCCGAGGTGGAGCCTCGCTCCGACTATTTCAGGGTGATAAACGATGCGGTGACCCGGAGCAGGGTAAAACGGCCGGTGTCCGCCCTGCGCGTTAATGGCGACGGAAAAGTGAATATCAAGATAACCGGAGCCATGCGGCCCGACGACGCTCCGGGAATCATATATATAAATATAGACGACCCCACCATGTTCGCCGGGGAGACGTTCCGGGCGTTCCTGAAAAACGCGGGAGTGAACGTGGCCGGTGGCATTGTGAAGGGGGTGACGCCCACAACGGCCCGGCTTATCCATGCGCACCAGTCCGAGCCTATATCCGTCATCCTGCGGGAGCTCAACCGGTTCTCCAATAACTTCATCGCCGAACAGGTAATTAAAACCGTGGGCGCCGAAACCATGGGCGCGCCGGGTACCCATGAGAAGGGTTTGAGCATGGTGGAGAAGTTCCTGAACGAGTCGGGGATAGACACCACCGGCGCCGTTTTCGCCGATGGCTCGGGCCTTTCCAAAGAGAACCGGGTTTCGGCGAAAATGCTTACGGACCTGTTGCTGTTGATGAGCAAAAGGTTCGACATCGGGCCGGATTTCGTGGCCTCTCCCGGAATAATGGGGGTGGACGGTTCTGTGAGAAAACGGCTTAAAACCTCCCCGGCCAAAAGCCAGGCCCGGGCGAAAACCGGCACCCTCAACGGTGTCAGTTCGTTGTCCGGATATGTATCCGGCAGGGATGGGAAACTTTTCGCCTTCGCCATCTTGCAGAACAACAACGCCTGCTATTACAAAGGCGCCCATAACATCCAGGACAAAATAGTTACAGCCATCCATCTGCTGGCCGAGAAGAAAAGGTGAGGGAAAAACTGTGGGCTATTGCCCCCGGCGACACGGAAGTTGAAAAGAATCTTTCAGACACCCTGGGGCTAAGCCCCATCATAGCCAGGCTTCTTGCCAACCGGGGTGTTGACGACCTTCAAAAGGCCAGGCTGTTCCTTGATACACCGCTCGCCGCCTTGGAAGACCCCATGAAAATGGCGGGTATGGACAAGGCTGTTTCCCGCGTCATTGAATCGCTGGACCGGGGCGAAAAGATAATGGTGTATGGCGATTACGATGTGGACGGGGTTACCGCCACGGCGCTTCTATACCTCTTCCTCAACGAAATCGGCGCCCATGCGGGGTATTACATACCCGAACGGGGCAAAGAGGGGTACGGGCTCAACTCCGCCGCCATAACCAGCCTGGCGGAGGCGGGAGCCAAGCTCATCATCACCGTGGATAACGGCATAAACGCCGTGGAAGCGGTGGATCACGCCAACGGGCTGGGGGTGGATGTCATCATTACCGACCATCATTTGCCCGGCCCCATCCTGCCCGGCGCGGTGGCGGCCTTAAACCCCAACCGGGAGGATTGCCCATACCCCTGCAAGGGCCTGTCGGGCGTAGGGGTGGCGTTCAAGCTTTGCATGGCCGTTCGCAGTCAACTGCGCCAGCGCGGAGTTGAGGTGGACACGCTTCCCAACCTGAAACGTTATCTGGACCTGGTGGCCATAGGCTCCGTGGCCGATTGCTCCCCTTTGGTGGGGGAGAACCGTTTGTTGACGCGGCATGGCATATCCGAGCTTCGCGCCGCAACGCGGCCAGGGCTTACGGCGTTAAAGCAGGTGGCCGGAGTGAACGGCGGACTTACCTCCCGCGACATAGCTTTCGCCCTGGCGCCCAGGTTAAACGCCGCAGGCAGGCTTGGAAAGGCCGACATGGGGGTGGATCTGCTTATCACCGGAAATAGCGGCGAGGGGGCGCGGATCGCCCATAAACTGGACGAGGAAAACCGCAAACGGCAGGACATCCAGAAAAAAATGCTGGACGAAGCCATCCGCAAAGCCGGGCAGGAGATAGATTTTACACAGGAAAAAGCGATAGTCATAGGCGCCGACGGGTGGAACCCGGGCGTGGCTGGGCTGGTGGCCTCCAAACTCACTGAAACGTTTGGTTTGCCCACGCTGGTGGCTTGTTTCAATGGCGAGCAGGGCGTAGGCTCGGCCCGAAGCGTGGCCGGGTTCGACGTTACGGCGGCTCTGTCGAAAGTTTCGGGGCGCCTTGTAAAATTCGGCGGGCACAAGCTGGCGGCGGGTTTCACCGTGAACCGGGACGGGTTTGAGGTGTTCCGCCGGGAGTTTTTATGCCTTGCCAGGAACGAAATTGAGCCCAGCCAGATAAAACCCACCATCAAGATTGATTGCGAGGTAAACCCCGGCGGCATAGACAGGGAGTTCTTGCGTCAGCTGGAGACGCTGGAGCCTTACGGTGAGGGGAATCCCCAGCCGGTATTTATCAGCCGGGGCGTGAGGTTTACGGAGGTCTGTTACATGGGGCGGGACGAAAGCCATGCTCGCCTGACCCTGCCGGGGGGCTTGCAGGCGCTGGCGTTTTCGAAGGCGGAAAAGTTCCGGGGGCTGGATGTGCCCAAAACACCCTTAGACATTGTTTACGTGGCCGAGGTTTCCACCTGGCGGGATATGGAGCGGATCCAGCTTCGGTTACTGGATATGGATATTTCGGTCTAGCCTGTTTATTCACCTCCCATGGCGTGCCAGCGGAAGCCCCAATGAAGGTTCGCCACGGGGTTTAAAATGAAATCTTTATTCGTGGCCGCAGTCTGTGTAAACTTGCGAGAATCCTTTGATATAATTCATTAGATGAACCATAACGACCCTGCCAGGATTCTCGTGGTGGATGACGAGGCCAGCATAAGAAAATTGTTGGACCGCAAGTTCACGATGTCGGGCTATGTTTGCGCCCAGGCCGAAGACGGCATGAGCGCCCTGGATCAGGTTCGGCAGGACAAGTTCGACCTGGTGGTCACCGACATCAGGATGCCCCGGATAGATGGCATTAACCTCATAGAAGAGATCAAGCGGCTGGACTCCGCCCTGTCGGTGATCATGATGACAGGTTACACCGACGTGGACACCGCCATAGAAGCCCTGCGGCACGGGGCTTTCGATTACCAGCTGAAACCCCTGGATTTTGACCGGCTGACGGTGGCGGTGACAAACGGCATCGAACGCACCCGTCTGTTGCGGGACCGGGCGGAGTACATGATCATGCTGGAGGCCAAGGTGCGGGAACGCACCGAGGAGCTGGCGGAAAAGAACCGGAGCATCCGCAAGTTCTTTTTCGAAACCGTCATGGCGCTGGTGTCGGCGGTGGAAGCCAAAGACAAATATACCGAAGGCCATTCCCGCCGCGTGGCGGATAACGCCAGGCTTGTGGCCCGCAGGCTTGGGATGCCCGAAGACGAGATCGAACGGATATATATCGCCGGCGTTCTCCATGACGTGGGGAAAATAGGCGTTCCCGACGCGGTTTTGCACAAGCCCGGGGTATTTACCCCCGAGGAGACGGCCATAATGAAAAACCACCCCACGCTCACCGCCGCCATCCTGGCCAACGTCGAGGATTTCAGCGACATCATTAAAATGACCCTACATCATCATGAGCGGTTCGATGGAAAAGGTTATCCGGCCGGACTGACAGGGGAGCTGATACCCTTGGGCGCCAGGATCCTCTCCGTGGCGGACGCTTTCGACGCCATGACTTCCGACAGGCCTTACCGCCCCAGGTTAACCCTTACCCGGGCCATCGAGGAGCTGGACCAGGCCGCCGGAACCCAACTGGATCCGGATGTGACTGGCACGTTTCTTTCGCTGATAGACCAGGACATGGTGACCGTCGAAAAGAAATGAAGCGGGTAGCGGCCATTGACCTGGGCACCAACACCGTGCGGATGCTGGTGGCCGAGCAAGCGCCCGAAGGGTTCTCCACCGTCTATTCCAACCAGATAATAACCCGGCTGGGCGAGGGTTTAACCGCCACGGGCCTGCTTTCCGAAAAAGCCATGAAACGGACCGTGGAAGGCATCGCCCACCTGGTGTCCCAGGCGCAAAGCCACAGGCCGTTCGACCTTTATATAGCCGCCACTTCAGCCGCCAGGGACGCGGGCAACACGGCCGTTTTCGCCCGGATGGTCAAGGAAGCCGTGGGGGCGGACCTGATGGTGATACCCTGGGAGGAGGAGGCGCGGCTGTCGCTATTGGGCGCCTCGCTTGTCACCGGCGGCAGGCTGGACAAATTCGTGCTGTTCGACGTGGGCGGGGGCAGTACGGAATACATATTGGCCGCCAGCGGCGCCCCTGCCGGGAAATGCGGCACAGACCTGGGGGTGGTGCGCCTGACCGAAAAATACATCACAAAACACCCGGTGGCGGATTATGAATACGGGCGCCTGCTGGCGGAGGTGGAGGCCAAGGTGGACACAGCCTTCGATACTCTGGGCGCCGGTGGGGGCGAGACGGTGGTGGGCACCGCCGGAACCGTTACTTCCATAGCGGCCATGGCGCTGGGATTGACGGAGTACGACCAGGGGCGCATAAACAACAGCGTGGTGACTTCCGCGGATGTGGAGGCGTTGCGCAGAAAAATATTCGCCATGACCATTGCGGAGCGTGGGCATTTAGCCTTTCTTAAAGATGGAAGGGAAGATTTGATTGTTCCCGGATTCGCCATAGTGCAGGCCACCATGAACAGGTTCGGGGCGGACAAGCTTGTGGTGTCGGATTACGGGCTTCGCGAAGGGTTTGTGATGGAGCTTCTGTATTCACCGGGGGCATGGGTATGAAGCGGTTTGTGGCGGGCCTGCTGGCGGCGGCTTGTATGGGCTTCGGTTACATGGGGCATCTGGCCATGGGCCGGGGCAACAGCCTTTATGCCGAGGGGAAATTCCGGGAGGCGCTGGAGGAGTATCAAAAAGCCCAGGGTGACGACCCGAAAATGAAAGAGGCCGACTACAACATAGGGAACGCCCTGTTCAGGCTGGGCAAGTTGGCCGAGGCCTCCGCGTCCTACGAAAAAGCGTTGGACAGCGAAGACCCCCAGTTGAGAAAAAACGCCCAGTTCAACCGTTGCGTGGCCCTATACAGCCAAGCCGCCCGGACACACGAGCAGGGGAAAAACGACGAGGCCCGGAAATTCATAAACTACGCCTTAAGCCAGTGCCGCGAATCGTTAAAAACAGACCCGGCGGACGATGGAGCCAGAACCAATTATGAGACGGCGCTTGCCTTAAGCAAAATAATTCCCGAATCACAGCCCAAATCCGGGAACATGGAAGACAAGTCCGGCTCGTCTGGCGATAAAAACCGGGACGAAAAGGGGGACGAAAAAAAGACCCAGGCTGGCAATCAGGGCGGGGCGCCCCAGGGAAAGCCCACCCCGGCCCCGCAGGCGGAAGACAAACGGCAGAATGAGGACAAGGGCAAACCCCAACAGTCGCAGTCCGAAAAAGGGGATGGAGAACAGGCGGACAACGCCCAACAAGGCGGCCAGGGGGAAGGGGGCATCAGCTCCGAACAGGCCGGGCGCGTTTTTTCGGCCATAGCCCAGGACGAAAAGAACCTGCGGGACAACATAAGAAAAAAAGCCCAGGTGAAAGAACAGAAAAGGACAGGGAAGGATTGGTGACAATTTGAGCAAGCTGGCCATTATCGGCGGTAGCGGAGCTTATGACCTTTTGCGAAGAAGCGTTTTGGGCGAGCCGGAGACGGAACAGGTAATCCAGACCCCCTTCGGCCCATCGGCCCCCATCAGGCGGTTCGGCGGCGCCGTGCCGTTCCATTTCCTTTCCCGCCACGGCGAGGAGAGGTATTCCACAGCGGCCTCTTTCGTGAATTACCGGGCCAACATATGGGCGTTAAAAGAGACGGGGGTGGAGCGGATCGTGGCATGGTCCGGCCCGGGGATAATAAACCCTTCGTTCGAGGTGGGCGCTTACGCGGTGCCCCATGACGTTATAGACCAGACCAAAAGCCGCCAGTCCACATTTTTCACCAAAGGCGGTTTGGGATTCATCAGGATGCAATCGCCCTTCTGCCCGGACCTGCGCCATTCCCTTATCTACGCCCTTTCCGGCGAGGGAAAGAAGTTTTATCCGGAAGCCGTGTATGTATGTACAGAAGGCCCAAGGCTGGAAACCCCGGCGGAAATCCGGCTGTTCCACTCTTACGGCGCAGACCTTGTGGGTATGACCCTTCTACCGGAAGCGTTTCTGGCGCGGGAGCTGGAGATGTGTTACTCGGCCCTGTGTTACCTCACCAATTACGCCGAGGGCATCTGCGACCGGGATTTTAAGGGCGGTGAGCTTTTCGAGGGAATGCAGAATGAAGAAGAGCGTTCCAGCGTGGTGATGGCCATGGACCACCTGCCACGGTTAGCCATTAAAGCGCTGGAAACGGTGGCCCCGGCGCCTCGCGGGTGCCAATGCAAAGACGCCATGCTCCGATACCGGAAGTCGGGAGTTATCGGCTCCGACTTCCGCGACTGGATAAAGCTTTAAACCGCTCCGGCAAAATCGCTCCATGAGAACCCTGTTTCATAAACTAAGCCCTATTATAAAAGTATCCACCGGGACGCTGGTCCCGGATTGCGGCGAGACATTGGCCAACGCGGTGGTGTTCGTCCACGAAGGGAAGGTGGTGGAGATATGCCCCGCCGAGTCTGTCACGAAGCGCCGTGCGGACAGGAAGGTGGATTTGAGCGGCTGTCTTGTTCATCCGGGGTTTGTGAACGCCCACTGCCACCTGGAACTGTCTTACCTGGCGGGGAAGATGATACCAGGGCTTCCATTCACCGATTGGGTTCGGGACCTGGTTAAAAAACGGGGTAAAGCTTCGCCATCCCGGGTGGATTCGGCCATCCGGAAAGCCATAAGACGGCTGATAGAAACCGGAACCACCTGCGTGGGGGACATATCTTCCACTGGCCTGTCCACCACCCATCTGCGAGAAGCCGGCCTGCGGGCCGTGGTGTTCCATGAAACGTTGGGGTATAACCCCTCGGTTGCGGGCGTCAAGCTACGGGAGCTTATGGACCGGGTGGAGCGCGCCTCCGGAAGCGAGTTTGTCACCCATGGCGTATCCCCCCACGCGGTTTATTCCACCTCCGGCGAGCTTATTAAAGGCGCCGCCGAATACGCCGCCATGCGGAAAAAACCGCTGGCTATCCATGTGGCCGAAACCATGGAAGAGAACGTTTTCGCAAAAAAGGGGACCGGCCCCTTCCGCGATTTATTAATACGCCTGGGGGCCTTTGCGCCGGGTTTCCATCCCCGTTCCGCCCCAGTGGCGGCCTTGCAAACCTTGTCGGCGCTGGAAAACGCTTTGCTGATCCACATGAACTTCCCGGCCCGTGGGGACGTTACCCGCATCGCCAGGGCTAAAGCCAAGGTGTGCCTGTGCCCCAACTCCAACCGGTGGTTTGGCAGGGACATGGAGCATCCGTTACCAAAACTTCTGGATAAAAAAGTGCCCGTGGCGCTGGGGACAGACAGCTTAGCGTCCAACATGGACCTGGACATGACGAAAGAAGCCGCCGCCGTGGCGGAAGATTTTCCGGAAATTCCGTCTCGGGATATTTTCAGGATGATGACGGAGGATGGCGCCAGGGCCCTGGGATTGCCCGAAGGGTTTGGCGCGTTGCGGGCGGGCGCCCCGTTCGACGCGGTGGCGATATATATGGATAAACCCGCCGGGGTTGCGAAGCCGTTTGAGGCTATAATAAGCCCGGATCGCCAGTTGGCCCGGGTATTTATCGCAGGCAGGGAACTGTACCGAAAGAGGGGGTAAGCGTTATGACCGACATAGTTCTGGATTACACCAACGTAATGGCCACCGCCGTGGGCCCCGAAAACGGTTTGGCCGAGGAGCAATTGACCTCACTTAAGCGCCGGGCGGCGGAAATCCATAACGAGCTTTCGAAGAAGCGAAACAGCGGAGCATTGCCTTTCTACGACCTGCCATATCAAAAAGAATCCGCCCAAGCCATAATCACAGCCGCGAAAAAGATAAAACGGGATTTTTCGAACATGGTTGTGCTGGGCATCGGCGGCTCGGCGTTGGGCACAACGGCGCTGTTCTCCGCCCTGCGGCATTCCATGCACAACAGCCTCCCGTATAAAAAACGGGGAGGGACAAGGCTCTACATACTGGACAACATAGACCCGGACTGGTTCGAGGAGATGATAGGCGGTTTGAAGCTGAAGGAAACCGTTTTCAACGTGATTTCCAAAAGCGGAGCCACCGCCGAGACCATGGCCCAGTTCATGATAATCCTGGATACCCTGAAGAAAAAGCTGGGGAAAAAGGAGTGGCGCAAACACCTCATCATTACCACAGACAAGAAGAGTGGTTCCCTCCGGCCCATCGCCGAGGAACATAAACTGAAAAGTTTCGAGGTGCCCGATGGGGTAGGGGGCAGGTTCACGGCGCTCACGCCGGTGTCGCTCCTGCCAGCCGCTTGCGCTGGTGTGGATATTGAGGCGCTTTTGGAAGGAGCCGCCCGGATGGACGAGCGGCTGAAGAACGGCGACATCATGGGCAACCCGGCGTATCTTTTCGCCTCCATCCATTATCTGCTGGACACCGTGAAGGCCAAGAAAATGGCCGTTATGATGCCGTATTCAAATAAGCTTTATTATATGGCCGACTGGTTCCGGCAACTTTGGGCCGAGTCGTTGGGAAAAAAGAAAGACATAGACGGCGCGCCGGTCCACACCGGCCAAACGCCGATAAAAGCCCTGGGGGCCACAGACCAGCACTCGCAAGTCCAGCTGTACGTTGAAGGGCCTTTCGACAAGGTTGTAACTTTCCTTGAGGTGGGGAAGTTCGAAAACGTAGCCCCCATACCCGACGAGTTTCCCGGCGTGGAAGACGTGTCATATCTTTCCGGCCATTCCTTGAACGAGCTTATCGGCGTGGAGAAACAGGGCACCGAATACGCCCTTACGAAAAACAACCGGCCAAACCTTACCATCCGCATGCCCCAGGTGGACGCCCACAGCGTGGGACAGTTGATCTACATGCTGGAGGTGGCCACGGCCTTCGCCGGGGGATTGTACAGGATAAACGCCTTCGACCAGCCCGGCGTGGAGTTTGGCAAAAACTACGCCTATGCCAAGTTCGGGAAGAAGGGGTATGAAGACCTGGCCCGCGAGATAGCGGAAACCCACGGGCAGGAAAAGCGGACGGTGTGACGCGCTACTGGCGCGCCAAAAACCTTGCCATGCTGAACCTGTCGAAGCATGGCTGGTTCAGTGTTTGCCACCCTTCGAAAAGCCCAGGGTGGCACGTTAAGTTACTTTAAACGGTATTTGAATTTTAGGCGCTTAATACAAGGCCAATTCCCTGGCGCAAATTGCTATAATCGAAAATCATGCGTGTTGCGCCCGTAGCTCAGTTGGATAGAGCAACGGACTTCTAATCCGTAGGTCGTGAGTTCGAATCTCGCCGGGCGCACCATATCAACCGGCAAAGCCGGGATACTTCAAGTTTCCATAAAATTAATCCCGCGCGACTTTCAAAATCCCCCAACAATTTTCAAAAAGCCGGGTTTCATCCGCCACCGGTGGAGGGTTTATGCTATTTTTTAAGAGCGAAACCACGATGCCTCCTTATGCTCAAGTTCAAGGAGAATGCAAATGGCGCTTAAAAACCTGTCCCTGGCGGCTCATATATTATCCGCCACCCTACTGATTTCCCCGCTCATCTTTATCCCGATAGCAACCGCTGGGCAATTGAGATTAACCGCCGTGGAAAAAATGACCGGCAATGTGGATTTCCCCGTGTCACTCTGCCAGTTCGATAAAGACACAATATTGTTCACGGAAAAAAGCGGGAGCGTACGGGTCATAAAAAACGGCATACTTTTAAAAAAGCCGATGAAAACGCTGGATGTGGCCACAGGTTTTGAGAAGGGGCTTTTGGGTATCGCCTGTAAAGACGGGGCTGTTTATGTTTACCATACCTATTCCACCGGATTATCCACCTACAACCGGGTGGTGCGACTCAACCCTGAAAAAGTGATTCTGGATAAAATCCCGGGCGCGGTGTTTCACAATGGCGGGGCGCTGGTATTCGGCCCCGACGGCATGCTCTACATCTCCACCGGAGACGCGCGGGATGAGAAGAGCGCCCAGGATATAAAAAGCCTCGCCGGTAAAATCATCCGCATAGCGCCCGATGGCTCCATTCCCGCGGACAATCCGTTTAAAGGCAGTCCGGTGTGGAGCCTGGGGCACAGGAACGTTTTCGGGATGACCTTCAACGATAAAGGGGAGCTTTTCATAACCGAGAACGGGACCAGCAGGGATGACGAGATAAACGTCATCCAAAAGGGGCGCAACTATGGATGGCCCGTGGTTTTGGGCGTAGCCGGCGACAGGAGATATGAAAACCCCCTCAAGACCTACACGCCGAACATCGCGCCCACAAACGGCGCGTTTTACAAAGACTGGTTCATATTCGGCGCATGGAATACCGGGGAGATAAGGGCGTTAAAGATAAAAGGAAAAGTCGCGTTAGCGGAGAAAACGCTATATATGGCCGGTTCCGGTGTTACGGACGTGAAATATTTTACGGACGGTTATCTCCATTTTGTGTCCCGCGATGGCATATACAGGGCGGTACTTGATGAGGGGCCGCCGTGATCATACCCCCGCCCCCTTCAGAGCCGCCTCTATGCCGCTGGAAAGGGTCACCCTGTTGCGTCCCCCCAGCTTGGAGCCGTACATGGCGCGGTCCGCGTGTTTAATAAGGGTTTGGGCCTCGTCACCGTCATCGGGGTACAGGGCCACGCCTATGCTCACGCTTATATGTAAGGAAAAGCTCTTTACTGGAACAGGCTCTTTCATCTCGTCCAGTATTTTTCTTGAAACCACCACGGCGTCGTAAGGACCCGCCAGGTCTTCAAGGAGAATCACAAACTCATCGCCACCCATGCGGGCCACCGTATCGGAGGCGCGGACGCTGTTTTTCAGCCGTTGCGCCACGGCTCGAAGGATTATATCGCCAGCGTCGTGGCCGTGATTATCATTGACGGGTTTTAGATTATCCAGATCCACCAGTAAAACGGCGATACGCTCATGCCGCCGTTTGGCCCGTTCTATGGCGCTTACAAGGCGCTCGTCCAGCAGATGTCGGTTTGCAAGGCCCGTCAGCGGGTCATGATGGGCCAGTTTGCGCAGGAGTTTTTCGCTTTCCTGCAACTGTTCATTGATACTGGTCAGGTCCCTTGTGCGGGCGCTCACCAGATCCTCCAATTCATGCTCGGTCCTGGTGAGCGCGTCTATCATGCCTTGCCGGGCGTTGTAAGCCTCTATTTGCGCGGCCTCCTTTTCCCTTTGCAGGTCGCTAATCCGCTCGGCCAGCGCAAACGAAAGCAAAAGCATCTCCAGCGCCGAACCTATTTGCATGGCGTACAGGGTAAAGAAATTGGTGGGAATCCAGCCCAGGTTCCGGGCGCCCAGCGCCGCCGTGCCCAACAAAAGCATGGTCCACGCCAGCAGGAAATAGCGGGCGCTGGTGAATCCGCGGATAAGGCAGACCACGCCGCTTAACGTGGCCACAAAAGAGAAGACCACCCCGGTGACCGACGTGAGCATGGCGCTGTGTTGATACGAAATAAACGGTATAAGCGCGATAAGCAGGGAAAATACGCCGCCGCAGGCCATGATGATTTTGTCCAGCGTGGGGGCGGAGCGGCGGGTGTTCAGGAACGTCCTGCAAAAAATGGCGCCGAACATGCCGGTGGCGTTAAACCCGGCGATGCTTGCGATGTTGGCCCAGGCCGTGTTCTCCGTCCAGAAATATTCGTTCCCCAACCCGTTCCATGAAAGCTGGCCTAGCGCCATGGCCCCCACGAACAGAACGTAATACAGGTAGCCTTTGTCACGCAGAGACAGGAATAAAAGAAAGTTATAGGCGAACAGCGCCACCAGAGTGCCAAAATACAGGCTTAAAGCCAGATATGCGTTGCGGCTGTGCAAATGGAACGCCTGGGGCGGCCACAAGGTGGAAGAGACGGTAAGACTACCCAGCGATTCCACCCGGATAATAAGGGAAACCAGTTTGGATGGAGGAAGCTTAAGCGGGAACACCATGTTCCGGTGCGGGTATGGCCGCTGGCTGAAAGCCAGCATGTCACCCGAGGTTTGGCGTGACATGACTTCGCCTGATACCGGATCCACCAGATACACATCCACATGGTCCAGGGTAGGGAAGGGAATCTCCAGAAACCAATCCGTAGGAGAGGCAAGCCGGTTGTTTATATCGGTCTTTATCCAAAACGCGGAGATGGAATATCCAAAATTAGGATTGTCCGATTCTGAGGGTTTGAACTTTGACGAGTTGGAACTGTCCAGAATATCCGCCAGGGAAAGCTTGTGTCCGGCGTCCTCTATGTAAAGGTAATGACTACCCAGGTTAATGACCGCGGAGTCATTCTCAACCACTACTTCTGAACGCGCCGGAACGGGAAAAAACAGAGGAACAATAAAAGCGAAAATTAACAGAAAAGAGACTGGCGCAGTTCTTGATGCTATCTGTGGACATTCCGGCGCAACCGGGCCGCTATTCCCCAGAGCTTTTTTCAGGCTCCTCAGATAATCATCAAGCATTAATTCCCACCCCAAGGCCACCCCGGCTTATGGAATTCAAAAAAACCCCATATGGGCACATTTTAAACCCAACCGGATTTATTTTGAATGAATATAAAAATTCGGTGGTGTCTCAGTTTGAATCTCAAATAATAGACAGATCCTTCACTTCGCTTGCGCTTCGCTCAGGATGACAATGTTATCAACGGCTGTTATATTGTCATTCTGAGCGTAAGTGAAGAATCTCCCCTGTACTTTCAAACTGGGAGACCACCAAAAATTCAATGGCGGGTGTGTTCCTAAAATTTAAAATTGTGTAAAATAAAGAACCCGATTGGTCTTTTCAATCACCTTGGCGCGCAATCCGGGCCAAGTATATAACGCATGTTTGGAGTTGTTCTTTGAGAAAAATTACCAGGTTCCTGTTTTTATCCTTGATGCCCGCCATGTTTGCGGCCTGTTCCGTTTCTGAAACAAAGGTGGACCTGGCTTCGGGCCCCAGCGGAGTCCAGGCGGCGGCGGGCAACGGCGCCGTAACCCTTACATGGAGCGGCATGACGGGGATGGACAGTTACAGGGTGTACTGGAACACATCAGGGGGAGTATCGGCGGGCAACGCCACGGCCATACAGACCGTTTCCGGAGCCCCATACACCCACGAAGGGCTCGCCAACGGGCAAACGTATTTTTACAGGGTAACCGGCGTAACCTCCGGCGGGGTGGAATCCCCCATGTCCGACGAGGTTTCGGCCACGCCAACCGTTCCAAGGGCGTCCGCTCCCTCTTCGGTTCAGGCGACGGGCGGGGATGGGGCCGTCACCCTTTCGTGGGACGCCGTGGCCGGAGCCGATTATTACATGATCTACTGGAACACCACGGGCGGCGTGAGCATGGCGGATAGGAACTTAACGGCCACATCAACAAGCTATACCCACGATTTTCTTGATAACGGCGTCACATATTATTACCGGCTTACCAGCGTGAACGGCGGCGGTGAAAGCGACATGTCCACCGAGCTTCATGTCACCCCGTCCGCCAGCGGCGGCTCCACGGGTGGAACCTGCGTGGCCGTGCCGGATCATTCAGGCTCCGTTATCTGGACCACGGCGGATTGCGGACCCTACGCCTATGGCTCCGGCCAGGCTTACCAGTTCAGCCTCTCCGGCGCTCCCACAATGACCAACGGGAAACTTTCGTTCAAGGTGACAGGTCTGTCCGACAGCATTCTGCCCTCAGGGAGGGACTTCTTCCTGATGTTCGCCAAGATGACAACGCCATCTGGAGCGGAAGGCAATTTCCAGATAGACCTGTTCATTGATGGCGCCGTAAACTCCCGGTTCATCTCGCAAAGGTTCGACGGGACCTGCTCGTCTTTCTGCGAGCGCCAGAACATCCACACGGAGGTTAGCTGGAACGGATCGGCCACCTACAAGTTCGAGTTCGAGTGGAACAGCTCCACGGTTTACATGCTGGTGACCGACGCCTCATCGGGCGCCACGGTGATGTCTGGCTCCTTGCCCACCGATGGGGCGTATGTTGGGGCGGATTACATAAGGGTAGGCAATGGCGCGCTGTCCGGCTATTCCGGGGTGGGTTCCACCATCACGGTAAGCGAGCTGAGGTTGTCGGTATTGCAATAGGTTGGGATTTATCCGGGGCGCGGCGCAAAACCGCGCCCCTTTTTATTTTTAGCGCCAGGGGATGTGAACTCAGGCTCCCCCGGTACCCATCTTGCCCAGGGCTTCGTTAAGCTCGTCAACTTTCCTCTTTAGCTCCTCCACCTCGGACTTGGTGGCAAGACCTGCCTGGTCCATGGCTTTTTTCACCGAAGAATCCACCATTTCAGCCAGTTTTTTCCTGTGCTCTTCCCCGGCGGATTGCAATTCGTTCAACAGCCGGTCCCCCTCTTCTTTACTCACCTTGCCGATTTCAGCCAGGTTATCGGTGACCTTCTTTAAATTCTCCTTGGACAGCCAAATGGCCCCCAACCCTATCTTGGCCGCGTCAAGTATGGTGTTCAACATACGCTCCTCCTTTCGCCTCTATTGGCGCCCCCTAATCGAGCCGCCCCGATACCATTATGGCCCATAATATCCTCAACCCCATAAAAAGGGATATGGCGTAACCCAGCAGACCCATCGCCGACAGCCCGAAAATCTTCGGTGGCAGTCCGGCGGACAGAACCATGGACGAACCCATGAATATGGCCGCCGTGAGTATGCCGAAAACCAGCCGGTTGGCGGAATGCTCCAGCCCCCGGTGCTCCATGTGTATCTCCATGGTCTCCTTGCGGAACCGCTCCAGTATGTCCACCAAGGCGCTGGGCGCCACCTCGAAAAAGTCATACATGGACTCGCCCAGCCGCCGGGCGGTTTTCAGTTTTCTGGCCGGGGCCAGCAGGCCCGACACGCCTATCTTCGCCTGGTATGGCGTTATGAGCGAGATAAGGTTGAAATCCGGGTTTAGCGCCCGGTTTGCGCCCTCCAGAGTCACCAGGGTTTTCATCAGCAGAACCACTTCCGACGGAAGGATTATATGGTGCCGGTGGATGATGGAGACCGCCTCGTTGAGCGCCTCGGACAGGTTCATGCGGGATAACGGGATTGAGGTGTAATAGGAAATGAACTCCGTCAGGTCCGAACCCAGCGCCGCCTGGTCCAGGTCTGGCGGGAGCTGGCCGGCCTTTATGATTATCCTCGCCAGCCGGTCGCTATCCTCAGAGATTATCACCGGGATCAGGTCTTCCAGATATCCCCGCATTTTTTCGGAGAGCCTGCCGGTCATGCCGAAATCCAGGAGGCCCAGGCCGCCGTCTTCCATGATCATGATGTTGCCCGGGTGCGGGTCGGCATGGTAAAAGCCGGTGACGAAAATCATCTTCAAATAAACCGACGCCACTTTTTCGGCGATTGCCGTGGTGTCGTAAGATTTTTTCAGCTCGTCGTCCATCATGTTCAGCGGCATGCCGTCCAGCCATTCCATCACCAGCGTCTTGGAGGTGGTGAGGTTTTCATGAACCTTGGGGATGTGGATTAAAGGGTCGCCCGCCAGGTCCTGATTGAGGTGGATTATGTTGCGCGCCTCCCGCATGAAGTCCATCTCCCGGGTTATCACCCGGGCGAACTGGGCCACGGTTTCTTTGGGGCGATAATAGCGCGCCTCTTCCATGTAGGTTTCAAGGATACCGGCCAGGTCCGCCAGTATTTCCATGTCGGTGGCGATAACCCGCTCTATGCCTTTTCTGCGCACCTTCACGGCAACCTTCTCGCCGGTCTTCAGTTTTGCCCGGTGAACCTGGCCGATGGAGGCGGACGCCACGGGGGTGGTGTCGAACTCCTCAAACACGTCGGATATGCGGCATTTCAATTCCGACTCCACCGTGTTTGTCACAACCTCCGGCGGATCGGCCCTTACGCAGGACTGGAGTTTCTTCAGCTCGTCGGACATGGGCACGCCCACAAGGTCCGGCCGTACGGAAAGAAGCTGACCCACCTTTATGAACGTGGGGCCCAGGTCCATCAGGGCCATGCGCACCCGTTCCTCGGTGGAAAGCTCCAAAAGCTCTTTGGACGCCTGGCGCTCCAGAATCTCCCGGGCGAAATCAAACTCCATGCGGTGGGCCCAGTCCGCCAGGCCATAACGGACAAGCACCGTGAATATCTCCCGGTACCGGGAGATGTAGCTTGTGGCGCGCCGGAGTCTGCCTAGGGACATTGATTTACTGGATGTTGATTTTCTTACTGGAATTATATCACCCTCGACCTGATTGCGTCCGCCAGCCGGTTTATGGCGCCCCTGTCCTTCACGTCCCAGTCCAGTGTAACGTCGGCCTGGGACCGGGTTGGCAGGGTATATTTCTCAAAGGCCGGTTCCACGGTCTCGATGAACTGGCGGATGACAGACTCTTCTGACCGGCCCCGCTCCACCGTGTCCCTGGCGATACGCCGGGCCAGCCTTATATCCCTTTCGGCGTTTACGAATATCCGGTAATCCAACAATGGCTGGATTGGTTGCGGGTAAAACAGGAGGATGCCCTCCACGATTATCACAGGCGCGGGCTCCACCCGCTCTGCGTCTGGTGTGGCCGCATGGTGGCAATAATCATAAACCGGCAAGGCTACGGGGCGTCCTGCTTTCAACGTGGAGATGTCCACGGCCAGCTGGGCGAAATTGAGCGCCTCGGGCACGTCATAATTCAGCCGGGCCCGCTCTTCCGGGGGCAGGGCGCTTCTGTCCAGAAAATAGCGGTCCACGCCTATGACCAGAGCCCCTTCTTCTGAAAGACGCTCCGCCAGCATATTGGCCACCATGGTCTTCCCGGCGGCCGACCCGCCGGAAACCCCCACTATAAACGGCCCACCGGTTGTTTCAGCCAAAATCGCCTTAAAGATAAGGTTGTTTAATGGATATGGGGCTATCATAAGGTAAAATTAGGTAATGGACAAAAAAGACCAAATCCCCGTTTCCCGGAGGCAATGGTTCAGCCAGGGTATTAAAATGCTGGGCCGGGCCGCCGTGGATTTCAACGAAGCCAGAAAAGACGCGGAAGAGATTCTCGCGCCGCCGCCCCGCGAAAAGTTTTCGCTGGATCCGGCCAGGGGATTCCTTCGCCCGCCTGGGGCCGTGCCGGAGCGGCAGTTCCGGGAGGTTTGCGACAAGTGCGACGCCTGCATAAAAGCCTGCCCGGAAGATGTGCTGTTCCGTGCGCCCGAATCAGCTGGAGACGCGGCGGGATACCCCATGTTCAACCCAAGGGCGAAAGCGTGTTTCCTTTGCGATCCTCTTCATTGCGTGGACGCGTGCGACCGGGGGGCGCTTGTGAAAGTGGAAACCATCCGCCAGCTTTCCATGGGCAAGGCCCGCATAAACCCTGCGCTTTGCCGGGCCCATGAGGATGAGGAATGCAGGTATTGCTACGATTTCTGCCCCCTCAAAGAGTCCGCCATAATTATGCTTGGCGGCGTGCCGGTGATTCAGGGCGCCGAATGCGTGGGTTGCGGCCTGTGTGAATATTACTGCGGCCGGAAAGCGGGCCGCGGAGCCATAACAACCCTTCCCCGCCTGGTGTGACCGGCCGGTAAACGATGGAGAAAACCGTTAAACCACAGGATGGACAGGGGCAGGCCCAGACGGCGCCCAGGCAGATACGGCTTCTTGTGGTGGAGAACGACCAGGATCGCTCCCATGCCATCAAGCGGATATTTGACGTCGCCTCCGGAGCCAGGTTCGACATAGAGTTCCGGGCTTTCGCCCAAACCGCCGGGTTCTCCGCCATGTCTTTCACTTACAACGCCGCCGTGGTGGATTTCACCTCCGACCCGAAGGCGGCGGCGCTGGCCGCCTGGCGGTTGCGTTCCATAAGCCAGGAGATGGGCATCGCCGTTATAGCCCCTTCGGGTGAGTTTTTAGTTCCCGTGGAAGTTCTCGAGTTGGGCCTAGGGCCGTTTGTGGCGTGGGACGATGACGGCATAGCCTCAATGCCGCAGATGGTTCTGGCCATGGCCGAACCCGGTTCCGGAGCGTCATCGGGGATTGCTTCCCAAAACGTTTTGCGCCAGCGCCACCAGGAGTTGAGGGACATTACAGACAGCCTGGCGCGGCAAAGCGTCCACCTCATCCATCTCCGTAACGAACTGGCCGCCGAAAAGAGCAAGCTTGAAACCATTATTAACGGCATGACCGACGGCGTGGTGTTCTTCGATATCTCCGGCAAACTGGAAACCATAAACCCCGTGGCGTCGGCCCTGTTCCCATATCTTGCGCTGGGTGACGAGGCCAAAGAACAGTTTGTGTCCAGGCTTATGGAAGGCCGGCAGGGAGAGCTAAAGACGGGCGGATATTTCGACGCCACCATTACGGGAAGGATATACCGGGTGCGGGTGACGGAGGTGGCAGGGGCGGAAGGGGGCCCCGCGGGCTCTCTTGTGATGCTTACGGACATCACCCAGGATAAAGAATACGAACGGCTGAAAAACGATTTCACCTCCATGATCTCCCACGAGCTTCGCACCCCGCTCACCTCCATCCGGGCCGCGGTGGACAATTTCATGAGCGGCAACCTGGGGGATGTCACCGAGCGGCAGATACGGTTCCTCGAGATGATCAAACGCAACGTGGAGCGCCAGCAAGCCCTTATAGACGACCTTTTGGACCTGGCCAAGTTCGAGGCGGGCCAGATGGAGCTTGTGCTGGAGCATGTTAACCCCGTGACGGTAACGCAATTCTGCGTGGACCAGTTCTCGCTGGCGTTCCGGGACAAGGGCATCACCCTGGAACTTTCCCACGACGGCGCCGTAAGGGAAATGGCCATTGACCAGCGGCTGTTCTCCCAGGGGGTTAACAATCTGCTTTCAAACGCGCTAAAATTCACCGGCGAGGGGGGAGGCGTTTCGGTTTCCCTCAGCGTGGCTAAGGCGGGAGGGGAGGAGATGCTACGCATAGCGGTGGCGGACACCGGCATAGGCATCCCCCGGGACCAGGCCCAGCGTATATTCGACAAGTACACCCAGCTGGACAGCTCCACCCGGCGCCGGTATCCGGGCACGGGTTTGGGGCTGGCGGTGGTACGGGAGATAGTAAAAGCCCACGGCGGAAACGTAGCCGTGGAAAGCGAGCCCGGCAAAGGAAGCGTTTTCACCATGCTCTTGCCCATAACAAGGAGAGGGAAATGACCAGGCCCAACATCCTCATAGTGGATGACGAGGAAGACATCAGGCTCAACCTTATGGCGGCCCTGTCCGCCGAAGGGTACGACATAAGGCTGGCCGCCACCGGAGCCGAGGCTCTGGACATGGTGAAGGAACGCAGGCCGGACCTGGTGATGCTGGACGTGATGATGCCGGACATGGACGGGTACGAGCTGTGCAAGCGGATGAAAGAGGACTACGGGTTGAAAAATGTGGGCGTGGTGTTCGCCTCGGCCCTTAGAAAAACCCGGGACCGGGTGGAAGGGCTGGATAGGGGCGCCGACGACTACATAACCAAACCCTTTAACATGCCCGAGTTAATGGCAAAGATCCGCGCCCACCTCCGGATGTCGGAGTACAAGAAACAGCTGGAGAGGCTGGCGGAATTCGCCCGGTCGCTAAACTCCATAGAGCTGGACCGCATATCGGCGGCGGTCTCGGAAACACTGCCGGATCTGCTCCCGTCAGACCGTTTCTCGCTGTTCATGCTGGACGGGCAGGAGAATAACCTAAGGTTGCTGGCCCACAACTATGGCGGCGAGGGGATGGATAACCTGCTCCTTCCATTGGAATCGTCACCTATCATGGCCGAGGCCCTGAAGAACGGAGTGGAGATATTGGTTGAGGATTTCCAGGCCAGCCCCTATTCCACAAGAAGCAAACGGGCCAGGTATAACGACGGGTACGCCTTTTGCGCCCCTGTCATGATGGGCGGGGAGGCCCTGGGGGTGTTGAACCTCAACGGCAACGGACAGGGGTTTTTCTCCAGGATGGACATGAACGTGGCGCGGCTTGTGACCGAAACGCTGGCCGCCACCCTGCTGAACCACCGCAGGCACATGGAGATAAACCGGCTGGCCATCACCGACGGGCTTACGAAACTTTTCAACCACAGGCATTTTTACGAGCGGCTCACCCAGGAGTTCGAACGGACCAGAAGGTTCCACCAGGACCTGACGTGCGTGATGATAGACGTGGATCATTTCAAAAAGATAAACGACACCTACGGCCACCTGGCCGGAGACGTGATATTGAAACACATAGCCGATAAGCTGGCCGCGCACCTGCGCAAGATAGACCTGGTGGCCCGCTACGGCGGCGAGGAGTTTTCGATACTGCTCCCGCAGACCGACACCCACGCCGCCGAGGCGGTGGCGGAGAGGATAAGGCAGGACGTGGCGTCGTCCCCGGCGGAAACCGGAGCCGGGCCGGTAACCGTCACCATATCCATCGGCATTTGTAGCGCCAACACCCCGGGCGTGACCAAGGTGGACGACCTGGTGCGTATGGCCGACGAGGCCCTCTACCAGGCCAAACGCGCCGGGCGGGACAAAACCTTGGTTTACGGCGCCGGAAACTAAGCAAGATGCAGTACTTTTTCCTTTCGCTGGCAGTAAGCTATCTTCTCGGCTCCGTTCCCACCGCCCTTGTCGCCGGGCGCATAATCGCCGGGGTGGACATAAGAAACCACGGCTCCGGCAACGCCGGGGCCACAAACATCTACCGCCTGTACGGGATGAAACCATACATCGCGGTGCTTTCGCTGGACATGCTGAAAGGTTTCGCGGCGGTCGCCTTTGTGGCGCCATTAGGCTACGGCTTCGTGTCGGACCAGCGGACGGCGCTTTACTGCGGCCTGATGGCCGTGGTGGGGCACATATGGACGGTGTTCGCGGGGTTCCGCGGCGGCAAAGGCGTGGCCACGGCGGGCGGTGTTTTTCTTGGGCTCAACTGGCCGGTTACGGTAATCGCCCTGGGCGCCTATCTTGCTGTGACCCTTGCCACCAAATACGTTTCGCTGGGCTCCATGACGGCGGCGGTCCTTACCCCTGTCCTGCTTTTGATGGACAAAATGATATTCGGCCACGACGTTCCCCTGGAGCTGGTGGGGGCGGGCGTGGCGCTGGCCTGTTTAATCGTTTACACCCACCGGGAGAACATTAAAAGGCTGATGAGGGGCGAGGAGAGGAAGACCGATTTCCTGGGGGGCTTGCGCCGCCCCGGGAAACCATGACCATGCGGGTCAGCCTTTATGATGCTCCAGCTTGAAGGCCACTTCCACAATCACCTGCCATTCGACTATCTTGCCGGTTTCGTCTATCCTTCCCCTTTGCTCCAGCACCTGGAACCAGTTGAGGCCCCTTAAGGTCTCATGCGCCTCCATGATGGCGTTTTGGATGGCGTCTTCGTAGCTTGTGGTGGAAATGCTGGCCACCTTGATGACTTTAAAAGTTTTGTTCATGATTTGCGCCTCCCGGATAATCTGATACCCATGTTTCAATTCCGTTTTTAGGTCGGATTCCACCGCTAGGCCTATTTTACCGTTATGCCGGTTGGCGTAGAAATGTTTTTACCGGGCCGCGCAAAAATAAAAATGCCCGGCGGCTGGTAGCCACCGGGCAGACGGAACAGGTTGTTACTGAATAGCGGAAAGCCTCAGGTCGGAAACCGTAAGCGTTCCGGCCAGCGAGTGATGATACGAAGGGAACGCGCCGTTGCCCACGTTGATGTAACTGGCCCCGGAGTAGTCCCCGTTGGTGGTCAGGCCGCCATAGGTGTAAACGGGCGCGCCGGTATCGGCATCGGTGATAACCATGGAAACCACGCCGCCGCCCCAAGTCACTTCAAACTGGTAAGTGGTAGCCGCATTCCATGATATGGCCGTCACCCTGTCCTGGTTCTCGCAGAAGTTGGAGCAGGTGCCGTCGAACCGCTGGGTGATAAGCCTCTCGTGGCTGGCGCCCTCGCTCCACATGACATACTGGAAGTTGCCCTCGCGCCCGTTTGGCGTAACCATCATGCCGAAAATTATCCACCATTCGGCCCCGGGAAGAAGGTTGTCGGCGATGCCTTTGGCCTTAAAGGAAATGCGCCCTTTGGCCCATGACACTGTGTTATTGAGCTGGAAACTGTAATACTGGCCGCCGGTGTAGTTGTAGGGGCCGCAGTCGTATGTGGTGTAAAGCACGGTTCCGGAAGCGGTATGCTCGGGTACGCACACAGACTCGGCTACGGGTTCAGTGGCGGTCTCGGTGGATGCCTGGGAGTCGGTAGATTCGGGAACACTGGAGCTGGAAGAAGAACATCCGGCTGTAACGCCGACGAACAGCAGGGCGGTAAAAAGCCCCAGGATTTTCCTTAACGTCATTTCTTGCCCATCCAAAAATTATGTGAAATTGAGAGTTCTGATCCTCGCGCCTATACCGGCAGGCCACAGGCGCGCTTATACCGCTTATAAAGGGTTCCAATAAATTTAATGAATTTTTGGTTAAAGGCCAAGAAAAAAATTCACCATCAGCGGCCATTGATGGATAATTAACACTTTAGCGCGTCCGCCGGGCGCGCCGGGAAACGCATGTTTTCAGTAAATAAGGGGCTTTCTTCATGGCCAGAAAACACCACAAGCGCAGGGCAAAGAAATCCGGCATGCCGCCGGGCACCCTCCTTGCGGCTGAAGAGTTTGTGGAGGAGACCCCTCAAGCCGAATTTGAAGCTTCCAGGATAACCATCCTCGAATACGACGAGAAATATTTCCATGCCGAGCAGACCTATTCCGTGGATGTCCTGCCCAGGTTCAGAGACAGCGCCACCATCACCTGGATCAATATGGACGCCATCAGCGACGCGAGGACACTGGAGCGCATCGGGGCGGTGTTCAACCTGCATCCTCTGACACTGGAGGACATCCAGAGCCTGGACCAGCGCCCGAAAATGGACGATTACGACGATTACCTGTACCTGGACCTGAAGATCCTGGGTTACGACACCGAGAGGAACGAGATAACATCCGAAGCCTTCAGCCTTGCCCTGGGCCCCACCTGGGTGCTGACTTTCCACGAGCGGGAGAGTGGCGCGCTCAACGCCATACGCGACAGGATACGCGCCAGCGGCGGCAGGATAAGGAAAATGGGGGCGGACTACCTGGCCTACTGCCTGATGGACGCCATTGTGGACCAATACTTCCTGGTGCTCGAAAAGCTGGACGAACGTATAGAGATACTGCAGGACGAGGTGATGAGCAACCCCACTTCAGCGTACCTGAGGGAGTTAAACTCGCTGAAACAGGAGATAATCCTTCTAAGAAAATCCGTGTGGCCCTTGCGGGACGTGATAGTAAAGATGGAGCGGAGCGATTCGGGCCTGATAAAAGAGGCCACAACCCTCTATCTGCGCGACATATACGACCACACAGTGCACATAATAGACACCATAGAAACCCTTCGGGACCTTATTTCGGGCATGCTGGACGTCTATCTTTCCAGCTCCAACAACCGCCTCAACGAAGTGATCAAATTCCTGACCATCATATCCACCATATTCATACCCCTAACGTTCCTTGCGGGCGTGTACGGGATGAATTTCCACCATTTCCCGGAATTAAACTGGGAGCACGGCTATCTCTATTTCTGGATCATCAACCTGGGCATAGCCGGGGGGATGCTGTATTACTTCAAGCGGAAAGGCTGGTTGTGATCCCGCGCCCGTCCGGAACGCCAGTTGTGGCATAATACCGCTTCTTTGTATTTTAAAGGATTGCGATGACCGGCGGAATATGGCCCTGGATAGCTTTTAACGTATTCGTGCTGGCCATGCTGGCGCTGGACCTGGGGCTGTTGAACAAAAAGGCCCACGAAATAACCATAAGGGAATCCCTTATGTCCAGCGCGGGGTGGATAAGCCTGGCCCTTCTGTTCGGCGCGGGGCTTTACTTCTTCCGGGGTCAGGAAGACGCGGTGAACTTCATCACCGGATACCTCATCGAAAAATCGCTGAGCGTGGACAACCTGTTCGTGCTCCTGCTCATATTCTCCTATTTCCAGGTTCCGGGTATTTACCAGCACCGGGTCCTTTTCTGGGGGATACTCGGGGCCATCGTGCTTCGCCTTACCTTTATCATTGTGGGCGTGGCGCTCATCAAGATGTTCCACTGGATAATATATATTTTCGGCGCGTTCCTCATATATTCCGGCGTAAAAATGGCGTTGCACCAGGAGTCGGAAATAGAACCGGAGAAGAACCCCATCCTCAGGCTGTTCCGTAAGGTCATGCCCATAGCCCCCGGTTTTGAAACCGGCCGGTTCTTCCTGACAAAAGACGGCGTCCGCCACGCCACGCCGCTTTTCGTGGCTCTGTTGCTCATCGAAACGTCGGACGTAATATTCGCGCTGGACTCCATCCCGGCCATCTTCGCCGTAACGCTGGATCCGTTCATTGTTTACACCTCCAACATTTTTGCCATCCTGGGCCTGCGGTCGCTTTATTTTGCGCTGGCGGGGCTTATGAAGCTGTTCCATTACCTGCATTACGGCCTGTCAGCGATCCTGGTGTTCCTGGGGCTTAAAATGATCGGGGAAAGTTTCCTGCATATTCCGGTGCTGGCGGCTTTAGGGGTTATCGCTTTGGTGCTTACCGCGTCCATCACGGCTTCGCTTATGTTTCCCGCGAAAAACGGCGGGGAAGAGGGGAAATAACACCGATCCCGCATTCCCTGTATAATCTTGCCTCAAGATAGGCGAGATGCGGCCCCTCGCATTGGGCCGCGGGATAGTCATTTTCAAGCGAGGCTGTATGAAAGAAGACCCAATTGTTAAACCCCTCCTGCAAAACCGTCACTTAAAGCGTCTTAAAGAGACCGTCAAACCCCTGCGCGACGGCATTACGAACCATCCTGTGTATTCGGCGGTGAAAACCATCGAAGACCTGAAAACGTTCATGGCCTGCCATGTGTTCGCCGTGTACGATTTCATGTGCCTGTTAAAGGCCCTGCAAAGCTCCCTTACCTGCGTGAGCGTCCCCTGGGTTCCCAAGAGCGAAAAACTGATCCGGCGGTTCATCAACCATATGGTGCTCGAAGAGGAGACCGATGAGGACGCCCGGGGCGGTTACGCGAGCCACCTGGAGCTTTATATCTCCGCCATGGAGCAGTGCGGAGCCGATACTGACCCCATAAACAGTTTTCTGGACATGGTTGGGCGGGGCGTTCCGCTGATGGATGCGCTGGACAAATGCGGCGCTCCGGAGCCATCCCGCCAGTTCGTTTCCACAACATGGAAAATAATAGAGACCGGCGAGACCCACAGGATAGCCGCCGCGTTCACTTTCGGCAGGGAAGACCCTATCCCGGACATGTTCCGTTCGCTCATCAAGGAGCTTCGCGCCAAGTTCCCTGGCAGGCTGGACATATTCGAGTTCTATCTGGAACGGCACATCCACCTGGACGAGGATTTCCACAATCCAATGGCAAGCCTTCTGGTGACACGGCTTTGCATCGAGGATCCGGTGAAATGGAACGAGGCGGCCCAAACCGCCGAGACCGCCATCATGGCCCGGAAAGCCTTGTGGGACGGAGCAAGGGGGCTTATAGAAGAGAACGCCGCCGCTACCGCAGGGAAATAGCCCGTGCTTAAGCCATAGGTAGTGTCTCAGTTTGAAAGTACAGGGGAGATTCTTCACTTACGCTCAGAATGACAATATAAAAGCCGTTGATAACATTGTCATCCTGAACGAAGCGCCTGCGAAGTGAAGGATCTGTCTGTTATTTGAGATTCAAACTGAGACACTACCAAGCCATACGGGCACTTGCTAGGGCTTGGCATTAGGCTTAAAATTCAGTTTGCCGCCGGAGTAGATCCATAACTCTGGCGGGAATTTTTATTTTTCCATAAGAACAATTCATTGGAAGACGAAAGAACCGTAAAGCTTAAAGAGCTGGCGACCAGCCTGGGGCTGGCCTTCAAGGATATTTCCCTGCTTAACAAAGCCCTTACCCACCGCTCTTACGCAAACGAACGGCAATTAAAATCCGTTAAGGACAACGAGCGGCTGGAATTTCTGGGGGACTCGGTTCTGGACCTGGTGGTGTCCCGCTATCTTTTCTTCCAGGGGCTCCACATGCGGGAAGGGGAGCTTTCGAGGATACGCTCCCAGATAGTGAATGAACAGTCGCTGGCGCGGTTCGCCCGGAGTATCCACCTGGGGGAATATCTTCTCCTGGGCAGGGGGGAAGAGGGCACCGGCGGGCGCGAGAAGAACTCCCTTTTGGCCAACGCCATGGAGGCGTTGATAGCCGCCATCTATCTGGACAGCTCCTTCGGCACGGCCTACCAGGCGGTTTTAAACCTTATCAAGGAAGAGCTGGACAAGGCGGCGGTGAGCCGGATGGAGACCGATTACAAGGGACTGCTTCAAAAACAGGCGAAGAACATGGGCGCCGCCGGGCTTCAATACAAGCTGGTGGAAGAGCAGGGCCCGGACCACGACAAACTGTTCAAGGTGCAGGTGTGGATGATGAACGAGCCTTTCGGGACAGGGGAGGGGCGCACAAAGAAAGAGGCGGAACAGGCCGCCGCCCAAGCCACCTGTGAAATGCTCGGCGCCAACAACCCCGGCCAGCCGCCGGTGGAAAATCCTGAGCCCGCCGATGAGCGTCATTAGAGTTTCCGAGATCTTTCTCTCCATCCAGGGGGAATCCACCCATGCGGGCAGGCCCTGCGTTTTCATACGGCTGGCCGGTTGCAACCTGGATTGCGCCTATTGCGACACCGGTTACGCCGCCAAAAGCGCCGGGGAGCCCATGGAAGTTTCCGCGGCGCTCGATAAGGCCCTGGCGCTCCGGGCGCCTCTGGTGGAGGTCACCGGGGGCGAGCCGCTTATACAGCCCGGCGCGGCGGAGCTAATTAAAGCCCTGCTGGACGCGGGGCTGGAAACGCTGGTGGAAACCAACGGGACGGTGGATTTAAGCCGGTTCGACCGCCGCGCGAAATACATAGTGGACATTAAAACCCCCGGCTCCGGGTCCGCTGGCTCCTTTCATGAGGCAAACTATGGCATGCTCCGGCCCGGTGACGAGGTGAAATTTGTGGTGTCGTCGCGGGAGGATTTCCAATGGGCCGCGGCGCTTTGCCGGGAACGGGGAATACCGGATAAAGCCATAGTGCTATTCTCGCCGGTATGGGGCAAAACAGACTTTGCGGAGCTGGCCGATTGGTTGCTGGCTTCCGGGCTGAACGCGAGGATGAATCTTCAGTTGCACAAGATAATCTGGGGCGGGGAAGCTAAAGGCGTTTAGGACTTGGTGCCGAAGGGGGGATTCGAACCCCCACACCCTTGCGGACGCATGACCCTGAATCATGTGCGTCTACCAGTTCCGCCACTTCGGCAACAAACCTCAATTATATCCCGCCTGAACATAAAATCAACGTTTTTGCTAATTGGATTGTCATGCTACCGATTGCCGGGCGGGAAGCGTTTTCCTCAAGCATGCATCATATTGAAACAACATCCCGGGCGGGTAGTGTCCCAGTTTGAAAGTACAGGGGAGATTCTTCGCTTACGCTCAGAATGACAATATAAAAGCCGTTGATAACATTGTCATCCTGAGTGAAGCGCAAGCGAAGTGAAGGATCTGTCTATTATTTGACATTCAAACTGGGACACCAGCCCCGGGCCAGTGGAAGTTGCGGCGGCGCCAAGGATAATGATAATTTAACCATTGGAAGTTTTTTGTTGTAACTGTTTTTAAAGGTGGCTTGTCCGCCGAACGCGAATAAGCTTTAACGGCCGGCCGCGCCGGGGGAAGGCGTTTGGGCCGGGGCCGTTTTTTATGCGTTATCGGATCCGAACGGTTTTAAAGGCCGCTCCGGAAGCTGTTCCGGCGGCGGTTGGGGGAGAATGAGGACTTCTACCGCGGTTATCCTGGCGGTTACCATTGTGTCCGCCGTGGGGATGTTCACCGCCTTCGCGGGGGCTGGCCGCACACAGTTTCTCCCGGCTCCGCTGGCCTCGGCCCATGCCCGGTTCGGTTATGGATGCCCGCTATGCCACGAACCCTGGCGGGGGCCGACCCAGACTATGTGCCTGAAATGCCATGCCCGGGGGCTTTATCAGGATTCGCACCCTTCCGGGAAACTGGCCAGTTCCGCTAAAGCCCAAACCCCCCCGGAACTTCGCGGATTAACCTGCATGGACTGTCACGGTGAGCATCGCCCCACAGCCCCCAAAGCCTATACCGGCCCCGACGGGCTTTGTGAAAAATGCCACGAGCCCGGCCAGATAAACCAGGATCACTCCCGGTTTTCCGGAGACTCCTGCGTAAATCCCGGTTGCCACACCTATCACTCCAGCATGAAGCCGGACAAGTTGGCGGAAAGCGGCAACGTTACCCTTAAGGCCATAACGGAAATTTGCCCCAAGCCCGCGCCCGCCAAACAATACGCCATCACGGCCGAAGAGGTGGTGAAGATGCGCTCCAGCCGGTTTTTCAAGGATAACCTTGTGGTGGCGGCGCAATACGAGATAAGCGCCCATTATGGCACCTCGGCCACTTGCGCCAAGTGCCATGCGGCCTACTTGGGAGTGGTGGACGAAAAACCGGAGATAACCGTATGCGCCCCCTGCCATGAAACCCAGGTGGACACTTATGTCACCGGCAGACATGGCGCGCCGGACATGGCTGTTTCCCCGGTATTCAGTGATAGCGCACGGATGGGATGCGGCGCCTGTCACGACGCGCACAACCTGCGGCTGGAGAAGGCGGGTGGCGAGGCATGCCAAACCTGCCATAAGGAAACCCATGCGGCCAATTTCGAGAAGTCCGGCCACAACAGGTATTTAACCGACCCCGTGTTCGCTGAAAAAGCGCTAAAGGGTGTAAATTGCGCCGGTTGCCACATGCCAAGGCTCATGGAGCTTAACGGCCACACCGACCATAACGAGACCGTCTCCGCCTCGTCGAAAGAGCGGATGGCGCTGGATGTGTGCTCCCGGTGTCATGGCCTGGGGTTCTCGTTGCAAAGCCTGTACGACGCCGAGGTGGTAAAGTCCGCATTCACCTACAGGCCCCTGCTATCGGTGGAAGGGTTGACATACCTTTTCGAACTGGCGGAAAAGAGGCAAAATATAAATAGTATGGCTGGTGGCCCGCAAACGGCCCCGGTTGAAGTATCCGCTGGAAATTAAAACAATGGACGAGTTCAGCAACCTGGAAGAAATGGCGGCCTTCCTTGAGAAAGCCCCGTTCTTTCATGGCGCGCCCCGCAAAGCGCTGGAAGACCTGGTAATAGACGGCGACATAATCCACATCCCCGCCGATGAAGTGATCATCCACGAAGGTGATTACGAGATGACCTGCTATGTCACCTTGAGCGGCCGGTTCAAGATTGAGGTGACAGATAAGGAGACCGGCAAAAAACGGCAGGTGCGAATCATAGGCGCCGGGGAGATAGTGGGGGAGATGTCGGTGCTTACGGGCAACCCCCGGTTCGCGGAAGTGTCATGCCTCGACGAGGCGGTGGCCCTCAGGATCCACCGGGAGGAGTTTCTGCGGTTTCTGGACGCCTCTCCGGAAATAAAGGAACGGATAGACGGGGATTACAGGAAACGCACCCTCGCATCGGCCTTGAGGAAGCTAAACGTTTTCTCACAGGTGGATGACGATTCCATGAACGCCCTGGCCGAGAAAGTGAAGCTTGTGACCCGGCAGAAGAACGATGTTATCTTCGCCAGTGGAGACGAGGCGGACGCGTTTTACCTCATCCGCGACGGATTCGTTAAAATGTCCCGTCCCATAAACGTGGACGAGCAATCCTTTTTCGACTCCCGGTTCAACAAGGCTTCATCCACCCTTTTGGAAAAGGCAGGCCCCAAGGAGTTCATAATGGCCTACCTGGGAGGGGGGTCCTATTTTGGCGAGAGGGCGCTATTCCACAAGCGCAAACGGGTGGCCACGGCCACTGCCATCACACGGCTGGAGCTTGTGATGATAGAAAAGGCGGAGTTCGAGGAGCTGATGCGCCGCCACCCGCTAGTGGCCGACAAGCTGAAAGCCCTGGCCGCCACCCGGTACTCCGATGAGAGCGTTGTGCGCAACGCCGCCAGCCAGGATGTGCTTACCTGGATAGAAAGCCACGACATCCTCGGGGCCGACACCATGTTAATCCTGGATTTGAACCAGTGCGTCCGGTGTCTCCATTGCATCGAGACTTGCGCCGACCTGCACGAGGGTGTGACGCGGATAACCCACAACGGCATCCGCTATAAGAATATTTTGATTCCCACCTCGTGCAGGCATTGCCGGGAACCCACCTGCATGATCGGTTGCCCCACCGGCGCCATCCAGCGGGATGTGAATGGCGAGGTGTTCCATACGGACGCTTGCATAGGTTGCGGCAACTGCGCGAAGCGTTGCCCCTTTGGCAACATAAGCATCGTAAAGGCGTTGGAAGGCTCCGGCGAGATGGGGCCCAGGGGCCAGTTGGGCCGGTGGATGAAAAGAGTGTTCGGAGTGGTGGATATGGAGCCTTCCGATGGCGCCGAGCGGCGCCGTGCGGTGAAGTGCGACATGTGCAAGGGGTTCGAGTATATGGGGTGCCAGCACAATTGCCCCACGGGCGCCATCAAAACCATTGTTCCATCGGAATTCTTCGCCAAAATGGCGGTGAAAATGGGCGCCCATGACTGAAGAGGCTAAATATCTACTGGCGCCGTTCATCGGCGTGTTGGCGGTGGTGGCCCTTGCTACCTGGCTGGAGCCTTTCGAGCCTCCGTTCGGATTCTTCGTCCATACTCCCGGCGCGCCGCTGGGCTGGAGCGCGTTGGCCCTGGGCGTTATGTCGGTGGCATATTCCGCCCGGAAACGGGTGTTTTTGCAAGGGCTCGGCCCCCTTATCTACTGGAAAGGCGCCCATGTGGCCGCCGGATACATATTCGTTGTGCTGTTTGTCCTGCACGCCAACGGCAAGGTGGGGCTTGGCGCCCAGTTCTTGCTTACAACGGTTTCGGCGGGAATAGTTATCACCGGGCTGTGGGGGATTATAAGGCAAGGACATGTTCCCCAGCTTATGACCAAAACGCTGGTGAACCCCGTTTATAAAAGCGAACTGGCCGACGCGGTGAATGTCGCGCTAAAAGAGATATCCGAAATGCTGGAAGGGCGGAGCAAAAGGTTTGACGAGGTTTATCAACGTCACATCCTGCCGTTCATCTCCATAAAATACCCCACGTTGAGCCATCACAAGGCCATGCTTCAAAGGTGTTTCGGCCCCGCCACGCTGGACCCCAACGCCGCCGTGATAGACGTGGCGGACCTGGATGTCCATGAAAAAGACATCTTTTACTCCATCGCCGAAAAAGCCGTGGACGCCCTTGAGATACGGGTTAGCCAGACCCACCAGCGCCAGATGAACCGCTGGCTGTTATGGCATATCGGCCTGTCGCTCATCATCGCCGTGGCGCTTTTCTTCCATGTATTGGCGGCGTTTTATTATTGAGGGGGGGGCGGTAGCCGCGCTAGACTGGATTAACCGTTGGAGAGTAATTGGAAGATGCCCAGGAAGAAAAACCCACGAACATTTACCGTGCTTATCGAACAGGATGAAGACGGATATTTTGTGGCTACCGTCCCGTCTTTAAAGAGCTGTTACACACAAGCCAAAACCCTTGAAGAGCTTTATCCACGCATAAGGGAAGTGATCGCCTTATGTATGGAGGAGGAAAAACCGGTTCAAATGAAGTTTATAGCGGTGCAACAGATGGAAGTTGTAGCGTAGGTATCGTCTATGCCTATGATGCCAGTCATTACCTCGAAGGTGATGACTTCTTTCCTCCTAAGTAAGGGCTTTGCCCTTATGCGCCAGAAGGGAAGTCATAAATTTTTCCGTCATCCTGATGGACGCACAGCTACAGTTCCCGAACATAAGGGGGAAGACTTGGGCCGGGGAATCACCAAAAAGATTCTCAACGACGCTGAATTGAACCAGGAGGATTTCCTGAAATGGCAAAACAAAAAGAAATGACGCGAAGATCAAAAACCACCAATGATCTAAAAGAAGCATGTGAGCATGTGAGCATGTGACATATGAGTATGTCATGTTGTGCTTAACTGCTGGATCATTAGAATCTGGAATGGCCAAGGAAGATTGGCTCAATAATGTGCTTTTTGAATCGTTCCTTGTTCACTTCAGGAATATGTATGATTTTTTCTATCCTCCGGGAAGTGCAAGGGAAGATGACATTCTGGAAGGCGATTGGTTTGATAATCCGGAACAACCATGGTCACCTGCGCCAATTGATTTGCTGGAAAAATGTAAAGAGAAAGTTCATAAAAAACTCGCGCATTTAACTTATGCTCGCCTTGAAGATGCTACCAATTGGGAATTCGCTAGGGTTGCCGGGGAAATTAAAAAACTCATGGCCTATTTTTTGGAAAAAGCGCCAGAGGGAAATATGGATGAGGGAATGCTGGCGTTGAAAAAACAATTTCGTGATTCTTCATCACAACCGGGGGTTGAAACTAACGTTTCAGGCGGGGTGGCTTTCTCAAGCAGGTTTTCCGATGAAGAGATAAAGAAGTATATTCGGCCTCTGTAGCATGTGCCCCATATTCAATGTTGCCAATCGCGTATTTTGGCTCTTTCGCTAAATTAAGTCACATAAAAACAGCAGGTTCCATTGACCTGTCCAAGTTCTGGCATCCCGCTCCCCGCCTCCCTCTGTTGATCGCGCAACTCGTTGTATATTCAGGCTATATAAACCGATATTTCCATTCCCAAACGCCAGTCCGGGTGCTATAATTTATCCCTTATTGTCTTCAATTTATTCTTATAGGCGTGACTACGCAAAAATGAACGAAATCAACCACGGAATTATACCTGTCGCCATCGAAGACGAGATGAGGAGTTCTTTCCTCGAATACTCGATGAGCGTTATCGTTTCCCGCGCCCTGCCGGATGTGAGGGACGGCCTAAAACCGGTCCACCGGCGCATCCTTTACGCCATGTACGGTATGGGGAACCTGCACAGCAGGGCGTACAAGAAATCGGCCCGAACCGTGGGTGAAGTGATAGCCAAATACCATCCCCACGGCGACGTGGCGGTGTACGAGGCGCTGGTGCGCATGGCCCAGACTTTTTCATTGCGCTACCCATTGGTGGACGGGCAGGGCAACTTTGGCTCCGTGGATGGGGACTCCCCGGCGGCCATGCGTTATACCGAGGCCCGGCTGGCGAAGATATCCGACGAGATTTTGGCCGACCTGGACAAGGAAACGGTAAATTTCGCCCCCAACTACGACGAATCCGAAAGTGAGCCTCTTGTGCTCCCCTCGCGCATTCCCAACCTGTTGGTGAACGGCGCCGGGGGCATTGCCGTGGGCATGGCCACGAACATCCCTCCCCACAACTTGCGGGAAGTTATCAACGGTCTAATACACATTATAGACAATCCCGGCTGTTCGGTGGACGACCTGATGGGGCATATCCCCGGGCCGGATTTCCCCACGGCGGGCGAGATTCACGGCTCGTCGGGCATCCGCTCGGCGTACCACACCGGCCGGGGGCTTATCATAATGCGCGCCAAGGCGCATATAGAGCCGATGGACAAGGGGGACAGGGAGCAGATAATAATCTCCGAAATCCCTTACCAGGTGAACAAGGCCCGGCTCATAGAAAAAATGGCCGAACTGGTGCGCGACAAGAAAATCCTGGGCATTTCGGATTTGCGGGACGAGTCGGACCGGGAGGGCATGCGCATAGTCGTAGAGCTAAAGCGGGACGCCGTGGGGCAGGTGGTGTTAAACCAGCTCTACAAACACACCCAGATGCAGGAAACTTTCGGCGTAATCCTCATAGCCCTGGTGGACGGCCAGCCTAAACAACTGAACCTTAAAGACATGCTCCACCATTTCGTGGAGCACCGGGTGGAGATCGTAACCCGCAGGACCCTTTTCGAACTTAAAAAGGCCCGGGAGCGGGAACATATCCTGGAAGGTTACGCTACGGCGCTGGATCATCTGGACGAGGTTATCGAGCTCATCCGGAAAGCCGCCTCGCCCGATGAGGCCCGGCGCCAGTTGATCGAGCGGTACGGGCTGTCTGAAATCCAGTCCAAGGCCATCCTGGAATTAAGGCTCCAACGCCTTACCGGGCTTGAGCGGCAGAAAATAGTGGACGAGCTGGGGGAAATCCGGGCCGATATCGAGCGGCTTGTGTTCATCCGGGACCATGAGGATGAAAAGCTCCGCATCATAAAGGCGGAGCTTGTGGAGATAGCGCAGAAATACGGCGACAGCAGGCGCACCCAAATCCTCCCCATGGAAAACGAAGTGGACATGGAAGACCTTATAGCCCGCGAGGACATGGTGGTAACCATATCCTCCATGGGTTATATAAAGCGCCTCCCGGTGGCCACATACCGGGCGCAGAAACGGGGCGGGAAAGGGGTTCGCGGCATCAGCATGAAAGAAGAAGATGACGTGAACGACCTGTTCATCGCCTCCACCCACGACAACATCCTGTTCTTCACCAATACCGGCCGGGTGTTCAGGAAGAAGGTTTACGAGGTGCCCGAATCCTCCCGCACGGGCAAAGGGAAGGCGGTGGTGAACCTTATCCAGCTCCAGCCGGAAGAGAAAGTGGCCACAATATTCCCCGTGGCTGATTTCATCCCGGGCACATATCTGGTAACAGCCACCAGGCAAGGCTACATCAAGAAAACGGATATGGAGGCTTTCTCCCGTATCCATTCCGGCGGCATCATCGCCACGGACCTGGAGGAGGGGGACGACGTGATAGCCGTCACCGTCACCAGCGGGGACAAGAACATACTTCTGGCCACAAGCCAGGGAATGTCCATAAAGTTCCACGAAAGCGATTTGCGCCCCTTGGGCCGGGTAACCCGGGGTGTCCGCGCCATACGGCTGGACGAGGGGGACACGGTGATGGGCATGGTGGCCGTGGCCCCGGAGGGGGAGCCCGGCTCGGTGTTCACCATAAAAGAGGACGGGTACGGCAAACGGTCGGAACTGGAGCGTTACCCCATCCAGGGCCGGGGCGGCAAAGGGGTTATAGACATCAAGTGCGACGCCGAATCGGGCCGGGTTGTGGGCATAAAGCTCCTGAAAGACACCGATGACCTGATAATCATCACCAAAGACGGCGTGGTAATCCGCATAAACTCCACCGATGTTTCGCTGATAGGCAGGAACACCAAGGGGGTGAGGGTGATAAACATAGCTGAAGGGGACAGGGTTGTCTCGCTGGCCAGCCTGGCATCCGAGGTGGAGGAGGCGGAGAAATCCGATACGGACGCCGAGGAGCCTGCCGCCATGGATGAGAACGGGCCTGTGGCGCAGGAGGAGGCGGAATGAGTTTCCTGACCCGGCATCTCTTGCGCCCGGTGGCGTTAGTCCTGACGCTTTTCGCCCTGGCCGGCTGTTCAGACAGGGTGCAGGAGCTATTCGACGATTCCGAAAAACTCTGGCTTGAAGGGCGGCATTCCGAGGCGGTTAGCAAGCTGAGGGTAATTGTTGAGGAATACCCCGATTCCTCCTTCACCAGCCACTCCCTTTACAAGCTGGGAGAAATTCATTATCTGGACCTCAACGAGCCGGAGAAAGCCATCCAGTTCTTCGCCAGGGCGGCGGAGCGGGAAAAATCCGGCGATTTGGCCTTGAAGGCCCACAACTACATGGGCGAGATATACGAGCAGGCGTTGAGGAACTACGACCTGGCCGTGATGCAGTACAAACGGATACTTACCGAGTTCAAGGGCCAGGTGAACGAGGAGGAATATTTAAGCCATATCGCCACCGCGTATTTCAAGAAGGGCGATTACAACCAGGCCATAGCCGAGTATCAGGCGGTAATAGCTAAAGCCCCCAGAAGCGAGTTTGCGCTGGACGCCAGCTACCAGATAGCCAACAGCAAATTCATCATGGGGGAAGCCAAGACCGCCCTGGACCTCTTCAGGAAGATCCTGCTGGAAAACCCTAAAAGCCGTTATGAGTATGATGTCCGCCTGGGCATAGCCATCTGTTACGAGGAGATGGACCAACTGCAAAAAGCCCTGGACGAATATAACGACCTGAAGAAACGTTACCCCGACAAACTGCTGATAGACCGGAAATTGGAATCCATACAAAAACGCCTGGCCAAGAAAGTGAAGTAACAGGCGATGCTTGACATCAGGCTTATCAGGGATGAAACGGCGGTTGTAGAGGCTGGCCTTGCCCGGCGCGGGGGGGCGGATTATGGCATTGGCGCCATCCTGGCCCTTGACGGGGAGCGGCGCGCAATCCTGAAAAGCAACGAGGAGCTTCTGCGCCAGCGCAACGAGATGAGCAAGCAGATCGGCGCGTTGAAAAAATCGGGCCAGGACACCACCCTCCAGCAGGCTGAAGTCCGCCGGATGGGCGATGAAATAAAAGAGAACGAGGCGAAGCTGGGGATAATCGAGAGCGATATCCGCCAGAAGCTTCTGGTTATCCCCAACATCCCGCACGTAAAAACCCCCGAGGGCAGGTCCGAGGAGGACAATCCTGAAATCCGGCGGTGGGGCTCCATGCCGGAATTTCCATTCACCCCCAAAAGCCATGTGGAACTGGGCGAATCGCTGAACATCCTGGATTTTCCCCGCGCGGCCAAACTTTCCGGCGCCAGGTTCGCCCTTTACCGGGGTATGGGCGCCAGGCTGGAGCGGGCGCTGATAAATTTCATGCTGGACCTGCACACCGGTGAGCATGGTTATAGCGAGATCCTCCCGCCGTTCATGGTGACGGGGGAGACCATGACGGGCACCGGGCAATTGCCCAAGTTCGTGGACGACCTTTTCAAGCTTGAAGGGCGCGACCTGTGGCTTATCCCCACGGCGGAAGTGCCGGTAACGAACATATACGCCGGGGAGATTCTGGAAAACGAATCGCTACCGGTCAAGATGGTGGCTTACACCCCCTGTTTCCGTTCCGAAGCCGGGTCTTACGGAAAAGACACCACAGGGCTTATCCGCCAGCATCAGTTCAATAAAGTGGAGCTGGTTAAAATAGTCCGCCCGGAAGAAAGCGACGATGAACTGGAAAAACTCACCGCCAACGCCGAGGAGGTTTTAAAACGGTTAAACCTGCCTTACCGGGTGGTGGCGCTGTGCTCGGGGGATTTGGGGTTCGCTTCCGCCCGCACTTACGACATAGAGGTGTGGATACCCAGCCAGGGCAAATACAGGGAAATATCCTCCTGCTCCACGTTTACAGATTTCCAGGCCCGGCGAATGAACTTGAAGTTCCGGCGCGACAAAAAAGAAAAAGCGGAGTTTTGCCACACCTTAAACGGCTCCGGCCTGGCGGTGGGACGCACGGTGGTGGCGATTATGGAGAATTACCAGCGGGCGGACGGCTCCATAGAAATACCACCCGCCTTGCGCCCATACATGGGTGGGCTGGATTCCATTACCGCTTCCAGACCGTGACCGTGCACGAATAAAATCCGCCCTCATGCCAATAAAGCAAGAGGGCGGGATTGTATGGTCGATGGTTAATAATGGGGATTTCCTCCTCCGGCGTTATCAGAATTGCCCTGGCCATCGCCGGAATTTCCATGGCCAACGTTTTCAGGCCTGCTTCCGGTATGGAACTCCGTATCGAAAGCATGGGTGTTGCCGATTCCCAAATTGCCAGGGTGGACGCCCAGCTCAATGGCAATCGTTCCCCAGCCCATTCCGGATTGCCGCATGGCGATAACCTCGGCCAGCGTTAGCCCGGAAGCGTCGGCTATGTTCTGGGCTATCTGAGTTTGCGTTTCGTTTTGAAGGGAGACGGCGGGATTTACTTCATAGGTAACGGACCATGTCGCGTCGCTTGAGGTTATTACCCCGTCAATATCCACATTATCGCCATCTATCACCGTAACCTGCGCCTGGGTCACTTCCAGGCCGGTTTCCCTGTCGATGACAATTATGGTGTAATCACCAGCCCTCACACCGGAGAAGCTGAAGGTTCCAGTTGAATCGGTGGTGGTCTCGTCCACAACAGCGCCGGTGGAATCGACAAGCTGGATGGTCACACTTTCATAGTCCTCAAGGGCTGTGGCCGGCGCCGTCAATCCCTTCGCGGTGGATAGGTCGCCGCCAAGGCTTATAGTTCCCGAAATTGTGTTGCCTTGGTTAGCGGACGACCCGCCTCCACTACAGCCAGCTACTATCATCCCCAAAATGACCACAGTACCGAGGATCTTCAAACATGCATTCATTGCCTGCCTCCTGGATTGGTTCTATGGCTTACTTTCAGGATAAACGGCGTGGAGTTGGAAAACGAATAAAAAAAGGACGGTCTTATGGACCGTCCCCAAGAAAAGCGTACTGCGGTTTAGATAAACAGGGAAATATTGGCGTCGGCGGCGAAATCCAGGAAAGTGGCCGCGCCACCCACCTCAACGCCGTCTATCAAGTCTTCCTTTTTAACGCCCATCACGTCCATGGTCATCTGGCAGGCTATCATGCGCACACCGAATGTCTTGCAGTCCTCCAGCATTTTGGGAATGCTGGCCACATTGGCCTTGCCCATCCAGCTGTTCATCATGGCGGTGGCCATCATGGTCATCCCGGGAAGGACCCCGATGATGTTAGGGACCGGTAGTGGCGCCGCCGGGTTGGCCAACGGGGCAACTTTCAGGTTTGCGTATTTGTGGCGGTTGACAATATCCAGACCATAGAAGGTAAAGAAGATCGCCGCCTCCATATCCAACGCCACGGCGGTGTTGGCCAAAATGAGCGGCGGATAGGCCATATCCAAAGTGCCTTTGGAGGCGATCAAAGCTATTCTCTTGGGCTTCTCACTCATGAATCATTCCCTTTCTTGAATCGGGCTTCAGGCTTTTTTAATAAAGAACTCGTACACCCCGCCGGACTCCTGAGAGCCGACAATTGGATTGCCAGTCCTCTTGGACCAAGCGGACATGTCGTTCACCGAACCAGGGTCGGTAGCGATCATTTTAAGCACTTGACCCGATGACAGCTCGTTAATGGCCATCTTAGTTTTCAGGATTGGTTCCGGGCAGGAGAGGCCCTTGCAGTCTATGGTTTTGTCCGCTGTCATGCTTGTACCCTCTAAGTTATTGTAAGTAGGTCTATTTAAGCTGTTGTTGCCATGCGGCGCCCTGTATTGCCCCGTTCACTTTTATTATACCCCCACGACGCGTACACAAGAACAGGCATGGATTATGGTTTGATTCCCGGATTTTAAAATGGATTCGGCCAGGGTAAGATTTTTGCCTGGCCGGAAATTTCGTGAAATACCGCTTTAGCCCGCTACGGGCGCAGGCTCCGGATGGGAGGAAATAATCCTGTGCTTGGTGGAATAATTCTTGTCGTTATTCACTATCTGCCGCGCAAGCCTTGATTTAGCGTTGATTATCAGCGGCCCCTGGAGGTTTGCGGTCATGTCGTAAGGATCCTCGGGGATGGTGACGATGGTTTTGATAACCAGTTCGTCCGGCCCCTGGGCGTTCATACCGGCCAAGTCCTCATCGGATATGGTCAGCGTATAATCTGCCAGGAAAAGGTACGGGTCTATCAAAAAGAACCCCAGTTCCGCGGCGTCCACCGCCTGAAGGATGGTAAGAGGAGAGCTTTCCAGAAACGGCAGTTCCACATATCTCTTGAAATCCGGGAACCCGATGATACCATCGGGAAAAGTGATTATTTCCGCGGGATTTATGGTTACGTCCCCCAGCCTGGCAGATGCGATTTTCATTTTTCAGCCTTTCCGCCGGGGGCGCCGGGTTTGTTTCCGGGAAATATGGCGGCCAGCTTCTCCATGTTCACCGCCTTTATGAATGCGGCCCGCTGGTTCTCCTCCTGGATTTTCGCGTAGATCTCTTCCCGGTGTATGGTCATATTCGGCGGGGCTTCTATCCCAAGGCGAACCTGCCTGCCCTTTATGTCTATGACCGATATCTTGATATTGTCCCCGATGGTGACAGATTCGCCCAGTTTGCGTGTAAGGACCAGCATTTTCAACCCTCCATGGTTCCGGCGCCGCCCTCCGCGCGCTCATGGGCCCGTTACCTTAAGAAGTCCAGCAACGACGGCTGGACGATAGACGATGAAGACTTCAGCGTGGCCTGGTAGGCAGTCTGCAACATGGCGAGGTCGGAAGCGGCCTTAAGGAAATCCGCATCCTCCACGAAGGATTTAAGCTTCGTGTTCTCGTACTTGCCCTGGTCCACCGAGTCTCGCGTGGAAACCACCTGGTTGGCGCGGGCCCCCACGGAGCCTCTAACCGCGTTGACGTTGGCCATCGTTGTGTCCAGCAACGCCATGGATGTCATTATACCGTTCGTATCGTTGGCTTTCAAGGCGGCTGACAGCCGCTGAAGCACAGGTATCACGTTCTGGCCGCCGCCTATGCCCAGAAACTCCGCCGTGGAGCCGGTGGCGGTGTCGAAAGCGTTGGCGACGGTGGCGGGGTTTGTGGAGGTGATATTCAGCTTCTGGCCCATGGCGTCGATGGCCGCGTTAACGTTTATCCCGGCTCCAACGGCGTTGATGGCGTCCAGCACGTTCTGGACCGTGGTTTCGGCCCCGGTGAAGGTGACGGTGGCCGAGGAGGCGCTGTTGGTAAGAGTTATATTGGTCAGCGTAAGGCCGGTTCCACCGTACAGGTCGGACAGTAATGTATTACCGGAAATCGTGGGGTTCAAGTCGTCCCCGGTGAACACGCTGGTGTTGCGTGACCCGGATATGCCCAGCGCCTGCGCCGTTCCGGAGCCGCCGTCTATTATTGAAAGCGCCTGTGTGGGATTGGCGTTGCTGTCTGTAAGTACAAGAGCGGTTCCATCCGCCGATATGGTGGCCGTGACGTTTAACCCCGTTCCGTTTATGGCGGCTATCACATCCTGAAGGTCAGTCATTGCCGCAGTGGTGATGGTGGCGGTAGCCCCCAGCCTGTTTGTAATGGAAAAATTGCCCGCCGGCACGCCGGAGCCGCCGTTAAGGCTGGCGAGCAGGGTGCCGTTGTTTGCGGAAGATAGGGCCGGGTTCATGTCGGTGGTCAAAAACTCGGAGGCGCGCACCGAGACCGGGATTATGGTGTTGGTGTTGATCTCCGCCCTCAGGTCTTTCCCGGAGCCAAGGTAGTTTCCGTTGGAGTCCACGGCCATGTTGTTGGATTTCTGGCCGGAGAAAATATACCGGTCGCCAACCCTGGTGTTGCCGTATTGGATCATCTGCTGGATTATATTGTCCACCTGGGTGGCGGCGGTTATCCGGTTTTCTGCGGTACCCATGGGAGCCCCGGCGTGCTGGACGGCCAATTCCTTCACCACCTTAAGCTGGTCATGCACGGAACCCAGGGTGGAGTCGGCCGTGCCGAGGTAAGCGTCCGCATTGTCCATGACCCTCAGGTACTGGTCGGCCTTGCCTATGTCTGTGCGGAACTGGAGAACCTCCATCATTCCAACCGGGTCGTCGCTTGGGCGGTTTATTCTTTTGCCCGTGGAGAGCTGTTCCTGGGCGGCCAGCATGCCCTGGTTGTTCCTGAAGGTGTGGAACAGGGTGCTGTCGTACATCATGCGGTTTGTTATTCTGAACATAAGATCACCTCACGGCTTGCCCGTTATGCCCCCATCCCTAACAGGGTCTGGAGAAGCTCGTCCACCACGTTCACCATCCTTGCGGCGGCCTGGTACGCATGCTGGAACTTTATCAGGTTCATGGACTCTTCATCCAGCGAAACGCCCCCAACCTGTTCCCGGCGCCGCTCTATTTCCACGTTTATCCCTTCCTGCTGGGTGAAGGCCGACATCGCCTGCTTGGACGCCACGCCAGCCTCGCCTACTATTGAATTATAGAATTGCGCGAAAGTGGCCGTGCCGGAGGCCCCCGGAGTGGCCTGGTTCATGGTCATGCTGTTCTGCAACTGGGCCAGGAGCAATGCGTTGTCGCCATCACCCTGGTTGGTGGTAAGCCCGGCGGCTATCTTGTTGGAGTCGGTAACCACCGCGGAATGCACCGCCATGTTCAGCGACGCGTCGGCGGCAGGGTTTACGATGAACTTGTCGTTGGCGGCCGGAGCGCCGTTTATAGTAACCTGCATCCCCTGCCCCAGCAGATAGGAGCTTACCTGGGGTCCACCGCCGTAAGCCTCGGTGGCCACTACGGAGCCGGTGGTAACGTCGCGGATATCATAGGAGCCGGGCGCCGTGAACTCTATCTGGAACTTGTGCACGTTCAGCGTGTCGGGCGCCACGATGGAGCCCGTTATGGTTCCCGTGCCGGTATTGTTGCGGTTGGCGGTCGTCACCATGTTGAAACCGGTGAAAAAGTCTTGCCCGGTGGAGCCGTCCAGCCCGTAGCCTGATGAGTGGATATTGTTTATGTCCCGGATGAGCGTGGCCGAAAGCTGGTCCAGCTTGTCCAGGTAGCTGGTCATGTCGGTATCCCGCATGTCTATCCAGGAGCCCATGCTACCGTTGGAGAATTCCGAAGTTATGTTGAACTCCTGGCCGGAGGTGTCTCTCCAAAATATGTCCGAGGCCAGCCCGTCGTCGGACCGCTGGCGGGCCGACAGGGTAAAAGCGGTCTGCCCTATCACAAGAGCCCGGCCATTGTTAAGGGAGAGGGTAATTTCCTTGTTGGTTGGGTCTTCAACGGTGTTCACCTGCACATAGGACGACAGCTCCCGAACCAGCGATTCGCGCTTATCCCGGAAGTCGTTGGCGTGGACGTTCTGGGCTTCGGCCTCGTGGATCACCGCGTTAAGGTTGGCTATCTCCCCCGTTATCCTGTTTATCTCGGTGATGGAGGAAGTGATCTTGGTGTTCAGGTCCACCCTTAAATTCTTAACGTCCTGGTTCACCTTGTTGAACATGTTGGACAGGTTCCGCCCCTGCGCTACCACATCGGTGCGTTCGGTGAGCCCCTTGGCGTTGGAGGCCAGGTCTTGCCAGCTTTTGAAGAAATTGTCGAAAAGCCCGTTTAACCCGTTGGTTCCGGACTCGTTGAAAACAACCTCCAGCCGCGCCATGAAATCCTGCCGGGCGTCCCAATATCCGGTGTTGGACTTGTTGAGCGTCCGCTGGCCCTCCAGAAACTGGTCGAAACGGCGGACAATTGCGGTGGCCCGGACGCCGGTGCCTACAAGCCCCGGGGAGCCGCCCGCTCTTATTGGGAAAGCCGCTTCAAGCTGGACTTCCTGTTTGGTGTAATCGGCGTTATTGACGTTGGCTATGTTCTGGCCGGTCACTTCCAGGGACAGCTGGTGCGCCATCAAGGCCACCTTGGCCGTGTTCATCGCCCCATATATGTTTGGCATGGCTTTATAGACCCTCTATCCTGGTTTTTCCGGTCTTTAAAATGTTCTGCTCACAACCTGGCCGGGCTTGAACGAAATCGCCGCCGGGCCGGTCCGCTCGTAGGTGGATTCCGGAGCGATAAGCTCTTTTAAGTTCGAAGCCGCCGAAGCGTTGAGCGTTACGAGCTTTTCTATGAAGCCCCGGTTTAAATCATTTTTCTCGGTGACCCGCGCCGTGGCGGTGTTCAAGTCCTCCCGGATGGCCATAAGCCGCGCTTTGGCTTCCCCGCCTGTCCGCTCGGCCAGATCCCTGATTCTTATATGCTTTACGGGCACGCCCAGCGCTTTGGATATTTTTTCAATGACTTTCAAACGGGCGTCCTCCACGGCCCTAAGGTTGGCCGCCAGGCTGAGTTTTCTCTTAATGGCCCCGTCCAACTGCCCTATGGAGTGGGTTTTCAACGCTGAAAATTCTTCTTCCAGCGCCGTCTCCATCTGGTTATAAAGCTTTATGTTAAGGGAAAGGATGCTTTCCAGTTCCTCTATAAGCCCTGATATTTCCATGTGTTTCCTTTTCGGGGTTTTTATTCGACCCCGCCTCCATTACTATCCATCGGTTTTTTGCCGCCATCCCTTGAAATATTTTGCGCTCCAGTCTCTTGCGCCGGGTTGCTCCCCTGGGATACCGATAACAACTGCTGAACCAGCGCTTCAGACAGGCCGCTGGTGCGGGAGTAGGCCATGTTTCTGGCCAATTCGTCGTCGAGAAGGCTACTGTAAACCTCTTCGCCGCGCCCGCCGTCTATAAAGCCGCTTTTCTGCACCGTTGATCTCATGGCCTTTAGCATCTGTCCCATAAAAACCGACTCAAACTCTTTGGCCAGCGTAGTCAGCTTTTCCTTCTCGGAAAGCTTCTTGTCACCGGAGAGGGAAAGAACCTGCCTGCCGCCGAAGCCAGCCGCCGGCTCTTGGATATTCTGGAGATCCTGGGCCCTGAGGGGCGTTAGGCTCACCTTCGAATCCATCTTTTCCTCTCTCTGTTTATCAAATGTTGCAGTTTGGGCGCCAATTCTTTGGCCCGCCCGCCAGTTAGATTATCTCCAGCTCCGCTTTCAAGGCGCCGGATACTTTAAGTGTCTGGAAAATCGCCACTAAATCCCGTGGGGCCACCCCTAGGGAGTTTAGGGCCTTCACAATGTCGGCTATGCTTACCCCCGGTTCCATTACCGCCACCCGGTCAGATTTGCCGCCCAACTCTTCCACCGTGAGAAGGGTTCTAGGTACCGATACCATCTGGCCGCCGGTCTTGGCGCCATCCTCCACCCGGATGGTCAGGTTCCCGTGGGATATGGCTACCCGGGATATACGGACGTTCTCGCCGATTATCACCGTGCCGGTACGTTCATCCAGCACCACTTTGGCCTGGTTGTCCGTCTCCACGTCTATATTTTCGATACGGGCCAGCAGGTCCACTTTCCTGTCTGCGTAATCGGCGGGGATGGTTATTTCAATGGCCGCGGAGTCCAGCGCCTTGGCCGTGTCCGGCCCCAGCGCGGCGTTTATGGCCGCCGTGGTCCGCTGGGTAGTGGTGAAATCCGGGTTGTGCAGGGATATGGTGAATTTAGCCAGTTTGGAGAATTCAAACTCCACCTCTTTTTCCACCACGGCTCCGCTGGCTATCCTGGCCACAGTGGGGTGGTTTTTCGTTTCACTCACCCGGCGGACCCTCTCACTGTACCCGCCCACCGATATGGGCCCCTGCGCCACGGCGAACACTTCGCCATTGGCGGCTTTTAACGGAGTAAGCAGAAGCGTGCCGCCATGAAGACTGCGGGCGTCCCCCAAAGAGGATACCACCACGTCTATTTTCGAGCCCTGTCTTGAAAACGGGGGAAGCTCGGCGGTAACCATCACCGCCGCCACGTTCTCCACCCGCACGTCACGGAGCATCCTCACGTCGGACACTCCCACGCGGGAATCGGTAAGTTGCCTCACGTCCACGGTGGTGCCCAGCCGCTCCAGCATGGAGAGCAGGGTTTGAATGGTGAACGGGCTTTTGTATGACTTGTCACCAGTGTTTTTAAGGCCCACCACCAGCCCGTAACCTATCAGCTGGTTGCTCCGCACACCCTCCACAGAGGAGATGTCTTTGAGCCTGGAGCCTTCCACCACCGCCGGGCTGGCTAATGTTATAACCGCCACGGCCAGAAGGGTAATGGCCTTTGTCAGTCTGTTACGTCCTGGTTTCATGAAATCCTCCTGAGCCTTTAGAAAGGCCATACTTTGTTTAGAGCCTTCCCTAGCCAGCCCGGGGCCTTGCCGCTGTCCATGCCGCCACCGCCGGTGTATTGGATGTCCACATCGGCCATCTGCGAGGAAAGGACCGTGTTGTTGTACTTAATGTCGTCTGGCCGCACCATGCCGCGCACCAGGATGTACTGTTCCTCGTTGTTTACGGCCATCCGGCGCTGGCCCTCCACCAGCATGTTGCCGTTGCCAAGCACCTCTGTAACCACGCAGGAAACCGTGGCGGAGAACTGGTCGGACCGCCCGGTGCTACCCCTGCCGGTGTATTTCTTGCCGCCGCCCAGCTTTATCTCCGTGGGGGTCACAGAGCCGGTGTCCAATGAAATGCTGTTGTCCAGCGATGAGCTGTCGGACGTGTCGGACTTGTTGAGCGCCGTGGTCTTTTCGATTATATGGACGGTCACTATGTCCCCGATCCTGCTGGCCTTGTTGTCGGAGAACAAAATGTTCTTCTTCGTGGCGCCGGGCCACAGAGACCCGTTGTTGTAGGTGTGTTTCTCCGGCTCCGCTTCCACCGAGGGCCGTGGCGGCGGGGTGGTGGAGCAGGCGGCGGTGAAGGCCGTAAGGGCCAGTAACAGCGCCGCCGCGGACCGGATCAAAATGTTTGTCATGGTAAATGTCTCCACGTTTTTTCTGTATTTAAAATTCCACGGTCACTTCCGCCGGGCCGGTTATCTTGGCGGAAAGCTGTCTGCCCGACTCCGCATTCACAACCCTTATCCTGTCGCCCATGTCGCCGGCCTGTTTGGCCTGGCCGGTGACGCTGATCTGAAGGGCGCCTTTGCCGGCGATTATGGAGACGGTGTCTCCGGTATTAACGAGCCTGGGTGTTGATAGCCATTCAGGCCTCACGGGGGCGTTGGTCTTTATCGCCCTTTCGGCCAGCTTGCCAGCCACATCGGCCACGTCGTTGGCGAACCGGTCGAACTCGCCGCCCACGGTCAGTTTCTCCACCCGCACGTCATCGGGGGCGATTATGGCGTTTCGTTTTATTTCCCTGGCCGCTACCACGGCGCTTAAAGTGACCCGGGCGGTGGCGGTGGCGCTGATACGGCCAATTGCCGTTTCACCTTTTTTTAATGTGATGGTGGCGTATATCCTGTCGCCGGTCCGGTTAAGGGAAGGCATCGTAACCTCCAGGCTGTCCGCCCCGGCCGGAATTTTAACGGCGCCGGGCAGAAAAACCTCCACCGACTCCACCACCCGGCCCGGCGCGTTCAATTCGGCGGCCACCTTGTCTTTCACGGCCTGTTTAACGCCCACGGCAGAATTTGCCGGGTAGATAATTCCTGGCCCGGCCTCGCCCCCCCATGCGGCAAAGGCCGCCGAGAGGACGATGGTCACCGCCGTAAATAATCTGCCTTTCATGGCTTTATTCCCGGATTATCCATTTACCGTTTTATGTTCGTGGCCGTCTGGAGCATTTCGTCCGACGCGGTGACCGATTTGGAGTTCACCTCGTAACCGCGCTGGGCCATGATCATCTGCGTAAGCTCTTCCACCACCGAGACGTTGGAAACTTCCACATATCCTTGCAGGATGGTGCCAAGCTCGTTGGTTCCGGCGGAGCCCACCATGGGAGGGCCGGAAGCGTCTGACTCCATGTATAAACTCTTGCCGTCGGACAGAAGCCCGGCGGGGTTTACGAAATTGGCCAGCTCTATCTGCCCCACCTCGTTGGGCGTGGTGGAGCCGGGCTGGGTGACGCTGATCTTCCCCTGCTTGTCCATGCTTATCAGCGTGGCGTCTGAAGGGATGGTGACGGGTGGATACAACGGGTACCCGTCTATGTTGACGATGGTTCCCGTGTTGTCCAGCTGGAAGTTGCCAGCCCGGGTGTAGGCCACTGTGCCGTCGGGTTTTTGTATCTGGAAAAACCCTTTGCCCTCGATGGCCATGTCCAGCTCGTTCGATGTGGATTTTAAGTCGCCCTGTAGAAATGTTTTGGTTACGCCCGCCGGTTTTACGCCCAAACCCACCTGGATTCCCGTGGGAACCTGGGAGCCGGTGGCGTTCACCGTGCCAGGCGCTCGGAGGGTTTGGTAGAGCAGGTCCTGGAAATCCGCCCGGCTCCGTTTGAACCCGTAGGTGTTCACGTTGGCCAGGTTGTTGGCGATTACGTCCACGTTCATCTGCTGGGCCACCATGCCTGTGGCGCCGGTGTATAACGACCTTATCATGGCTTTTTATCTCCCGCCTTTTTTCATGTTTTTATCTGCCCACCTGGCTTATCATCTGCCCGGTCATTGCGTCGTTCTCGGTTATCAATTTCTGGTATGTCTCCGCCAGCCTCTGGTTCTGGATAAGCTGGGTCATCTCCATGATCATGTTCACGTTGGACTGCTCCAATGTCCCCTGGGAAACCCTGGCGTTTTCCGCTTTCAGGGCCGCTCCGGGGTCTTCGGCCCTGTAAAGGCCGTTCCCTTCTTTCGTAAGCTCCAATGGTTTGGAAAACTCCACTATCTTCAGCTTTCCGGCGCTCCTGCCCGAGGCGGACATCTCCATGGGGACGTCGGAGTTTTGCCCGGTGGCGGACTCTTTCTCCACCCATATCTGGCCCGACTGGTCAACAGTCACCACGCCGTCATTCACTATGATGGGGCGGTCCATGTCGTCCAGCGCCACGTCGCCGTTGGCGGTTACAAGCTCTCCGTTGGGCCCCACCTGGAAATTGCCGGCCCTGGTGTAACGCTCGCCATTGGCGGTCATCACCGCGAAAAACCCTTCGCCTTCGATAGCCAGGTCCAACGGATTGCCGGTGCTTTTCATGGGGCCCTGGGCCTGGTCGGTGTACTGCTCGGAGGGAACGACAAAATCGCTTGGACGTGTTCCCTCGGAGCGGGTTGCGGCTGTTGGCTCCGAAGCCCCGGCCTTGGAAAGATAACTTTCAAACACAAGCCTGTCGGCCTTGTAACCGGGCGTGTTAATGTTCGCCAGGTTGTTGGTGATGGTCTCCAGCCGCCGCTCCGAGGCTAAAAACCCGGTGGCGGCCACGTACATCCCGCTGTGCATGCGTCAAGCCTTTCCATGTCAAAAATAGTCAACACCCACCAAAGCAAAGACGATGCCAACGGGTGAAAATCCAAAATATTGACGCTCAACTGGCGAAGTATGGCGGGTTTGGGCTATAGTTTTCCTATGGAAAGGGGCATTTTCCGAGCCATGAGCGTCAAAACCCGCAATCCTCTTGTCGGCGACCGGCTGTATGTCTCCCAAAAGGAGTTTTACCGGAAGACATATATAGAAGAGACCGCGCCGCCCTGGGAAAAGTCTTTCGACCAGGGATGGCTGGGAGCGACTTTAGAAAAGCTCGGCCCCGGCCAGGGGAAACTGGCGCTGGACATAGGCGCGGGCTCCGGACGCGCCTCCATAATCATGGCCCGGCGCGGTTATAAGGTTGTTGGGGTGGATTATGTTTTCCATCCACTCCCCTCGGCTTTAGCCAGGGCGCGAAACCGCCCATGGCCCAAGTTCATAAACACGGACCTTTTCGAGGCGCCGTTCAGGCAAGGCTCGTTCGACATGGCGCTGGACTGGGGGGTGTTCCACCATATAAGGCGCAGGGACACGGCGGGATACATTTCCGCTGTGACGGCCTTGTTAAAACCTGGCGGCGTTTTTCTGCTGGGTTGTTTCTCACGGAACTTCCGGCACGAAGGGGAAGGGAATAGAAAACGGAACTGGACCGTTCACCGGGGCCATTACGACCGGTTCTCCAGCGCCGGGGAACTGCGCGCCATATTCGCTCCATATTTTATAATGGGCCGGGTGTGGGAAAGCCCTTCGGGATTTTATTACCTGTCCATGCGCAAGGCGGGCTGACCATGGAAATATGCGACCGGTGCGGCGTGATGATCCAGCCGGGAGACGTGCGTTACATGGTGAAGGTCACCGTTAAAGTGGATGACGGCGGCGTCATCAACCAGCCCATCTCCGAAGAGGAGATGAAAAACATCATAGACCAGCTTTCCACCATAAGCTCCGACGAGCTGGAGAAACAGGTGTACGAGGAACGTTCCTTCATCCTTTGCCCAACCTGCAAACGGGCGTTCATGGATAGGCCTTTCGGCGACAGCCTGGACCGGCCACCGGGCGACTGGCCCACGGGCCCCTATTGAATACCGGCGGGGGGCGTTGATATTGGCGAAGGTTAAACAACACCGCGTGGCCATAATCGGCTGTGGCAGGATAGCCAGCATTTTGGAGGGAGACCCGTTGCGGGCCAAGCCCTGCACCCATGCCGGGGCGTTCGCCGCCCATCCGAAAACCAAGATAGTGGCCGGGGCGGACATCAATCCGGAACGGCTGAAACTTTTCGGCCGGAAATGGCGCGTGAAGGGATTGTACGACGATTACCGGAAGATGCTGGCCGCCGAGAAACCGGACATTGTAAGCGTGGCCGCGTGGACCGAGTATCACGCCGAGATGGTGATAGCCTGCGCCGAGGCGGGCGTGAAAGGGATATATTGCGAAAAACCCCTGGCTGTGAGCCTGCCCCAGGCGCGCAAAATGATAAAGGCTTGCCAGAAACATGACGTGGCCATGGTGGTGGGCCACGAGCGCCGGTGGGACAGGCGTTACCAGGTTATCCGTGAAAAACTGGCCGCGGGCGAACTGGGCCAATTGCGCTCCGTCACCGGGTATTGTCTCTCGGGCGCGTGGCCAAAACTGTCCCGCAAAAAATACGGCGGCGGCCCGGTGTTTCACGACGGCACCCACCTGGTGGACCTGTTCCGGTTCATCGCTGGCGACGCGGTGGCCGCCATGGCGGTGGAGGACAGGCGTCACGGGAACGCCAACGTGGAGTCCACCGTGATGGGAGTGATAGAGTTTGAAAACGGCGCCCGGGGGATGATAATAGGCGGCGGCGAACGGCAATATTTCCATTTCGAGCTGGACATCCAGACCGACCGCGCCCGCGCCGTGATAACGAACCATTCCGCCCATCTATATATGAAAGCCGAAAGCATGCATTTCACCGGGTTCACGGAACTTGAGCCCGCTGAGTTCCCGCCGGTCCCGGATTACATCAACCCGTTCGTTGGCGGGGTGGAGGATCTTGTAAACCAGGTGGAGACCGGAGCCCCCTCACTATCCTCCGGCGTGGATGGATACAAGGCGCTGGAAATAATCATGGCCCTCTACCGTTCGGCGGGCGGTGGCGGCCAGCGTGTGAAAATACCGCTCCGGTGAATTCCATGACGGACCGTTACACTAAAAACCTGATGGCGCTGGAGGCCAGGTTCCCCACAGCCGCTACCGCCGTGAGGGGCGCCGGGGACGATGTGGAAATCCTCCCGTCGCGCAAAGGCGTCCCCACTGGAAAACTGAGCGGCTCGTATCTGCACAGCGCCTACGATCCTATGGATGAGGCGATAAAATTCACACGCGGCCACGGCCTTGGCCCCGGCGACCATGTGGCGCTGTACGGCATGGGGCTGGGGCATCATCTAAAACCACTGCTGGACATCATCGGGCCCCAAGGCTTGCTGGTGGTGGCCGAGGCCAACGCCGCCATACTCAAGGCCGCATTGGCCGTGGTGGACGATCCGGCTGTTTTGAACGACCCGCGTTTAACGGTTGTGGCCGGTTCCGGCGAGGCGGAGTTCCTTTCCCAATGGGCCAAGGCGCTGGCCGCGCTGGACACGGAGCGGACGAGGGTGGTGATATTCAGCCCCTCTTTGAGGAATATGCCCGCCGGATTTAACATGGCCCGCCGGGCTGTGGAGATGGTGAGGATGGAGCGGCGCTTCCCCGTAATCATGGGTGAAGTGGAAAATGAAAATTTCCGGCGGAACCTGCCTCGGATAAAAAAATCCGCGGGGGTTAGCGCTTTGCGTGGAACGCTTACGGGGCGCGGGGCATTCGTGGTTGGCGCCGGGCCTACGCTGGACAGGGATATAGTGGAGCTTTGCCGTAACAGCCCCATGGCCATATTTTCCAGTGACACCGCCTGTCCCGTCCTGCTCTCGGCTGGCATCACCCCCCACATGGTTTTCACCGCCGATCCTCAGCCCGTCAGCCGGTGGCATTTCGACCTGGCCGGGAGATATGACATCCCGCTGGTCCTACCGCCCACGGCCTGCGCGAACCTTGTGGGAAGCTGGAGCGGCCCGCTTTATTTCGGTTTTCCCGCGCCGGAGCGGCACAAAGATCCCGCCCGGTCGTGGATGCGCTCCATGGGGGTTTTTGAAGGGGGCGGCTCGGTTTCCGCCTATGCGTTGGAGACGGCTTTCATGGCGGGCGCCAGTCACGTGGTTCTTGCGGGTCAGGATTTCGGATACCCATGGGGGCGCGTTTACGCCACCGGGTGCCTGCCGGATTGGTCGCAGGTTTCCATGTCCCAGGAAGGGCTGGCGCGGGAACGAAATTATTTTAATAACGGGACAACCCTTACGGCCCTGGCATTATACTCATATAGAAGAGCGTTTGAGGATTTGATCCGCGCCCATGATGGAACCAGGGTTTACACCCTTTCCGCCCATGGGGTGGCGCTGGAGGGAGTGGAGGCCATCCCGTCGCCCGCTGTTTTGGGTATTAAACCCGGCGAAGGTTTTGAATTCAACGCCCCGGCGTTTTCCGGCAACGGATATACCGCCGAGGTGGAGCGGGCCTTTATGGACTGGCTGGAAGGACAATGAAAGGCAAGATAGTCCACGCCGTAATCACCGTCTCTGACAGGGAGGGGGTGGAGAGCGAGGAAATACCCTTCCGCACCACCCGGAGCTCGCCGGGATACGAGGCGTACTGGCCCACATACAGGATAGTGGCGCAAGGTGAGATTGCCCCGGTCTTAGGCCCAACCCCCCTGGGGTACCGGGTGAAAGCGTTCAAGGGCAACTTCACCATAGTGGAAATGGAATGCGGGTTTGAAAACGACGCGGCAGTCAACGTCCTGGCCCTGAAGAACGCTTTGAGCCGTAAAGCCCTGGAGATTGCCAAAGCGTGGGATGCCGCCGCTGGATACGAGGAATACACTTTCTACTGCGTATCCGATTATGAGGGGTACGATGGTTTCCTGTCGCAAAACGGGCTGATGATATCCCAGCTGATAAAAGATGAAACGGCGGACCTGGCCCCTGAGGAAATCAAGGAAACCCTCGCAAGCTCCCTGCGTTACGACAACGAGGACCTGACGGTCATCGAGTGGGACGGCGCCCTGCTTCTGGACAAAGACGGCAATTTCGACGACAACATTACCTTGCTGGAGCTGGCGAACATCCAGCTTCTGGCCCTGCGCACCCTGGACAATAACCTGTCCCAGGAGATAGCCCGGTTCAAAAGGTTCGGGGACATCAAGACATCGAACATTTTCCGGCTTTCATCGTTCTTGAAATCCGTGGTCAACGTCCGCACGAAAAGCCTGTTCGAGCTGGACTCCATAGACGACGCCATAAAACTGTACGGCGACTGGTATTCGGCGAAAGTCTATTCCATCGCCGCCCGCAAGCTTTACCACGTCAAATGGCGCGACGCGGTGGAGAAAAAGCTGAACCTGCTGGAGAACATGTTCGAGATGGTGAGCCACCGCCAGGTGGAGCTGTACAACCTGATACTGGAGTTCTCCATAGTGGCCCTTATCGTTTTCGAGATCGCGCTTCTTTTGGCGGGGGTGGCGTAACTTGCCTTTCCCGCGCAAAGAAGGCGCGTTATACTTTACCGGGGTAAATTTTTAACTTATGAACACAACTATGGACATGCGCCCGGCGATGAAGGCTTTGGCGGTCTTTGTCGGGCTGGCGCTGTTTACGTGGATGCTTTACGCCGCACGGGACGCGCTGTTCCCCTTCGCCGTGGCGTTCGTGTTCGCCTATCTTTTAGACCCGGTGGTGGACCGGCTGGTAAAAGCCGGGGTGAGCCGGTCCACGGCCATACTCATCCTGCTGGCCGCGCTGTTCTCCATGCTGGCGCTGGCGGTGGCGCTGTTGGCTCCGCTCATTTCCGCCCAGGTGGAGGCGTTGGCCCGCAACGCTCCCGGATATGTGGAATCCGTCAAATCCCGCGTTGCGCCATTTATCGAAAGCCTCCCGGAAATGGACAGGGCCAAGGTGGAGGAATCCATCCGGGATTCCATGGGGGCTTTGGGTGACGCGCCGCTGAAAATAGTAAAAGCCGTATCCCAATCCTTGTGGGCCGGGTTCTCCTCGGCGGTGGGGTTCATATTCGCGCTCTTCAACCTGATAATAATCCCCGTGGCCACGTTCTACCTACTCAAGGATTTCGACGTGATAACCTCGAAACTCGCCAGCCGCGTGCCGCCCCGGAACAGGGAGCGGGCGCTGGGCTTTTTCACCAGGCTGGACGAGGTGCTCAACAGTTTCTTTCGCGGCCAGCTTACGGTGGCCTCCATTCTTGCGGTCTATTACGCCACCGGTCTGTTCTTCATCGGCGCGCCCATGGGGATACTCATTGGCCTGCTGGCCGGCTTTTCCAACATTGTGCCTTACATGCCCATATTCGTGGGGTTGCTACCCGCGCTGTTCCTTACCTGGTTGCAATATCCCGGCTGGGAATATCCGCTGATGACGCTGGCGCTTTTCGGCGTGGGGCAGGCGTTCGAGGGCTTGTTCCTTACGCCCCGGGTTATGGAATCGGCGGTGGGGCTTCATCCTGTGGCGGTGATGGCGGCGATATTCATCGGGGGCAGTTTCTTCGGTTTCACCGGGATTTTGCTGGCGGCTCCCGCGGCGGCGGCGCTGAAAGTGGCGCTGGAGGAACTGGACAGGGTTTATACCGAGTCGGATTTTTTCAAACAGGGCGCCGGGCCGGAGCAGGAATAAGCCTCACCGCTCCAAGGGCAGGCTTATGGTGATCAGCCCTTCCTTGCCGTTTATCTCCACGGCGAACCGGGACAAAAAACTCATCCCCACGATGGCGCTCACGGGGCCGCGCCCCTCAAAATTTAAAATCGCCGCGGGCACATCGTGGGCCGTGGCGCCGCCCACGCTCATTTTAGCCAAAATTATCACCGGGGCCGTCACCGCGCCACTGGGGGTGTGGAACACCCTTTTCTCCGCTTTCCGGCCGCTGTAACCCAGGGAATGGGCCAGTTTCTCGGTGATAACCACATATTCAGAGCCGGTGTCTATCCATGCGTCCCGCGCCGTGGACTTGTGGAATACCGCCGGGACAGTAATGGGGGAAACCTCCGGGTTGAACCCCAAGGTTGTGGCGCCGCCAGCCACATCCACCGCGCCGGAAGGCGCTTGATGGCTCCCGCCGGCCACCACTTCCACGGTGATGGGTTTTGATTTGCCCCTGTATCGCTCCGGGATGTTTTTTATGCCCCGGGTGATGCGCACCGAACCTTCATCATCACTCCAGATGTAGGCGGCATCGTTACCGGCATGGGCGTTGATGGCGGCGAAGAGGAGAGCCGCAACGATAAGCGGGACTTTCATCAGTCCGCCACCACGAAAGATTGGGCGAAGCCTTTACCTTTAAGCGTCTCCATCGCCTCGCGGGCCACATTAATATCGCCATAGGGCCCCGCCTGCACCCTGGTAAGGGCCTGACCGGCCGGGTTGGTGTATGGCTGTAACCGGGCCGTGAGGCTCATGTCGCCCAGGGAATCCCTCACCCGCCCGGCGTTGGCCGTTACGCCGAAGGCCCCCACCTGCACATAAAACTCCCCATGGGTAAAATCCGGCAGGGGGGTTGTGGGAGCGGGAGCCCCGTCCGCGCCCGGTTTGCCCTGGGCCAGCGCCACCACCCGCACCCTTGCTGTGCCGGGGCCTACTATCCCCAGTATTTTGGCCGCGCCGTAAGAGAGGTCTATAACCCTGTCGGGCACGAAAGGCCCCCGGTCGTTCACCCTCACCGCCAGCTTATTGCCGTTGTCCAGCCTGGTTACCTCCACCATTGTTCCCAGAGGAAGGGTTTTGTGGGCCGCGGATACGCCGTACATGTCGTAAGTTTCCCCGTTTGCGGTGGGTTTGCCGTCGAAATCCTTGCCGTACCAGGAGGCGATGCCCTCCTCCGAAAAACCGTAAGCCTCCGCCAGGGGGTAATATGTAACCCCCATCACCGTGTAGGGTTTAACGTTTTTCAACGCGCCCGGCGCCGGGGCTTGAGAGGGTGGCATTACCCCCACCTGTTTTTTTATTTGAGCCTTGGGCGCGCATGACGGAACAAGGAAGATGAATACGGTCAGGGCCAAAAGCCCGGCGCGGCGGTTCCGGAGATGATTTATAATGTTTTGCATGGCGCAAGGAATTTTCGCAGAACCATGGGCGTAGAGCAAACCAAAGTTTCCTTTCCCCTGCAAAGGGAGAGGGGGGACAGCCACCGGATATTGATCCAGGTGAATCCGGCGGACATCGCCTGGGTGGTGATGGTGGTGGAAAGCCACGAATTCCTGGGCGTCCCCCGCACCATCGACCAGAGCGACGGGATAGTGGAGATTCTCACCACCGGCGACTTTGTGGAAGACGCCCTGGCCCTGCTGGAATCATTGAAAGGCGAGATACCCTTAAACATATTGAACTACCGGTGAAGGAACTTTTCGATTCGCGCGTCACGGGCGCTGGAGCATAACCCCCAGCGGCTCTTAACCGGTTGTATTTACAAAGATTGTCCTTGGGCGCGCCCAAGGGTTGCCCCTATCTTGCGTCCGGTGGTGTCTCAGTTTGAAAGTACAGGGGAGATTCTTCACTTACGCTCAGAATGACAATATAAAAGCCGTTGATAACATTGTCATCCTGAGCGAAGCGCAAGCGAAGTGAAGGATCTGTCTATTGTTTGGGATTCAAACTGAGACAACGCTTCAAAAGCGCAATTTCCGCGCGGGCCTGTGGTGGTTTAGCCATAATATATTTGTATGGAAGAAGGCAGGATTTCCCCGCTCATCCTCAAAGTGGCCGATGTGCCCGAGGAGGGGTTGGATGAACAGTGGACGCTGACCACGGAAGACTTTTCCGTGGATACGCACCCCCTGCCGGTGAAAGGCGCTGTGTCTCTGGCCGGGCGGGTTTACCGCGACGGTAAAACGGTGTATTTCTCCGGCGAGGTTGAAGGCGATCTGGGGCTGGAATGCTCCAGGTGTCTCAAAGAGTTCCCGCTCCATTTAAAGGAAGCGGTGACGGCCGTGTTCATGCCAAAGGCGGACCTGGCGGCGGAAGCCGGGCTGGAAGAGGTGGAGCTTAGCGGCGAAGACCTGGACGTCCAGCTGTACGCCGGGGACGATATAGACCTTTATCCGCCGGTGCGGGACCAGCTGGCGCTTTCGGCGCCGATGAAACCGCTTTGCGCGGAGGATTGCAAGGGGCTGTGCCCCACATGCGGGGCGGACTTGAACGAGGCCCCGTGCGGTTGCGAGGCCCGGGAGGCGGACAACAGGTTCGCCGCCCTGAAGAAACTGTTTAATAAAAACGACTGACGCGTTTATTTTTGTTTTAGGAGGATTTTAAAGCCATGCCGGTTCCGAAGAAAAAAACCACCCGCGGTAAGCGGGGTCAGCGCAGGTCCCACGACAGGATCAACGCTCCTTCTTTTTCCGCCTGCCCCAATTGCGGCGCCGCCAGACAGCCCCACAGGGTATGCCAGGTTTGCGGCCACTACGCCGAAGCGCAGGTGCTGGAAGCTGAAGAGGCATAGGGCTTTGGGCTTTATGGCCCTTACGGTCTTGTCATGAGGGCTTCCGGGAATTAAGGTGGCAGAGCAGGATAGTTTTCGCAAAGGCGGTTCCGCCGATGGACATGGCTCCGTTCGCATAGCCATAGACGCAATGGGGGGGGACTACGCCCCCGGCGTAAACATAGACGGCGTAATCCAGGCCGTTGAATCCATAGACGACGTAAAGATAATCCTGGTGGGGGATGAGAATGTGATCCGCGCCGAGATGTACAAGCGCTCGTTCTCCCATCCGGCGGTGTCCATCCGCCACGCCGATGAAGTCATTCTTATGGACGACGCCCCGGCCGTGGCCCTGCGGAAAAAAAGAAACTCGTCTATCCATGTGGGCATACGCATGGTGCGCGAGGGCCAGGCCGACGCTTTCGTGTCCGCCGGGAACACAGGCGGGGTGATGGCGGTGGCGGCGGTTTTGCTGGGAACCGTGGAGGGTATAGACCGGGCGGCCATAGCCATACAGCTCCCCACCCAAACCGGGCACACGGTGCTTCTGGACGCCGGGGCCAACGTGGCTTGCAAAGCCATGCATCTATACCAGTTCGGCATCATGGGCTCCATATACGCCCAGTACGCGCTGGGGGACAGCCGCCCGAAAGTGGGCCTGCTATCCATCGGCGAAGAAGACGTGAAGGGGAACGATACCACCCGCGAGGCGTTCGACATGCTCCAGCGCTCCACCCTCAATTTCGTGGGGAACACCGAGGCGAAGCTCCTTTACCGGGGCGTGGCCGACGTGGTGGTGTGCGACGGGTTCACCGGGAACATCGCGCTGAAGATATCCGAATCGGTTGCGGAGATGATAACTGTCTTCCTAAAGCAGACTTTCGCTTTGAACTGGCGCTCCAAGCTTTCGTACCTTCTGCTGAAACCCTATCTTGAAAAAATGAAAAAGCGGATAGACCACGCCGAGATTGGGGGCGCTCCCCTGTTGGGCATAAACGGGGCGGTGTTCATATCCCACGGCTCTTCATGCCCCAGGGCCATAAGAAGCGCCATAATGGCGGCCAAACGGTTTGTGTCTGGCGACGTGAACGGACACATCCGCGAGAGCCTCATGCAGAACACCCACATCCTGGATCCGCGCAAGCTTAAGGCCGGCGAGCCGGAAGAAAAACCGGGCATATGGGAGCAGGTCAGGCGGAAGATGGGCATATCCAAAACCGGCGGGCACGAATCCCAGGAGAACCCGTGAGCGGACAGGGGATTATGGCCAGGGTGGCCGGCCTGGGAATGAACGTGCCGGAGCGAATACTTTCCAACGCCGACCTTGAGAAGATGGTGGACACCACCGATGAGTGGATAATCACCCGCACCGGGATAAAAGAGCGCCGCATAGCCGACAATGGCGTTTCCGCCTCCCAGCTTGCGATCCCCGCCGCCCTGGAGGCGCTGGAGCGAGCCGGGGTGGCCCCGGCCCAGCTGGACATGATAATCTGCGCCACCTCCACTCCGGACATGATGTTCCCCTCCACCGCCTGTTTCATACAGAACGGCATAGGCGCCAGGGGTTGCGCCGCGTTCGACCTTCTGGCGGCCTGCTCGGGGTTTGTTTACGGGCTTACAGTCGCCGACAAGTTCATAAAAAGCGGCGCCGCGAAAAACATACTCCTCGTCTCCAGCGAGATTTTCTCCCATATAGTGGACTGGAAAGACAGAAGCACCTGCGTGCTGTTCGGCGATGGCGCCGCCGCGGCGGTGATAACCGCTGGCAACGGCCCCTCGGGCGTGATGGATTCCCGCATATTCGCCGACGGCTCCTATGGCGACCTTCTTTACGCCGGAGTGGGCTCGGCCAATCCGGCCCATGCGTTGTACAAGGACGGCGCCACCCAGTTTGTGAAAATGAAAGGGAACAACCTTTTCAAGATAGCCGTAACCCTCATGGCCGACGTTTGCAGGAGCATTTTGGCGGACAACGGGCTTACCGCCGAAGACGTTTCCATAGTGATACCCCACCAGGCCAATGTGCGCATCATAAACGCCGTCGCCAAGGCGCTGGGGATGCCGGAAGAGAAATTGTTCGTGAACGTCCAGAAGTACGGGAACACCTCGGCGGTCACGGTGCCCCTGGCCATGTACGAGGCGCAAAAGGAAGGCAGGCTCCGCGAGGGGGACCTGGTTCTGCTGGTTGCTTTCGGCGGCGGCCTTACCTGGGGCGCCTCGCTTCTCCGCTGGTAAGAGGGTTTAACTTGATCCGGCCCGGCAAAACCGTTTGATTTTGGCGGGATCGGCCTTACAATATCAGAGCGTTGGGCTTAAGGGTTTTGCGCCCCGCTTTGCGCCGCTTGCGTGACTTGAAAAGCTTATAGTTCATAGGGGTTTTTATATGCGCGATCCTCACGAGAAAGAAGCCATACTGGAGCTTAGTTTCTACCGCGATTGGGTGGCCAAACGCGAAAAGGCCATTGAAAGGGATAAAAAGAAAGCCACCTTCTTTATAACGATCTCGCGGGAGTTCGGTTGTGAGGGGTTCGAGCTGGCCGAAAAACTGGTGGAAAAGATCAACGCCAAAGGCGGCGCCCAATGGACGCTTTTCACCCGCAGAATGATCGAAGAAGCCTGCGCCACCGAGACCATGGAAGCTAAAGACGTCCACGAGATCTCCGAGAAACGCTGGTCGTTCAAGGACTGGTTTGTGGACGCGCTGGTGCCGAAATATCTGCAATCCCACTCTTCCGTGGTGTTCCAGCGGATGAGGAACATGATTTTAAACCTTGTGGACAAAGGCAACTGCATTATTCTCGGGGCCGGGTCGCAAATACTCACCCAGAACCTGGATCCCAAAAAGTTCCACGGTATCCACATAAGGATAGTGGCCTCGTTCAACTGGCGGCTCCAACGCACGGAGGAGCTTTTCAAGGTGAGCCGGGGCGAGGCGGAAAACCTCCTGCGCTCCAGACAAGACGCGCGCGACAAGTTCATCGCCGATTTCACGGGCCTGGGCGCCGGGGACCAGTCGCTATACCATGTCATATTCAACAACGCCAGAAACAATCCGGACACCATGGCGGACCTGATCTTCGAGTACATGCGCCTCAACGGGATGCTCGAGTAAGGCGTATCGGGTTTTATAATGGCGGGCGGCTCGCTGGGCCTCCCGCTTTTTTATTTCCATTCTTGTTATTTTTTACCGCCCGGGTGGCTGAAAATAAGCTAAGTCGTGGTAAATTAATCCCATGGAAAAAACCACGCGGTTTATTATCCACCTTTCGCCGGCCAGTATGGAGAGGTGATCGTCCATGGCCGGTGAGATTACTTCCATAAAAATCCTTCTGGTGGACAACCCCACCGAGATCCGCAACATGCGCGAGGCCTTGAGGGAAGCGGGGTTCGGCAACGTGTCGGAGATGACCACCGGCCTCCAGGTGCTCACGGAAATCAAGAAAAACCCGCCGGAGCTTGTAATAGTAAGTTTCATACTCCCCCAGTATTCCGGGATGCAAGTGTTCAAATCCATGCGGGCGGACAAAGCCTTGTCGCAAATAAAATTCATCATGGTCACCCCCAAGGTAAACCGCCGGGAGCTGGACGAAATAAAAACCCAGGGGGTGGAGCATATCCTGTCGCGCCCGTTCGAATCGGTCCAGCTTAGGGACATGATTTACACAGCCTTCGGCATGGAGGCGGCCGATGTGAAAGCCGAGGGGGCAAAGGCGCACGGTGAAGGGTTGTCGCTCTTCGCCTCGGGCAGTTTCGAGGAGGCGCTCAAGATGTTCCGCGCCGCGTCGGACGCCTATCCGGACGCGGAGCATTTTTTCATGCAGGGGCGTTGCTACCTGGAAATGAATATGTACGACCTGGCCATCGCCGCCTTTCAGAACGTGATAGAGCGGGACCGTCACCACCGTGATGTGGATCACATGTTGGGCGTGGCCCTGCAAAAGAAAAAGGATTACAACGCCTCCATCCAGGCGCTGGAGCGGGCGGCGCGAAAGGAGAGCGCCAAAGCCCAAACCCACCTGGAACTGGGCAAGAGCTACCTGGGCGCGGACATGGTGGAGAAAGCGGACACCTCGTTCGCCACCGCCGTGACAATGGAGCCCCAGAATGTCGAGCACCGTACGGAGATAGGCAACGCCTACCTGGATAAAGGGCTTTATGAGAAGGCGGAGTCGGCTTTCGGCGCGGCGCTGGCGATAAATCCGGAGAACATCCCCCTCTACAACCGCATGGCCATTGCCCTTCGCAAGCAGGGGAAATTCATGGAAGCCATTAACATCTACGTTAAAGCCTTAAACGTTGCGCCGGACGACGAGGGGCTTTATTACAACCTGGCCCGCGCCCTGTTCGAGTCGGGCCAGAAAGACAAGGCCATAAAGGCGCTAGACAAGGCGCTGGCGCTGGACGGGGAGTTCAAGGAGGCGAAACAGCTAAGGGAGGAATATTCGAAGCTGTAAACATCGCCCCTTTCTTCCAGCCCCTCTTGTTTACGCTACTTCTTAATAAACGATGCATCAAGGCCACAAACCCAAAGGTGGTGTCTCAGTTTGGATCTCAAATAATGGACGGATCCTTCACTTCGCTTGCGCTTCGCTCAGGATGACAATGTTATCAAGGGCTTTTATATTGCCATTCTGAGCGTAAGTGAAGAATCTCCCCTGTACTTTCAAACTGAGACACTACCAACCCAAACCTTTCTCAAGTTTAATTATAGATTTCAATAGTTAAAGAAAGGCCATTTTCTTTAACTATGGCTTGACATAATTAAAGATATGCCATTATCTTTAATTATGTTTTTCTTTAATTAAAGAGACTAGCATGGAAAAATTTAAAGCTGGCGTATTCAGACAGCAGTATGAATATAAAAGCTTTTCACCAAACTTCATAAATAAACCATTTGCCTGGTTCGATCCGGAGATAAATGTACTACTAGAAGAGGCGATGAGGCTAATTGGTGAACTGAACGCCTACTCGCAACTTGTGCCGGACGTGGATTTCTTCATTCGTATGCATGTGATGAAGGAAGCTACCGCTTCCAGCAGGATTGAAGGAACGAGGACAGGAATAGAAGAGGCCTTTCTGCCGGAAATGGATGTAAATCCGGAAAGAAAAGATGACTGGCGTGAGGTTCATAACTATACCAAGGCGATGAATTATGCCATAGGGCAACTCCAGGATTTACCGCTCTCAATGAGGGTGCTAAAGAGCGCTCACAACATTCTCTTGGATAACGTCAGGGGTGGGCATAAACTTCCTGGGGAAATCAGGGCCAGTCAGAACTGGATTGGCGGAGCCACCCTTAAGGATGCGTTTTTTATCCCGCCCCAACATTCCGAAGTGCCCGGCCTTTTGGGTGACTTGGAAAAATTCTGGCATAACGGCAATCTTGGCATCCCGCACCTTATCAAGAACGCCATCAGCCACTACCAATTTGAAACCATACATCCGTTTCTGGACGGCAATGGCCGCATCGGCAGATTATTAATAACCATGTATTTGATGGACAAAAAGATCCTTTCCAAGCCTACGCTGTACATATCAGACTTTTTCGACCGCAACCGGGGCGCCTATTATGATTCGCTCACTGTTGTCAGGGCTTCCAACGACATTGAGCAGTGGGTCAGATTCTTTCTTGCAGGAGTGGCCGAGACAGCGAAAAAGGGAAAATCCTCGTTAGAAAAAATCATCGATCTCAGGCGGCGGGTGGAGTCGGAAATTCTGACCCTCGGAAAGAGGGCCAAGCTTGCCGCCAGTTTGCTTGAATTATTATATTATCAGCCAGTCATCAACGCCGCGGATGTTGGGAGAAAGCTTGGCGTTTCCGCGCCAACCGCTCATCAGATTATCCGTGTTTTTTGCGAAAGAGGCGTCTTGGTGGAAATAACCGGGTTCAAAAAAAACCGGCTCTTTGCTTTCAGGGAATATATAAGCATATTTATATAATTCAAGCGGGGCCCGCCTGCAAATAATGGGGCCCTGTGCCTTGCCTGTCACGGCCTTACTGTCTCGTTCATGCTTCCGGTCCTGTACCCCTTGATATCCACCGCCACGTATTTAAACCCTATCTTCCGGAACTCGGCGTAGATGGTTTCAGCGGTCTGCGGCTGTAACGCCAGGCTCGCCTCCTGGGGGGCAAGCTCCAGCCTGGCCACGTCACCGTGGGCGCGCACACGCAATTGGGTGAATCCCAGGCCCCGCAAAAAATCCTCGGCCCGCTCAACCATCCCCAGTTTTTCAAAAGTTATGGTGGTCCCGTAAGGGAACCGGGAGGCCAGGCAGGCGAATGATGGTTTGTTCCACGTGGGCAGGCCCATGTTTCTGGAGAGTATGCGGATATCCTGTTTCGTAAACCCGGTTTCCTGGAGCAGGCTGAGCACGCCGCTCTCCCGGGCCGCCTGGGCGCCTGGGCGGTGGTCTTTTAAGTCGTCTGCGTTGGCTCCATCCAAAACCATAGCCAAACCCTGATCCCGCGCCATGGCCGAAAGCTTTCCAAAAAGCTCCCCCTTGCAGAAGTAACAGCGGTTGACGGGATTCTGGGCGAATCCCTCTATCTCCAGCTCCTCAGACTCTATCACCACATGCCGCGCACCGATAAGCTTGGCGATGCTCACCGCCTCGTCCAGCTCCCGTTTCGGATAGGTGGATGACCGCGCGGTGACCGCCATGGTTTTTTCAATGCCAAGGGTATCGAAAGCCACCTTTAAAAGAAAAGAGCTGTCCACACCGCCGGAAAACGCTATCAGCGCCGAGCCTAGCGAAGCCAGCCGCTTTTTCAGCTCCACAAGTTTTTGCCGGGCCGGTTCGGCTATGGCCGTATCTTCAGACATGGAACCAGAAATATTTTCGCTCATGTTTAAATTATATCCGAAGGGAGGGATTGGCGCCCTAATCGCCGCCCAGCATGTCCTTTAACAGGGGTGTCACGTCGTCCAGTTTCCGGCGGGGGTTGAACGCCGGAAGGCTGTTCATGAAAACCTTGCCGTAACTTTTGGTGGAAAGCCGTTTATCCAGCACCGCCAGCAGGCCTTTGTCGCTTTTGGCCCTTATCAAGCGGCCCAGCCCCTGTTTCAGCAGTAACGCCGCAGACGGAACCTGGTACTCCATGAAAGGCGAACCGCCCCGTTTGGAGATAAGCTCTATTCGTGCCTCCACCACCGGGTCGTCCGGCGCGGCGAAAGGGAGTTTGTCTATTATCACCGCCGAGAGCGCCTCGCCCGGCACGTCCACCCCCTGCCAGAACGAAGTGGTGGCGAACAGCACCGAATGGGTGTCTTCTTTGAACATCGCAAGTATGGCCGACCGGGGCGCTTCCCCCTGTTTAAACAGGGTAAACGGCAGTTTGCCTTGGAGCGCCTCCCACGCCTTGTCCATGTTCCTGTAACTTGTAAACAGCACGAAAGCCCGGCCCCGGGTAAGTTTTAACAACGTTTCTATACGTTCGGCCGCCTTATCGGGAAAAGTGTCCGATGCGGGATCCGGCATGTCCTCCGCCAGGTAGAACACCGTTTGCGAGGCGTAATCGAAAGGGGAGGGGGCCGTAAGCTCCTCGGCCACGCCCAGCCCCAGACGGGCCTTGATGAAAGAAAAATCCCCGTTGGTGGAGAGGGTGGCGGAGGTGAACACCGTTGATTCAAACCTGGGCGCCATTTTGGTTTTCAGGCAGGTGGATACGTCTATTGGAGACGACTGGAGGAAAACGCCCCTGCCCCGGGTTTCCACCCAGTAAACGTAATCTTCCTTTTCCATTTTCACAAGCTCGGCCAAAGTGTCGGCGATGTCCGAAAACCTGGTGGCGCAGGCCCTAATGGGGTCTGTGGCCTTTGACAGGGTGGACAGGTAATCCCGGATGAGCCGCAGAGTGTTTAGAAATTCCTCCGCCTGTTTTGCGGCATGGGCCGCGTCCCGCTGTTTTAAACGCCGCCGGGAGCTGTCCGGATTTTTTATGGAGTCGAAAAAAGTTTGCGACCGGCGTGTCAGGTTATGCAGGGCCGATTGGACGTCGGCGTCTAGCAGTTTTTCCGCCCTCAACTCCCGTTCGGTGTCCCGGGCGGCCTCGGTAACCCGGTAATTGGACACGCCCGCGCCGAAATAGTTGGAGGCCACCTCTTCCACCATGTGAGCTTCGTCGAATATAACCGCGTCACACCTGGGCACCACCTCGCCGAAAGAGTTTTCGCGCACGGCCATGTCCGCGAAGAACAGGTGGTGGTTTACTATTACGATGTCGGCGATGGCGGCCTCCTGCCGCATCCTGGTGACGAAGCAGGAATCGTAGGTGGGGCAGGCGGAACCAAGGCATAGTTCCGATTTGCTGTTCATCTCCTGCCATGCGGAGTAATCGTCCGGCATACCTTGTATCTCGGCCCGGTCGCCATACTCCGTCCGCTCGGCCCAATCCTGTATGAGCCCGAAGGTTTTTCCTTCGGCGGTGTCCCTGAACAACGGTTGCTGGGAAAAGTTTTTGAAACGGCGTTTGCACAGGTAGTTGCCCCGCCCCTTCATGCAGGCGGTTTTCACCTTGCCGGGGAAGAGTTTTTCCAAAACAGGCGCGTCCTTGCCTATTAACTGCTCCTGCAGGTTTAGCGTGCCGGTGGAAATGGCCACCTTGCGGCCTGATAGGGCGGCGGGAATGAGGTAGGCCAGGGTTTTGCCGGTGCCTGTGCCAGCCTCCACCAGCAGGGAACCCCCGCCGGACAGGGCGCGGCTTACCGCTTCGGCCATCTGGCCCTGGCCGGGCCTGTGCTCGTAACCGGGGAGGATGGAGCATAACGCCCCGCCCGGCCCAAAATATTTGTCCATTTAGCCAAACGGCCCCGTGACGGGATGGGCTATCGCCAGCGCCTCTTAGAAAGACTTGCCAACGGCGGCCGCAACCTTTTTCAGCTCTTCCATCAACGTGGCGAACTTGTGGGGCTTTAGGGACTGGGGCCCGTCGGAGAACGCCTCTTCCGGTTTCCAGTGCACCTCTATCATCAGGCCGTCGGCACCCGCGGCGATGGCCGCCTTGGACATGGAGGCCACGTATTGCCAATGCCCCACGCCGTGGCTCGGGTCCACAATGATGGGCAGGTGGGTTTTTTCCTTGGCCACCGGCACCGCCGAAAGGTCCAGCGTGTTCCGGGTGGCGGTTTCGAACGTGCGTATGCCACGCTCGCAAAGGATAACCTGGGTGTTGCCTTCCGACAGGATGTACTCCGCCGACATGAGCCATTCTTCTATGGTGTTGGCCAAACCCCGTTTCAGCAACATCGGCTTGTCCATCTTGCCCAGCTCTTTTAGCAGTGAGAAGTTTTGCATGTTGCGGGCGCCTATCTGGATGATGTCGGAATACTTGTAAACAAGCTCCGCCTCCCGGGTGTTCATAACTTCCGTGACGATCGGCATACCCGTGGCTTCCGAAACTTCTTGCAGTATTTTAAGCCCCTCTTCGGCCATCCCCTGGAAGCTGTACGGGGATGTGCGGGGTTTGAAGGCCCCGCCGCGCAATATGGCGGCTCCGGCCGCTTTCACCGCCATGCCGGTTTCGGTGAGCTGTTCCTTGCTTTCCACGGAACACGGCCCGGCCATAACCACAAGCTTGTCGCCGCCTATTTTTATACCTTTAACGTCCACCACGGTGTTCTCGCGCTTGGCCTCCCGCGAGCAAAGCTTGTACGGCTTTAGTATCGGAAGAACGCTCTCCACATGGTGGAGCGACTCCAGCGCCTGCAACTGCGCCTTGTCCCGCCCGTCGCCCAGCGCGGCGATAACTTTGCGCAAAGAGCCTTCAATGGCTTTGGGGGTGTACCCGAATCTTTTTACCCGTTCGAAAACATCCGCCACATCCTGTTCCGTGGCGTTTTCCTGCATCACGATAATCATCGCTTCGACCATCTCCAGTTATCAAAAACCCTCAAAACGCCCACGGCATGACGCCGGTTTGGGAAATGACGAGGGCTGTTATCACCGTAAAGACCCATGCCCTGGCCGGCTGTTAACACCAACCTGGGGCGTAAATTCAAGTTTATTCCTTTTTTTCAGCGCGGGCAATCCGAAAGGGTTTATAATCAATGTTCGTCTCTAGCCGGAGTGGTGAAACTGGTAGACGCGCGGGACTCAAAATCCCGTATGGGTAACCCCATGTGTCGGTTCGATTCCGACCTCCGGCACCATCCTGCTCAACAAACCAAATAAAAAAGCGCCTGTCCTTTTGCCGGACGGCGCCTTCCGGAAGCTTTGGCTTACAGCGTTTTCAAATAATCCACCAGGTCTTTTATTTCCTGGTCGGACAGGGCTTTGGATTGGTGGGCCGGTTTCGGCTTGCCCTCTTTTTTCATCTCGGACTTCAGCTTGGCCGTGTAGGCGTCATTGGCGTCCCAGGTTCCTTGGGTGTCCTTGAGCCATTTGGACATCCACTCGTCGGTGGTTCGTTTGGAAACACCCGCCAGTCCGGGGCCAACTTTTTTCTTGTCGGTGATATTGTGGCATGGCCCGCATTTACCAGCCCCTTCGAATATGGCTTTCCCGGCGCCGGCGTCGGCCCAGGCGGACCCTGTGGTGGCCAAAGAAAAGGCCGCGATAGTAATAAAAGAGCCCAAAAACCTCATTGGTTCCTCCTCGAAATTAACTGGTTAAACCGTTCCCGTCCGCAAAAAATCCAGGCCAGGACGCCCGCCATTGTACCATTGGGAAGATAGGCTTAAACAACTGTAAAACATTGACGCAAAGTAAGGGTTTTATTTACTTGACTGTTCCAAGAATGAATCTATTATAGATGCAATCTAGATAGATAATCCCTCTGTAAGGTGACCATGAGTGATATAGACCCTAATATAAAAGTGCTGGTGGTTGACGATTTCGCCACCATGCGGAAGATAGAAAAAAACATTCTTGGCCAGCTGAACGTTAAGAATGTGGACGAGGCCGACGACGGCTCCACAGCCCTCCCCAAGGTCCAGCAGAACCATTACGATGTGATATTGCTGGACTGGAACATGCCGATAATGAGCGGGCTGGAATTCCTCAAAGCGCTAAGGGCTGACCCGAACACCAAGAACGTGCCCGTGATAATGGTTACCGCCGAAGCTTTGAAAGACAACATCATCGCCGCCGCCTAGGCTGGCGTGAACGATTACGTGGTGAAACCTTTCACCGCCGCGGTCCTGGAAGAAAAACTCAAGAAGGTGCTGAAGAAATAACCGCCCGCCGCTTTTAAGACGGCGGCTTATTTCAGCCCGTTCTTCGTCAAGGCCGCATGGAGCATCTTGGCTTCATTGAAAGACGGATGCAGTTCCAACGCCTTTTCCAGAAACTTCACGGCCTCGTTGGTTTTCCCGCTTTCCTGGAACGCCCGGGCCATGTTGAAATACAGCGCCTCGTCTTCCGGGTCTATATCCAGCGCTTTCCTGTAATTGTCCAGGGCCAGGTCGTACATCTTTCCCCGGCGAAGCTCTATGCCGTATTCGTTGAAGAGATGTTTGTTTTCCTTGTCGTACAGGGTGTCTATCTTGGATAGGTTCTCAAACGCCTCTTTGGCCTTGTCCACCTCGCCCAGTTCCAGGTGGGCTTTGCCCTTGCCCAGGTGGGCGTGAAGGTTGTTCTGGTCAACTTTTATTGCCTGGCCATATTCGAAGGCGGCGGCGTGGAATTCTTTTTTCTCCATGTGCCGCTGGGCCTCGTTCACCTTCTTGTCGGCGGCCTCTTTTTTCTTGTCCTCCGCGGACTTGGGCTTGAAATCGCATTCATGGGTGGAGCAGTCTTTAAACCGGGCGTCGAAATCCACCCGTTCGACAGTGTCCACCACTATGGAAGTCGGGGCGCCGTCGGGTTTCAGGTAGAAAAGTTCCACCTGCCCCTTCTGGTTGCTCTTGGCGAAATAGTGCAGGTCGTGAGGCGTATCGTGCACCCGGCGGGTGGCCATGGTGCCTGCCTCCATTTTTTTTCTTTCGTAGAATATCCCTTTAATAGCTTCCTGGGACATGGTTACTCCAACCGGTTAAAGGCCATAGGATAGCACAAATCAGCATGGCTTTATCCCCGGGCGACCATGGAGGCGAAAGATACCAAGGTTTCGCGATCTCCCTCCATGTTCTGCCGGTACTCCAGCGTTTCCCCCCTGGTATTTTCCAGGGCGGCTAAAAGGGTGTAAAGGGCCGGGAAACCGCACACCCTGTTATTGCCGTTGACCCCCCTCAGCTTTTCCAGGAACCCGGCGCGGTCACCATCGTTAAAAAGCGCCATTATCTCCCTGTCGTCCACCCCTATGCGGGCCAGTTGGGCGTCGTCCAGTTTCCCCATGTCGCCAAACCTGCGCCCAACATGCGAGAAGTCCACGCTGGCCACATATAAAGCCTGACGGCCGCTTTCCTCCACGGTTTTTTTCAGGGCATTAATGAACCGGTCCACCCGGTCGCCGTTGAATTTTTCATGCCCGTAATCCCAAACGTTTTCCGGGAATGAAAGCAGAATGGGCGCGGCGGCCGCTTCCGGGTTATCCCCAAAAAGCCGGGCGAAGAAGAGGGACTGGAACTCTATAGAATGTTCGTTCATGTGGGCTTCGGGTTGCGAATAAATGTCCTCCCCGAAGTTTCGCCGAAGGTTTTCCAGAAAGCCTTTGTCCACCCGCATGGGCCCTGCCGGGGTCTCAAAATCCTTTGCCAGGCAGGATACGAAATCTTCCGTCAGCGAATGGCCAATGCCAAGGATGATAAATAGATCCGCCCCGCTGTTCCGGGCATGGCTCCAGCCGGCGGCCATCATGTCCCCACCGACGCGGAAATCAATGTGAGGCACGATTATGGCCTTCACTCCGCCGGCTCCAGGGCTGGCTTTGGCTAGCAGGCCGTCTATCAGCTTCAAGAGCCCCTCGCGGTCCGCCGGGTAGCTTTTCCCCGCCAGCGCCGGTTTGCGCGTGGGGCTTTCCGCAAACTTGCGGATAACCGCCGCCCGGTGGGCCCGGAACCTGCCATTGTCCAGGTAAAACGCCTCGTCCAGGGCGGTTATGATTTCCTGTATCTCGTCTTTGGCCGCCAACTGGCCGGTGGCTTTATGAAACGCTTCGCGTATCTCCGTCAGGCCGTTATTACCGTCCATCAGCGTCATAAGGAAGAACGCCCCCGGCGAAACGGCCAGGGGGTTGGAAAATCCGAATGGGTCGTGGATGTGGATGAGCTGTTGCCCCTCATGCTCTATGGGCGCCGCCTCCACCTTGCGGAACACCGGGTATTTGTTCATCGGCAAAGGTGTCCTACTCGTTATAGAACTCCAGCGTGTCCCTTTTTACAAGACCTTGGGCCTTCGCGGCGGACAGGAAAAACTCCAGCCCGCTTTTTTCCTCCTTGCCCAGGTCGTAATATATCCGCTCGGTAAGGTAATGCAGGTATGTCTCGGCGCTCACCAGCCCCTTGGCCTCTTGCCGGGCGATAAGCTCCCGGTGGTTTTTGCCCTCTTCCTTCGCCGTTTCGATAGCCTTTATGGCGGAGGGCCATTTGGCGCCGCGGCGGGCGCAAAGGGCCGCATGGACGAAAGGCCGCCCGCTATACTGATACCAAAGCTCCCCCATGTCGTGAACCACATATTTTTCGCGATCCACGCCGAAAGCCGCGTCCCCGATCACAAGCCCCGCGTCCGCCGCCCGGAGCATGTGCGCCGGGTTCTCGCCGCCTTTCACTATTGTGATGTCCCGCCCGAATTTTTCCTTGAACAGTATTTTCAGCATGGCCACCGACGAGCGGGACTTGGGATCCACGCTTACCGACTCAATATCCTCGATCCCCATCTCGGAGAACAGCAACACGGTCTCCACCCGCCCCAGCGATGCGATGCACACCACCGGGACGATCACCGCGTCCGGCGAGAGGCCGTATTCCACCGAGGGAATCAGCGCCATGTCCAGCTCGCCGCCGTGGAACCGCTCCGCCAGGTTGGCCGGGGTGTCTATCACCAGCTCGAAAGGCATATCCACAAGGCCGTGCCGGAACGGGTGCAGTATTGGGCGTGAATTCAGAAAATCGTGGAACCCAACCTTGGGCCGCGCGGGAGTACTGGTCATACGGCCACCAGGTTATAAACTGTGTCCCGCTCCATGGGAACCCGGCCCGCCTCGCGGATGAGTGATTCCAGCTTTTCCTTGGCCAGCTGTTGAGCCGTCTCCGCCCCGGCGGAGTGGGTGATTTTTTCCTCCACCACCGTGCCGTCCATGTCGTCGGCGCCGAAAGAGAGGGAAACCTGGGCAATCTTTTCGCCTATCATTATCCAGAAGGCTTTTATGTGCGGGAAATTGTCCAGCATAAGCCGTCCCAACGCTATCATTTTTAAATCCATGGCTCCGGATGTTTTGGGCATGTCGTCATACTTTGTGTTTTTCGGGTGGAAAGCCAGGGGGATAAAAGTTAAAAACCCTCCCGTTTCGTCCTGCGCCTCCCGCAGGCGGACAAGGTGGTCCACCCGGTCTTCCGGTTTTTCTATGTGGCCGTAAAGCATGGTGGCGTTGGAGCGGAGCCCGGCGCGATGGGCGGTTTTGTGGACAGCAAGCCATTCGTCCGCCGGTATTTTCTCGGGGCATATTTTTTTGCGCACCCTGTCGTTGAATATCTCCGCCCCGCCGCCGGGCAAGGAGCCCAGCCCCGCCTCTTTTAGCTCCAGCAGGACGGTTTCAACGGATTTGCCGGAGATTTTGGCGAAATAGGCTATCTCCACGGCGGTGAAAGCCTGCAAATGGGTCTCCGGGAAATCCTCATGCAGGCGGCTGATCATATCCAGATAATACTCGTAAGGGAACGTGGGATGCAGGCCGCCGACAATGTGGAACTCCGAGAATTTCTGCCCATCATACATGTGGGCCGAGCGCAGAACTTCATCCAGCGCCATGGCGTAGGCTCCCTCCTGCCCCTCTTTGCGCTGGAAAGCGCAGAACCGGCAGGAGTTCACGCAGATGTTTGTGTGGTTTATGTGGCGGTTGTTTATGTAATAGGCGCTGTTCCCGTTTAGCCTTTCGCGGGCGATGTTGGCCATGTAGCCCACGCCTAAAAGGTCCGCCGAGAGGTCTATGGCCAGCCCGTCCTCATACGACAGCCTTTCCCCAGCCATTACTTTGTCTAAAACCGGCGAAAGGGCCGGGTCGGATATTTTATTCATTCCACGCGCTACAACTTTGAAGGTAGAGGATTAATTCTATCTTTATTTGCCATGGTTGCCAAGGAGGGTGATCCGCGATGGGCATTACACGGGTGGAGCTAGCCAGGCAGTTGAAATGGCCTCTTGCCTCTCCGGGGTCGCCCGACCCCGGTTTCCCGCGCGTTGATAAAAATCCGTGGTCAGCGACCACGGGGAAGCGCTCATATGGCGGTCACGGGGAAGCGGCGTGTCACCACGGGCTTGCCGAGGGGCGCATTATCCGTCATGGTTCGTGGCTCTACAGGCTCGCCATGACGGGCTCACCATGACAAGGGCAGGGAAGGATTCCGAGGAATAACACGTCGGATGGCGGGAAGTTGTCATGCCGGGCTTGACCCGGCATCGGGGCTTCGTCCATTCCCCTCGAGGCCCTGATCCCGGCTCGCGCTATCGCTTGGCCGGGATGACAAATGGCGCTCCGCTAGATGTTTTCCTCCTAGGACAGCAGGAATGTCATGGCTCGGCATGACAATTAAGTGTGCCACTCTCCCCAAACCCCTCCCATTCGAAGGGGCAGGGCGAAGATCGGCCACTTCCCCGGCCCTCCCGCCCGAACACGTTGCCAAACTCCCCCGTTGGTTTATAATTACCGGATGATTGACACGCAACAAATTACCCTTCACGGGCTGACTTACGACGAATTCGACCTTGCGCTGGAAATCCTGGGCCGCCAGCCAAACATGGTGGAACTGGGCATATTTTCAGTGATGTGGAGCGAACATTGCTCCTATAAAAGCTCCAGGGCCCATCTTGGCAAATTCCCTACCAAGGGGCCGCAGGTTATCCAGGGGCCGGGGGAGAACGCCGGTGTTGTGGACATTGGCGACGGGCTAGCTGTGGTGTTCAAAATGGAATCGCACAACCACCCATCGTATATCGAGCCATACCAGGGCGCGGCCACGGGGGTCGGTGGCATTTTGCGGGACGTGTTCACCATGGGCGCCCGGCCCGTGGCGTTGCTGGATTCGCTCCGGTTCGGGGACATCAACCATCCAAAAACAAAATATCTTGTGGACGGCGTGGTGGCTGGCATTGCCGGATATGGCAACTGCATGGGCGTTCCCACCATCGGCGGGGAGCTTTATTTTCACGAAAGTTACAACGGCAACTGCCTTGTGAACGCTTTCAACCTGGGCATAGTAAGGAAAGACAAAATTTTCCTTGGCGCCGCCGCCGGGGCGGGGAACCCTGTCATGTACGTGGGCTCCAAAACCGGGCGGGACGGCATCCATGGCGCCACCATGGCCTCCGCAGAGTTTGGCGAGGGGAACGAGGAGCGCAGACCAACCGTTCAAGTTGGCGACCCTTTCACGGAAAAACTTCTGCTGGAAGCCTGCTTGGAGCTGTTCAAGACCGATTATGTGGTTGGCATTCAGGACATGGGCGCCGCCGGGCTTACATCGTCATCTTTCGAGATGGCGGGCCGCGCCGGAACCGGCGTGGAGATGAACCTGGACAAGGTGCCCCGCCGCGAAGAGGGGATGACACCTTACGAGATAATGCTTTCCGAATCGCAGGAGCGGATGCTCCTCGTATGCCGGAAAGGCACAGAAGATAAAGTAAAAGCCATTTTCGAAAAATGGGGCCTTGCCGCCGAGGTGGTGGGAGTGGTCACCGCCGACGGGATGGTGAGAATACGGGAAAACGGCGTGGTGGTGGCCGAAATGCCCGCCGCGCCCCTGGCGCAGAAAGCGCCGGTTTACAGCAGGCTGGCCATGCCGCCGGAGGAATTGGCAAAACGGAACACGCTGGACATAACCCTCCTTCCCGCGCCGAAAGATTACACCTTCGCCCTGGGGGAGATGATGGCCTCGCCAAACATCTGCTCGCGGGAATGGATATTCAAACAGTACGACCACATGGTACGCACAGACACCATAGAGCTTCCCGGGTCCGACGCCTCGGTGATACGGGTGAAGGGGACCTCCAAGGCCGTGGCCATGAGCGTGGACTGCAACTCCCGCTACTGTTATTTCGACCCCTTCGAGGGGGGCAAACAGGCGGTGGCCGAAGCGGCGCGCAACGTGGCCTGTTCCGGCGCGAAACCACTGGCCATTACGGACTGTCTCAATTTCGGCAGTCCCGAGCGCGAAGAGGTGATGTGGCAGTTCACCCAGGCCATCAGCGGAATGTCCGAGGCGTGCCTCGCCCTGAACACCCCTGTGGTTTCCGGCAACGTATCGTTCTACAACCAAACCGGCGACCAGGCGGTGAATCCCACCCCGTCCGTTGGCGCCGTGGGTTTGCTGGAGGACGCCTCCAAGCTCGTGGGCCAGTATTTCAAAAACGAGGGGGACACGATTATCGTTCTCGGCGACACCTTCGCAGAGATAGGCGCCAGCGAATACCTGGCCGTGTCGCACGGAATGGAAAAAGGCGCCCCGCCGGTGGTGGACCTGAAAAAAGAGGCGGCCCTTCAAAAACTCATGTTCCAGCTGGCGGATAAACGGTTAGTCAGCTCCATGCACGACGTGTCCGACGGCGGGCTGGCGGTGGCCCTGGCGGAAGCCTGTTTCAAGAAAGAGCAACCCTTCCGGCCCGGCATGGCGGTTTCGTTCAACACCACTTTGCGGCCGGACTTTTTCCTGTTCTCCGAAACCCAGTCCCGTGTAGTGTTATCCTGCAACCCCTCCAAGGCGGCGGAAGTGATGAAGCTTGCAGGGTCGCTGGGCGTACACGCGTTCAAGGCGGGGAAAGTTACCCGTGACGATGTGGAGATTATGGTGAACGGCCAGCTGTTGGTGAAAACCAGCGCCACGGCGTTGATGAAAAGGTGGAGCGAAGCCCTGCCGAAAATGATGGCCTGACCATTGGGCGTGCCGTCGCCATCGCCCTTTTGTATAGCGGGTTATGGCCGGTTGGTTTAAAATCCAGTAAGAAGACTAAAAGCGGGGTACATCCATGTTCGGAATAGGCATGCCGGAGCTTCTTGTAATTCTGCTCATCTGCCTTGTGGTGTTCGGGGCCAGCCGTCTGCCGGACATCGGAAGCGGTCTTGGCAAGGGGATAAAGAATTTTAAAAAATCCCTGAGCGACACGGAAAAAGCGCTAAAAGAGCCCGAGGCGGACAAACCTGATAAGGACGAACCAAAAGCGTAATAAACGCCCAGGTTTTGAGTCATGGAAAGAGAGTTGAAAATATCCTGCCCTGGTTGCGGGGTGGTGTTGATAGTGGACAGGGTTACCGGCGAGGTGCTGGAAACCCGCAAACCGCTGGTGGAGAACAGCACCGGCGACCGGCTTTCGGACGCTTTCCTGAAAGTGAAGAAGGATAAGGAAAAGCGGGATTCCATTTTCGACAACATGGAGGCCCACCTGGAGCAGAAGAAAAAAACCGCCGAAGACCTTTTCAACGAGTCGCTGAAATCCGCCTCCAAAGACCCGGATAAAAAACCCCTCAATATTTTCGACATGGACTAGCGCCGCGTCCGGCCCATTCTTTACAAAACATTAACGATTCACCCCCGCTTTTCGCTGGTATCCTTTATTTGGTATGGGCAAACTGAAAACACTTTTCCTTTGCGTGGGCAATTCCTGCCGGAGCCAGATGGCCGAAGGGTTCGCCAGAAGCCTGAAAGGGGAATTGATCGAGCCGTATTCCGCCGGGTCCCGTCCGGGCCAGCTGAACCCATTGGCCGTGCGCGCCATGGCCGAGGCGGGGGTGGACATATCCGGCCAAGCGCCCAAACATGTGGACGTGTTAATGGGGATACCTTTCGATTACGTCATAACCCTATGTGACGAAGGGGCGCGGGACTGCCCCATATTTCCCGGCGCGGCCAGGAAAATCCACAGGGGTTTCGACGACCCGCCCAGGCTGGCGCAAAACGCCGTTAATGAAGAAGATGCCATGTCCCATTACCGCCGCGTGCGGGATGGGATAAAAGCGTTTGTGGAGACACTGCCGTGGAGTTTGACCGGCGAGTTATGACTGGCTCCTGCCCTCTTCCTTTTTCTTGACCGCCGAAGGGTCTGGCAAGAGGCCGCAACACACCCCCTCCTTATTGTTGGCGGGGTTGTATTTGAGCGCCATGCCAAGCATTTTCGCGGACATTATGGCGTCGCCTTCCGCCTCGTAAGCGCCCTGCAACTCCACGTAGGCGTAATAATGGGTCGGCTCTTTTTCGATGACGCCGCTCAATATCCCGATGGCTCCTTTCCTGTCGCCAAGCCGGTTCTTTACCGCGCCCAGGAAATACGAGGCGCTTACGTCCCCAGGATTTTTCGTCAGATATTCTTCCAGGGCGGCCTCGGCCAGGTCTTCCCGTCCGGCGATATGATAAACGCCCCCCAGCGCCCGGTCCAGGTCTTTGGCGTTGGGCCTGCCAGCTATTTGCGTTTGCATAAGGGAGGTGAATTCTTTTTCCCCGGCGCCCTTAAATACTTCCGCCATCTGTTGATACGGGAACTGGTCGTGTGGATTTACGTAATTTAGCCGCAGGAACACCGCTATGGCGTCGCCGTACTTCTTGTCTGAAGCCAGGCGGATACCTTCTATCCGGAGTTTTTCAAGCTCCTTTAACTGCTCAGCCCTAGTTTGCGACTCCAGCCCGGCCACGGGGACGTCACTTTTGCCGAAAAGCCCGGCCCCTGTCCCGATAATGGCCCCAGCCAGCGCCATCAATGCCCATAACTTCAGGTTTGACATGAGAGCGTCCGCGCTGAAAACGTTAGAACCGCTTGTCCGGTCACTTCTTTATCATAGCCGCCAGGGTGTCGCCGAACTCCTGGGGATCCACCTTGGTGCCATATATCTGCTTGGTTATCACGCCCCCCTTGTTTACGGCGGTGACCATGGTTATGTGCGCCCAAATCTCGTCTTTGGAGGGCATGAAGGAGAAACCGAAAGCCTCGGTGAGTTTGTTGACGGACTCTTTTTCCGCCACGCCGAAGGTCCAGAACTTGGGGTTGGTGGTGAAGTTGGTGGCGTAATCTTTTATGCGTTTCACGTCGTCCCGCTCCGTGTCGAAGCTTATGGTGAGCATGCGGAACTTGTCGCCATACTTGTTTTTAGCCTCGGCGGCGGCTTTGCCCATGTTCCCGGCGATGGTGGGGCATATATGGGGGCAATCGGTGAAAATGAAGGTTATAAAGAACGGTTTGTCCATGTAATCCTTCAGTTTCACTTTCTTGCCGTTCTGGTCGATGAAGGTCAGGGCGCCATCCACCTTCTGGCCCACCTTGGCCTCCGCGCCGGGGATCCATTTCATCATCCGCTTGCGCATTTCGTCTTCGCTGAGGGGCTTGTGACCGGCGTGGGATCCATGTTCCATCTGAGAATCCTGCCCGTGCGAGCCGTGGTCGTGCTGGCCGAAGGATTTCATCGGCCACAGCGCCACTATGGCGCATGAAATGAACAAAGTTATGGCGCTTATACGATGGGGGCGCATGAATAAATCTCCAATAGATAAGTGGACATACTTCTTAACGATTCAAAAAAGCCTCCGCTAAACGGGGCTTTTTAAGGTATCCAGTATCCCGGCCAGTTCATCCCGCGTTTCTTTTAACGCCATAAGCGCCGCCGATGGCCCTGCGGAGGTTTCCCTGGCCGGGGGGGAATGCCCCCGCTTTTTCTTCAACGCCTGCCGGGCCCCGGCTATCGAAAACTTCTCATGGTGGAGAAGCCGCCGGATTTCAATGGCCAGCTCCACATCTTTTCTGGTGTAAACACGCTGGCCGTTCTTGTTTTTCTGCGGCGACAGCTGGGGGAACTCCGTCTCCCAATAGCGCAGGACATGGGGCTTTACCCCTACAAGCTTGGCCACGTCCCGGATCTTGTAAAACATCCTGTCCGGGCCGGGGGCGCTAAAAAGGAGATCCTGGACCTCCTGGTCTTCTTTTTCCATAATCAGGTTATTTTACCCCGAATTCATTCCAAAAGTTCCACTAAGCATTCTATCCCGCGCCCTTTTAGGGCCCGGGCGGTTTTCTCCGCCTCCTCTTTTACAGGGTAGGTAATGCCGCCGTAAACCTTATAAACCCTGCGATTTTCCCGGGCTAGGCCCCCTTCGGCCTTAAGTCCCAATGACTTGGCCATGGCAAGCGCCCCTTTTTGCGATTTTAGATCCAGATAAGTTTCAGCTCCAAGGTAGTACCGGTCTTCCGCCATGAAAGGGGCCAGGTTATAGCCATTGGATTTAAACCGCTCCGCGGACTCTATGGCGTGGGTCTTGGTGGGGAATGGGCCGATCATCACCTTGTGGGCCGTTATTTCCGCCAGTCCCTCCTCCATGCCGATTAACAGACCCCTGGATTTGAGGTTCGTCAAAAGCTCCGTACAGCTTTTTGAGTAGATGCAAACCCCAAACCGGAGCCTCCATTTTTTGGGGCCTGTGGACGGTTTTTTCTTTTCAGCCTGCCCGGGTTTTACCTGCGCGTCCTGGGCCACCGGGCGGGAAATGAGCTCCTGCGGAACAAGGGCTGGTTCCATTTGCGGGGCGGGAGCGATGGGCGCCACAGACGCTTCCCGTTCTTCCATTTTCTCCCGCGCGGCTGGCTGGGGCATCTCGTCATACAATGGGGCCGGGGATGTTTCCGCCTTCAGCGTCTCGCCGCCCCGCCAGGGAAACCGGGAAAAGGCGCCGTTGGACCACAATGCGAATGCAACGGCGCCTGCCGCCAGCAGAAGCCCGGCGGCGGTTTTTTTGTTCGCGCCAAAGCCCCGGTTTTTTCCATGGTAGGAGCCGTCGGGGCGCAGGGTGTTGCGAATGCTTGGGATTTCGGCAAGGAGGTTTATTTTCCTCATGTCAGGGCGCTATATTTCACCCCTTGCCTTGCTGGTTTCTGGCCGCCGAGCTGATGACCTTCTGGGCCACTGGCGGCGGGGCCTCCTCGTAAGCGTGGAAATGTATGGCAAACCTGCCTCTGCCGCCGGTTATGGAGCGCAGGTTCTGGTCGTAATCCAGGGTTTCGGATAATGGGGCCAGGGCTTTTATCTGCTCATCGCCCCCCATCATACCCACGCCCGTAACCCTCCCGCGCCGGTGGGATATGTCCGACAACACGTCCCCAACGCAATCGGCTGGAACCACCACTTCCAGCTCCATCACAGGCTCCAGCAGTACCGGCCTTGCGTCGGCCATGGCCTGTTTGAACGCCATGGAGGCGGCTATTTTAAAGGCTATCTCCGAGCTGTCCACCTCGTGGAATTGGCCGTCCACCAGGGTCACTTTCAGTCCCGTCACGGGAAAGCCCGCCAGCGTTCCGGATTCCATGGCCTCCCGCACCCCTTTCTCCACGCCGGGGATGTATTGCCGGGGAATCACCCCGCCCACTATGGCGTTTACGAACTCGAAAGGTTTCCCGTCGCCGGAAGGCTCAATCTCTATCCAGCAATCGGCGAACTGGCCATGGCCTCCGGTCTGCTTTTTCAGCCTGCCATGGGCCTTGGCCCTGCCGCGGATGGTTTCCTTGTAGGCGATTTTGGGGGGATGGGTGGTCACATCCAATCCATACCGGCTTTTGAGCCGGGCAAAAGTCACCTCCATATGGATTTGCCCCATGCCGGACACCACAAGCTCCTTGGTCTCCCGGTCCATCTCCACATGGATAGCGGGGTCTTCTTCCATCAACCGCGCCAGTGAACTGGTAAGCTTGTCCTCGTCGTTCCTGCCGGCGGCGTCCACCGCCACCCACACCACGGGGTGAGGGGGCTCTTCCTTCTTGAACATCGCCGGAGTTTTGCCATCGCAAAGGGTGTCGCCCGTCAGCGTGGCCTTAAGCTTGGCCACGGCCACTATATCCCCGGTCACACCCTGCCGGGCGGGCTCCTGTTTTTTACCTATCACCGTTAACAGAGGGCCGATATGTTCTTTCTGGTCATGGCTGGCGTTGGTGATGTTGCTGTCCGGAGCGAGTGACCCCGAGAACAGCCGGATATAGCTCATCCGGCCCGCGTAAGGATCCACCACGGTCTTGAACACATAGGCGGTCAGCGGCCCTTCCGGGTCCGGCTTTACGGACACGGGTGAGCCGTTTGGCGCGGTGGCCTGCCTTGGAGGGATGTCCAGGGGTGATGGCAGGAAGTGGATGATGGTGTTCAATGTTTTTCGCACGACGATGTTCAGCAGGGCGGAGCCGCAAAGCACCGGAACCACCTCGCCGGATATCACGGCGCGGCGCAGGCCAGCGAACAGTTCCTCCTCCGTAAGGTCACCCTGGGCCACGTATTTCTCCAGCAACTTCTCGTCGGTTTCCGCCACCGACTCCACCATCTCCCGCCGTTCCTTCTCGGCCCATTTCCGGAAGTTGTCCGGAATCTCCTCCACCCGGAACCTTCCCTCGCCGTCTTTGTCGTATATATAGGCTTTCATGAATAGCAGGTCCACCACTCCGGCGAAACCGGGGCCGGAGCCTATGGGGATGGTGAACTTCAAGGTCTTCTGGTGGAACACCGAGTCTATCTGGCCGAAGGCCGCTTCGTAGGATGCCCGTTCCGAGTCCATCTTGTTTATAAAGATTACCCGGGGCAGTTTGTGGTCGCACGCCCAGCGCCACACCCTTTCGGTCTGGGCCTTGATGCCTGAAATGGCCGAGACTATCACCAGCGCCGAATCCATCACCCCCATGCAAAGCAGGGCGTCGGCCACGAAGTTCTGGTCGCCGGGAGTGTCCAGGATGTTTATCTTGTGCCCCTCCCAGTCCAGCGAGGCCACGGAGGTGGAGATGGAAATCTGCCGTTTTATCTCGTCGGGGTCGTAATCCATAACGGTGTCGCCGGTGGTGGTAAGCCCCCGTTTCTTGATCATCCCCGCGTCGTACAGGATGGACTCGGCCAGGGTGGTTTTCCCGGCCCCGCTGTGGGCTATGATTCCTACGTTTCGTATCTTGTCCGGCGTATAGGTTTTCATCGCGCTCCCCGTTATTTTAGGACGTTTTCGGAGAAGGAGTTAACAGCGCCGCGCCGAAAAAACTCTTGGGCCGATTGGCCAGTCCCGGCTTTAGGTTAATCTTCGCACAGAAAAAGCGGTGGATGCAAACCGCTTGCTGGATTTGGACGCAAAAAGTTTTTACGGGTCTTCCCGGCGGGAAAGATGGAATATAATACGCTTTTTCATTTCATCTAAATAAGATTATGGCGGTCATGCGAAAAAATCTGTATTCCTCGTTTGCGTGGGTGATAGTAGCGGTATTTATGGCGGGTTGCGGTGGCGGCGCAGGCAAACCGGCAGGAGGCGCGTCGCCAGGCGCGGTCACGCAAAAAGATGTTCAAGTGATGTTTCGCGGCGGCCCTGCCAGGACCGGCGTTTACAGCAACGCCGGGTTGCCGGAGTTTCACGGACTGGCCTGGAAATTCAAGACCGGGAAATGGTGGAACAAGCTCAGCGGCGGGATTTTCATCTACTCCACCCCGGCGGTGATGGACGGAGTGGCCTATTTTGGCGCCGGGGACGGCAACATTTACGCTGTGGATATAAAGACCGGCGCCGAGAAATGGCGGTTCGTCACGGGGCGCGATGTTTCCTGGATGGGCAGATGGGTCATCAGCTCCCCGTCGGTCCTGAACGGCGTGGTGTACATCGGGGCCGGGGACGGCAAGCTGTACGCCCTCAACACCGACACCGGAGCCGTAATCTGGGCTTTCCAGACCGGCGGCGATGTTATATCTTCCCCGGCGGTGGAAGGAGATGCGGTTTATTTCGGCTCCCTGGATGGCAAGCTTTATTCGGTGAACATCCATACCGGCAAAGAGAACTGGAATCTGGATACCTTTGGCGGGGTGTTCACCGCCCCCGCGCTGGACGGCGGCATGATATACATCGGCAACCGCTCCCACGACCTTGTGGCGGTGGACAAGGCTACCGGCAAAGAAAAATGGCGCTACCGCACCAAAAAAGATGTGGATAGCACCCCGGCTGTGGCCGATGGGGTGGTGTATTTCGGCTCCGGCGACACGGGGATATACGCTTTGGACGCCCTCACAGGCAAGGAGAAATGGAAGTACAAGACCACCCATGGGGTGTATTGCTCTCCAACGGTGGGCGGCGGCATGGTTTACACCGGTAGCTGGGATGGCAACCTGTACGCTTTGGACGCCGTCACTGGCAAGGAGAAATGGCGGTTTAAAACCCGGTACAGGGTGGATTCTCCCCCCGCGCTGGTGAACGGCCTTCTCTATTTTGGATCGGGCGACAAATTCCTTTACGTTGTGGACGCCGCCACCGGGCAGGAAAAATGGAAATTCGAGACCGGGGAGGAAGTTATTGCCTCTCCAGTGGTCCTCGATGGCCTTGTGCTGGCGGGTAGCAGAGACGGTTATTTATACGCCTTGCGATAATACCGGGCATTAATGTTTAACAAGACCGCCACGGCGGCGTACATCCTCGCTTGCGTCTTGGCTCTGCCAGCCTGGGCGGGCGAGGTACATCTCCGCCATGGCGGGCTTGAGTTAAACGCCAATCTGGAGCCGGCCCCTGGCGGATCGATTAATGACGGGCCGGTGATCCTTATGGCCCATGGAACCATGGGCCATAACGGGATGGAAACCATATCCACCCTGCAAAAACTGTTCGGCGAAAACGGTATAAGCTCGCTGGCCATAAACCTTAGCCTCTCGGAAAGCGCCAGGCATGGCATGTATCCCTGCGAAAACCTGCAACGCCATCGCCATGAAGACGCGGTGGGCGAAATTTTCGCTTGGGTAGAGTGGTTGAAAGCCCGGGGCGTTAAGGATATTTACCTGTTCGGCCATTCCAGGGGCGCAAGCCAGGTGGCGCTGGTGGCGGGCAAACTGACATCTGGCGCCGTGAAAGGCGCCATATTGCTGGCTCCCATTACGTGGGAATCGAAAACCGTTCACGAAAACTACCTGGCCCGCCGCGGGAAACCGCTGGAGCCTTTATTGGCCCATGCGCAGGCGCTGATTTCTTCCGGCAAACCGGAGGCTGTGCTGGAGAAAACCGGGTTCCTGCATTGCGCCGAAACCAATGTCACCGCAGGGTCTTTCGTTTCATACTATGGCGGCGGGGTGGAGCAAGACACCCCATCGCTATTGTCCAGAGTCAACACGCCGGTACTGGTTATCGCCGGGTCGAACGACGATGTGGTGGGAGACCTTGTTGAAAGGGTGAAACCACACACCGGTGGCGGGAAAATAAAACTTGTGATTGTGGATGGGGCAGATCATTTCTTCCGGGACATCTTCGCTTATGACGTGGCCGATGCGGTCAAGAGTTTTACAACCGGCAAATGACCTTCCCGTGATACGTTTGCCATGAAAAAACCATCCAGCCCCATCAAGATAGCCCATTGCGGTATCGGTTTGGGCTCTGGCGGGGGGATACCCCGGATGGACACGTTCCATCACAGGTTCTTGAACCGGGACGTATTCGAGCCCGTTTTCGTAATACCCAACCGGCCGGATCCGGCGGATGTCCCTTTCGACCCTTCCATGGAATATATCTACACCGGCGCCGATGACAGGTTTTCAAAACTTGTCGAGATATTCTCCGGCGTGGACATCGTGCAGTTTCCCGGGGGGTTCTCGCCCGCCATTTGCGAGGCGGCCCGGCAGGCCCGGGTTCCCGCGCTGGTGGAAACTATGCACCTTTGTGAGCCGGGCCAGCTTTACCCGGATATAGACGTGACAATCTGCGTTTCCGAAACCGTCAGGAAATATCAGCCGGATCAATCCAAAACCGCAGTGGTGTTGAATGGCATAGACCTGGCGGAGTTTCCATTCCGGGAACAGCCCGCGCCGGGAAATCGTGTGGTGGTTCTGGAATCGGCCCGGCGGGAGAAACCGAAACATTTCCATCTGGACGAACTGGCCGAAGAGCTTCTGCCCCTCGACCCGCGGCTGGAATTGTGGCTGGCGGGGCGCAACCAGACCGGCCCATCCACCGGCAGGGTGAAATTCATGGGTTTGTCCGGCGACATGGGCGCATTGTACGCCAAGGCGGACATAATGTTGCTGGTCTCCAAAGTGGAGCCTTTCGGGCTGGTGGCGCTGGAGGCCATGGCGTGCGGCGCTCTCCCGATAGTGGCTGGGGACGGCGGCATGGCGGAGATCGTCACCCACGGAGTGGACGGCTGGATAGTAAAAGGGGACGACCGCCGGGATATTGCGGATACCGTTAAGCAGGCCCTGGCCATTCGCGGAACGCCCCTATGGGAACAAATGCGCCGCGCCGCCCGGGAGAAGGTGGAGAAACGTTTTGACGCCCGCCATTGCGTGGCCGGATACGAGAAAATATATCTTGAGCTGTTGGAGAAAAAGGGCAGGCGCAAGGACCATGGCCCATTCACCCCCAGACCCACCCCCGAGACGGCGCTGGACGACGCGGTGAACCATTTCAACATCGGCGACTGGCAGGGCATCGAACAAGACATAAAGCAAATGGCCGATTCGACAGGGTTATTCACCATCCCCCTTTGCGCCAAAGTGGCCGCGGACTTGGGGATGCAAGCCTTCGCCAGGGGGGAAAACGAACTGGCCGAGCGGGTTTTCGAGAAACTGTTCCGCTCCGGCCTCCGGGGGAAAAACTGGATGCGCCAATGGGCCTCCATCACGCCCGAGGGGGAATTGAAGTTATCGGCATTGGCCGAACTTGTACGGCTGGAGCCGGGAAACCCCGAAACGGTCATGCTGTACGCAGAGGCTCTCATAATGGCCGGGCGCATGGATGAAGCCTTAACCGCCCTGGCCGAGGGGGCGCTATTAAATCCCATCGCCACGGAACTTTCAGAAACTCTGGAACTGCTCAAAAGAAAGCTGGCGGGTAATAGGTAAATAGCCGGGCCATGCTCCCCCGTTGCCTCATGGGAAAAGGTAACCGAAGGCGGCAGATTTTTTAATCCGATGTCATCGTCTCATGTTCCGGAGTTTTGAGGGCATTAAGCGCCTTCCTTGACTTTCTCACAATTTCTTTTGCTTCCCTGTGGTCGCCCGGCCACGGCTTCCTGGGGCGGAATTTAGGGCCGAGGTCATGCGACCTCGGCGAAGCGACATGGGGGGTGGACCCTTCCCTCTGCTTCTCCGTGGCCGCCCGACCACGGATTTCCTGGATGTATGCGGGGCGATCCGTGGCAGTTTCACTCTCAGGCGTGTGAGACCGAGGTCATGCGACCTCGGCGAAGCGCATAATGTATGCAAGAGTTGGCTTTATGGACAAAACATTTTTCTGATGAATCAAAGCGGGTTTTAAAGCATCATTAATATTTATCAATTTGAAGGTGGATTATTTGCCGTTATGGTGACGTCGTTTCCCAAAAACAAGATATCCGTTCTCCTTCTGGAAAACATCCACGAAGCCGCCATTGACGCTTTTCGCAATGAGCAGTTCCAGGTGGAAGCCTTGCCCGGCGCGCTGGACGTGGCGGCGCTCAAGGAGAAAATAGCCAGCGCCCACATAATCGGCATCCGCTCCAAGACCAGGATCCCGGCGGAGGCGTTCCAGTCCGCCCGCCGCCTGCTGGCGGTGGGGGCTTTCTGCATCGGCACCAACCAGATAGACCTCGGAGCCGCCCAGGAGATGGGCGTTCCCGTGTTCAACGCGCCGTTTTCCAACACCCGGTCGGTGGCGGAGCTTATCATTAGCCACTGTATTTCCCTCATGCGCCGCATCCCTGAAAAAGACAGGGCCACCCACCAGGGGCTTTGGCTGAAAAGCGCCGAGGGGTGCCGCGAGGTTCGCGGGAAAACGCTGGGCATTATCGGTTACGGCCATATCGGCTCCCAGGTGAGCGTGCTGGCGGAATCCATGGGAATGAAGGTCATTTTCTTCGACATCCTCGACAAGCTGGCGCTGGGCAACGCCCACAGGTGCCGCAACCTCAAGGAGCTTCTAACCGCTTCGGACATAGTAACCCTTCACGTGCCCGCCACGCCGCAAACCGCTGGCATGTTCAACCGGGAGCGGGTTGGGCAGATGAAGAAAGGCGCTTACCTTATAAACTACAGCCGGGGCAACGTGGTGGACATAGAGGCGCTGGCGGACGCCTTAAGGTCCGGCGCCCTGGCAGGCGCGGCAATAGACGTGTTCCCGGAAGAGCCCAAGGCCAAGGGCGATGTATTCAAGTCACCGTTACAGGGGCTGGAGAACGTGATCCTCACCCCCCACATCGGCGGCTCCACCCTGGAGGCGCAGGAGAACATCGGTTACGAGGTTTCCTCCAAGCTCATAAAGTTCATCAACAACGGCTCCACCACATCGGCGGTGAACGTGCCGGAGGTGGAACTTCCCATCCACGAGGGGAAACACCGCATACTCCACCTGCACAAGAACGCGCCCGGAGTGTTGCAGAGGATTAACTCCTACTTCGCCGAACGCAACGTGAACGTGCTGGCCCAGTACCTTATGACCGACCCCAAGATAGGCTATCTTGTGATGGACGTGTCCAGGAAGGTGGGGAACACGTGGATAGAAGACCTGCGGAAAATGCCCGGTACCATAAAGGCCCGCATTCTTTACTGAGCAAAAAAGGAAAGGCCGCGAGTTGAAACTAACCTCGCGGCCCTCCTGCGCCCGCTAATAAGCTCCCGTTATTCCGCCCCGCCCACACGGAAGGCCGTGGCCTGGGTGAGGTCTCTCCGGTTTTTATGATGCGCTTCCGCCGGGGCCGAGTGGGGCGCCTTAAAATCCAGCGCCGCCACCGCGCCGGTCTTGTTCCATGCCACTTTCGCAGTGGCCTCGCCGTCGAAAAGCGGCGCCTCGTAGGGAACCACGGCTTTCCGTTTCACCCTGTCCTTCATCACCCGCTCCGCCCACAGCGGATGGTGACGCATGGCCCAATCCATGCTCACGTCGCCGTCTATGATGGAGGATATGCTGGGCCGGGTGGCCTTGTTGCCGATGGCCATGTAAATGTGCCCGGTAAGGGCCAAGGCAAGCATGAGCGCCACCAGCGTGTGGACCAGAAGAGCCAGGATCGGAGAGCCGGTGGTCCACATGATAATGCCGGTTCCCACCAGGAGCGCCGATCCGGAAATAGCGATGTAGGCCCAGGTTTTCTGGCCGGGGTTGAATTTGTCGTCCAGCGGCAGTTCCATGTTCTTAAAAATGGCGGCCAACGGTTTTTTCATCAACCATTCGATATCCTTGCGGCTCCAGCTGGTGACGAGCCTGAAATTTTCCTTCCAGATTTTTCTATTTCCCAGGGCCACTAGAAGTACCGGGATAACCATAAAAATTACGCTTATCAGCTTATGGGAAGACACCAGAAACTTCCTGGACTCCCCCTGGTCTCCCTGAAGGTTGAAATACAACATGGCCAGGCCGGTAAGCAGTAACAACACAAACGTGACCATCACAATGTTGTGCAACCACCGCTCCGATGGGGTGAACCTGGTTATAGAACCTTTCATTTACCTGCCTCTCGTAATTTAACTACCCACCCTGTACATAAACAATTTCCATGCCTTAATTGGCTAGGTGTAACGGCTTGTAAAACAGGCGGATAAAATGGCGATGTGCCCCCATGTCCATAATCAGGACAACGGGGATGGCGAAAATGTGTCTTGAATGCGGACAGTTGAATTCATGAAAGCCGGTCAAAACAGGAAGGGGCAACGCGAAGCGGAATTTGGTAAACATGTTAATAAATTGCTTGTTATCAAGCAATTGCCTTGCAAGGTTTCCCACAAAGCTACTGAAATGAGATACAATTTTGAGTAGTACATTTTTTAATCTCGTAAGCTTGTTGCGCCCTCTCTAACCGAGGCAAATGAGACATCCGGTTTGGTTGAAGTACACCTTTGCCGTTTGCGTCATTGCCCTCTGCGCCAGCCAGTCCTGGGCGCAGGGCGCAAAACCGTCCGCCGACTCGGAGAGTGTGGTGGCGGTGATCCCTTTTGATTCTCCCCCCACATACTTCAAAGATCCGCTGACGGGCAAAGCATCGGGTTTCGCCGTGGATGTGATGGACAAGATCGCCCTGGGGGCGGGGCTGACAGTGGATTACATCTTCGCCAGCGACTGGAAGGAAGTGACTGCCAAAATATTGAGCGGTGAGGCGCGGGTGGCCCCGGGCATGGGGTTAAGTCCAGAGCGGCAGGAGCGGCTGGCCTTCACAAACCTGATAGACGCTTTCCCTGTCTCGTTTTTCGTGCGAGCCCAGAACGATGACATGAACCTGCCCAATGGCAGTTACACGGTTGGGTCGATAAAGGGAAGCGTGGCTTACGAGAACCTGAAAAAATATCCAAACCTGCGGCTGGAGACGTATGACAGTTTCCAGCACGGCTTGTTCGACCTGCTGGCGGGAAAGATAGACAGTTTCGCGTGTCCCGGCCCCACGCTCCTTCAACTGGCGCGGGAGTCCGGCGTGGAGGACAAGATCAAGGTTGTCGGCAAACCCCTGGCCGAAATTAAAAGGGCCATAGCCCTTCGCAAGGATGAGCCCCATCTGCTCCAGCGGCTCAACGCCTCCATCGAGGATTTCGTGGGGCATGACGAGTACCAGGCCATTTACATCAAGTGGTATGGCAAACCAACGCCTTACTGGACGCCGCAAAGGATAGGCTTGGCCAGCGTGGTGGTGTTGCTGTTGATGGGCGCGGCCATGTTCCTGTGGCGTCACCTTTCGCTACTTCATCTGAACCGTGAACTCCTGTCCGAGATAGAAAAACGCAGGCAGGCCGAGGAGGAAATAACGCGGCTGAACGAAAACCTTGAACATAAAGTGGCGCAACGCACCGGGGAGCTGGCCGTTTCCAACCAGAAGCTTATGCTGGTAAACAAGGAGATGGAGGAGTTCGCCTACGCCGCCAGCCACGACCTGCAGGAGCCCCTGCGGACGATTTCCAGTTACACCCATTTTCTAAAAGGCGATTTGGGGGGAGAGTTGTCCAAGAAGGCGCTGGACGACATCTATTTTGTGGAAGACGCGTCCAAACGCCTGATGTTGATGGTGCAGAACCTGCTCCAGCTCTCCCGCGCCGGGCGCGTGGAGCTTCATATGGCCCGCATAGAATTAAACGAGACAATGGGCAAGGTGGCGAAGGAACTGGAGTCTCGCATCCAGCAAACGAAAGGCAAAGTGGAGTGGGATACGTTGCCGGTGGTATTCGCCGATGGCGAATCCATCCACCGCCTGCTTCAGAACATAGTGGGCAACGCGTTAAAGTTCCATGGCGAGGCGGCTCCGGTGGTAAAAATATCCGCCCAACGGCAGGGCGAGTTCTGGGAGCTCACCGTGGAGGACAACGGCATAGGCATAGATCCGGAATATGCGGAAATGGTGTTTGTCCCGTTCAAACGCCTGCACAGCGTGGCCAGTTACGAAGGTAGCGGCATCGGGCTTTCCATATGCCGGAAAACCGTGGAGAGGCACGGCGGCAGGATATGGGTGGAGTCGCAACCGGGGAAGGGGAGCCGGTTCAAGTTTACCCTGCCAGCGGCGGAGTGAGGGATAGCTCGAAGGCTCTTAATAACTGGTGTTCCGCTGATAATGTTCATTATGATTATTTAGGGGAACCAAAGTGAAAACAGCCAGGGCTACCGACATTAAAACCGGGTTCGGGCAGTGTCTGGACACGTCCATGGCCGAACCGGTGCTTATAGAGAAGAACGGCAGACCCGTGGCGGTGATGATGTCCATAACCGATTATGGGCGCCTTTCGGCCATGGAGGATGAATATTGGGCCATGCGGGCCGCTTCCGCTGAGAAAAGCGGTTATATCGGGGAAAAAGCCGCCACCAGCCTGCTACGCTCCCGGTAGTTTGTGAATTATTCGCTGGACATCACCCGGCAGGCCAAAGATTTTCTGGACGGGCTGGACGCAAAACAGTTCAGGCAAATAGCCAGAAAAATCCTGCCGCTGATGGACGGTCCGGAAACGCCGGACCCCGCCAAGCTGTACGGTTTCCCCTATCGCCGCGCGGATGCGGGCGGGTATCGCATTATTTATCCGTGTGGATGGCGACTGTCTCAAGGTGGCGTTCTCCGAACTGCCACACCATGCCGAGCGGGAGCGCCATTCGTCATCCCGGCCAAGCGAAAGCGCGAGCCGGGATCATGCCTCATTCACGAGGAAGGATTGAAGCCCCGATGCCGGGTCACGCCCGGCATGACAATGTTCCCGCTGTCCGTGGTGTTGTCACCACGCGGATTCTTTGCCCGATGTAACATCACGCCGGGGTGGCGCTCTCCGGACTGCAACACAGCGCCGAGCGGCAGTAGTGGTTCAAATCGGGTTGAACACGTCTATAAACTTAACCTCCACCCCGAACTTTTTCGCCACCGCGTCCCCCAGCGCCATCACGCCGAAGCGCTCGGTTGCGTGATGACCGGCGGCGATGTAATGTATGCCCTCCTCCCGGGCCAGGTGATACACCCATTCGCTCTCCTCGCCGGTCAATAGCGCGTCGGCTTTCCTTGCGATGGCTTCCCGCAACGTGTCCTGCCCGCCGCCGGAGCAAATGGCCACCCGCCCAATACTTCCCGGCCCGAAGGCGTGGATCCTTGCGTCACGGTTTATCTCCCGCTTGACCGTATCCATAAACTCCGCCACCGACTGGGTCTTGCCCGTCCGGGCCAGGTAACCAATGGTTTTCCCCTTGTACAGGCCGAAAGGCTCCTCGCCGCCCAATCCCAACCGCTTCACAAGCTGTATGTTGTTGCCCACTTCCGGATGCCTGTCCAGCGGCAGATGATAGCCGATAAGGGAGATGCGGTTCTCCAGCAGGAATTTTAAACGTTCTTTCAGGCTACCCTTCACCACCCGGGGTTCCGAATCCCAGAACATGCCGTGATGTACCAGGATCGCCCCGGCCCCCCACTCACAGGCCAGCTGGAAAAGTTCCATGCACGCCGAAACGCCAGTGGCGATTTTTTTAACTTCGGCGCCCCCTTCCACCTGCAAACCCTGCGGGCCGTAGTCATTTATGGATTTAGCTTCCAGATACTCGTCCAGGTAAGAGGTGATCTCGTGAAGGTCCGCCATTTTCCGCTCCATAACCGGTTGGGATAATACATTTTAACCTGCTCCGCGAAGAACCTGTGCTAGAATCAGCGACGGACTTTGTTCGCGCCCGTAGCTCAGCGGATAGAGCGTCTGACTCCGGATCAGAAGGCCGCAGGTTCAATTCCTGCCGGGCGCGCCATGATAGAAGAACCTGATTAATAGAGCCCGGGGGTATCGCCAGCCGTGAAAAAAATAGAAGCCATCATCAAGCCCTTCAAGCTGGACGAAGTAAAAGACATCCTAAACGACATAGGCGTGCATGGCCTTACTGTCACCGAGGTAAAAGGTTTCGGGCGCCAGAAGGGGCATACGGAATTATACCGGGGCGCCGAATATGTGGTGGATTTCCTGCCCAAGATAAAGCTTGAGATAGTGGTGAACGACGACATGGTGGAGGACGTGGTGAACGCTGTGTCCAAAGCCGCCCACACAGGCAGAATAGGGGACGGCAAGATTTTCGTTATCCCGGTGGAAGAAGCGGTTCGCATCCGCACCGGCGAACGGGGCGACGCGGCTATTTGATGAGATTCTCTTGAGCTACCTTGGCGAAGCGGACAAAAAAGAAGCCGCCCGCCTGGGGTAGTTGAGAGGGGGATCAGGCGGACGGCTGGTTGGCTTATATAAGGCTTCTTTAGGCTTGGCCCATCTCCAAACTTTGTTAACCTATAAAAACCAGTTTGGCTATCAGGGCTATTACCGCGTTCACGGCTAAAATGGAGCCAAGCCCGAAAATCTTCATCAGGTTCATTTTGAAGTCTCTGGACATTTTCAAATCCCCCCGCTCCCCGTTAATCAGGATGTCGTATATTTCTTGCCTCCTAATAAGCAGGTTTTGTGCCAGACATCAATGGGTTGTTATTTAACGGTTTATTAATAAACGTGAGTTTTGTAGCCTTTAAATGTCTCAATTGAGGTCAGGGGCCATGTCCGGTATCAGGACATGCGGGAGGGGACGCAAGCCTAAAGGTTTCCTTAAATACCTCCATGTCAAAAATGCCGTTGAATAGCGGCTTGCCTCCGGGGGATAATCATGGTTTACGTCAAGGAATGTAGAGAATAATGATCGGCTCCATTTTAAATAAAATCTTCGGCTCCCGGAACGACAGGGAGCTTAAGCGCATAACCGAGAAATATGTTGGCCCTATTAACGCCCTGGAACCGGGCATCAAGGCCCTGTCCGATGGCGACCTGCGCGCCAAGACGGCGGAGCTAAAAGAGCGGATAGCCAACGGCTCCCCCCTGGACGACGCGCTGGCGGAAGCCTTCGCCGTGTGCCGGGAGGCCGGCTGGCGGACGCTTTCCATGCGTCATTTCGACGTCCAGCTCATCGGCGGCGCGGCCCTGCACGAGGGGAAAATATCGGAGATGCGCACCGGTGAAGGTAAAACCCTGGTGGCCACCCTGCCTTGCTACTTGAACGCCCTTTCGGGCAAGGGTGTGCATCTTGTGACGGTGAACGACTACCTGGCCCGCCGCGACGCGGAATGGATGGGGCACATATATAAATTCCTGGGCCTTTCGGTGGGCGTTATCCAGCACGGCCTTACAGACAGGGAGCGGCAGGAAGCCTACGGGGCCGACATCACCTACGGCACCAACAACGAGTTCGGGTTCGACTACCTGCGGGACAACATGAAATTCTCACTGGCCGACTGCGTCCAGCGGGAGCTCAACTTCGCCATTGTGGACGAGGTGGACAGCATATTGATAGACGAGGCCCGCACGCCTTTGATCATCTCCGGGCCGGGGGAGGAGTCCACCGATAAATATTACGTGATAAACCGCATCATCCCCTCCCTGTTAAAGAAAGACGTCTGTTACACCATAGACGAAAAGGCCCGCGCCGTGATGCTTACCGAAGAGGGCGTGGCCATGGCGGAGAAGGCGTTATCCATAGAAAACCTTTACGACCCGGAGAACGTGGACATACTCCACCATGTCCAGCAGGGTTTGCGCGCCCATACCCTTTACAAGCTGGACGTGGATTACGTGGTGAAAGACGGCAAGGTGATGATAGTGGACGAGTTCACCGGCCGCCTCATGCCCGGCAGGCGGTGGAGCGACGGCCTTCACCAGGCTGTGGAGGCCAAGGAGGGGGTTACCATCGAGAACGAGAACCAGACGCTGGCCACCATAACATTCCAGAACTTCTTCCGCCTTTATAACAAGCTGGGCGGCATGACCGGCACCGCCGACACCGAGGCGGCGGAGTTCGCCTCCACCTACAACCTGGAAGTGCTCATCATACCCACCAACCGGGACATGGTAAGGAAAGACCAGGCGGACCAGATATACCGCACCGAAACCGAGAAGTTCGGCGCCATCATAAACGAGATAGGCGCCCTGAACGAAACCGGCCAGCCCATACTGGTGGGCACCATATCCATAGAGAACTCCGAGAAAATCTCCGGCATGCTCACCCGCAAGGGGGTGAAACACCATGTGCTGAACGCCAAACATCACGAAAAAGAGGCCGAGATAGTGGCCCAGGCCGGCAGGCTTGGCGCAGTGACCATCGCCACCAACATGGCGGGCCGTGGAACGGACATCATATTGGGCGGCAACCCGGAGATGATGCTGAAAACCCGCGGTGTAACCGAAGAGGATGAAGGTTACAAACAGGCGCTGGATGAACTGAAAGCAGTCTGCGCCGAAGAGCATAAACAGGTGGTGGGCGCCGGAGGCCTGCATATCATCGGCACCGAGCGGCACGAGTCCCGCCGGATAGACAACCAGCTACGCGGCCGCTCCGGCCGCCAGGGGGACCCGGGCTCCTCGCGGTTCTACCTGTCGCTGGAGGATGACCTGATGCGCATATTCGGCGGCGACAAGCTGAAAAGCATGATGACGCGGCTGGGTATGGAAGAGGGGGAGCCTATAGAGCACGGGCTGGTGACAAAATCTATAGAGAACGCCCAGCGGAAGGTGGAAGCCCATAACTTCGACATAAGGAAGCATCTGCTTGAATACGACGATGTGATGAACAAGCAGAGAGAGGTGATATACGAGCAGAGGCGCTCGTTGCTGGCCGGGGAGAGCCTGGGCGAAATGGTGGAAGACATGGCCCTGCAAGTGCTGGACGACGACATGGCCCGGTACACCCCCGAAGCCCAGAATCCTGAGGAGTGGGATTATAAAGGGTTAAAAGACGCCCTGCTTCGCCATTTCGGGCTGGATATAAAAGTTGATGACGATAGCAACATGACCGTGGGCTCCGACAGGTTCGAGTTTGCCACGGTTACCCATGCGCCGCTGAAAGAGCGGCTTGAAAAAGAGGTTCGCGGGCTGGTGCAGGCCAAAGGCGCCAGGGTGGGCGAAAAACCCTGGGGCGAGATAATAAAGTACATAACGCTCAACATTGTGGACAACAACTGGCGTGAGCACCTGCTGAACATGGACCATCTCAAGGAGGGCATAAACCTTCGCGGTTACGCCCAGAAAAACCCGCTGAACGAGTATAAGCGGGAGGGTAGCCAGATATTCATGGAGATGATAGACCGCATCCGGGAAGACTCGGTTACGGCCCTTTGCCACGTGGAGGTCCGCTCCGAACAGGCCCAGCAGGAAGAGGCCCGGCTGGAGCATAAGCTGGCGGAGCGGCAGGAGCGCCGGAGGGTAATTGAAAGCCATGGAGCGCCGCCGCCATCGGAACAAAGCCACGAGCCAGCCCACCGGGATCCGAAAAAAGTTGGGCGCAACGACCCGTGCCCGTGCGGTAGCGGAAAGAAGTACAAGAAATGCCACGGGGCTAAAGATTGAATTTTGCGGTATGGTTTGTGGACCATGCCGCGTCTTTTCAAACCCGGCGGATCCAGCCTGGAAAAACGGGAAGGGCGGATTAACTGTCACCCCGGAGTCCGTAGGCAGTGACTCAAGGCGCGCCTGGTCATGCTTTTCCAATCCCGGCATGGCTGGAAGTTATTACGTATAAATGGCAGTCATAACATTTATAGGAAGACAGGTAGCGTCGTGCGTCTTTCCATTCCCGTGCAATGAAATAAGCCTTTAAAATCAGGTCTGCTCCATCATTTGTTGAAAGAAACCGGATTAGACGAATCGGGTTTTTAATGTTTTGCCGCCGCCGCTCCGTATTCCAGGCTAAAACTACCCGCCCGCCGGAACTTTTATCACCACTTTTTTCACCCGCGCCGGGCTATCGCCCAAAATAACGCCGGGGCGGTGCGCGTCGCTCGGGTAAAACACCGCGAAGTTTCCGGGAACCACAGAGATGGACGTGTAAATTCCGGGCGGCTCGAAGAACATCACGTCCCGCGAGGGGTCATACTTTTGCGATATGGACAGGGTGTTTGTGAAGGCGCAATCCATCCGCTCCAGGCCGGTTACAACAAGCTGGATGTCTATATTATCCCGGTGCGCCTCGAACCGTTTGGAGTTGGCCGGGGCGGTGGGGTATGTTTCCACGATGGCGCGCATGCCGCCGCCAATGTCGTGCTTGCCTTCGGGGAGCAGGATTAAATCCGCGGACAGCAAGAACAGGAATCCGCCGCGCAGGCGCTCGTCCGGCATTGGCGAGCCTTTTTCGACGCGGTCCAGCTGGCCGAATATCATTGTGTTTGTATCAACGCCGGTCTATCACGTTTTCCGGCGTGTCCAGCCTGTCATGTTTTACGGCCCTGCCCCGGGCTTTTTCCACGGGGTATTTCATCGCGTTTTTTACGATCTTTTCCCGGGCGGCCTGTTTAACGTCCACCCCCAGCTTGTCCGCCAGGTTGACAAGATATATGAAAGTGTCGCCGATCTCGTCTTTCACCTCGGCCAGCTTGTTGGGGGGCAGTTTTGCGCTTTCCTCCTCGGTGAGCCACTGGAAATGCTCCAGTATTTCGGCGGCCTCCACCGCCAGCGCCATGGCCAGGTTTTTCGGGGAGTGGAACTTGCCCCATTCCCTTTCGCTGGCGAATTTCCGTAATTGCGCCTGGATGTCTTTCATGCTCCCCTTATTTCCCAAAGAACCTGAAGAACAGGTTTAACAATAAAGATACGGCCACGCTAACCAGTATCATGGTGGCTACGGGGAAGTGAAACGTGAAATTTTCCCGCTCCACCACTATGTCCCCGGGCAGTCTGCCCAGCCCCAGTTTCTGGATCAAGGGCCATGATATACCCAAAACCAGGATTGCCAGCCCAAGAAAAATAAGGAGCCGAGACATGTTCTAAAACCCGGAGCGAAGTTATAATTACAGACAATATTACTGGATTCCATTATCGCATGGCCATAAGCGGGTTGTGGAGGCAGGCGCTGGCGCCGGTGTGGCGGCTGTTCCCGCCACGGTGCGTGTCCTGCGGGGGCCAGGAGTTATCCACTCTATGCCCGGAACTGTGCGACGCATGTTTGCGGGACATAGAGTACCCGCCGCATAACATTTGCTCCACCTGCGCCAAACCGCTGGAGTTCGAGTACGAGCTGGAGACGCTGGAAACGTACCAGTGCGGAGAATGTCTGGAAAACCCGCCCAAGTATGAAAAACTGCGGTTCGGGCTTATGTATGGCGGCCCGGCGCGGGAGATGATCCACGCGTTCAAGTTTTCCGCCCGGCCATATTTGTGGAAGAGCCTGGCGAAGCTGGGCGAAGAGCGGCTGGCGCCGTTTTTCGTCGAGACCCCAGGCGCCGTGGTGGTTCCCGTGCCGTTACACCCGTGGAAACTTTTCAAACGCGGCTATAACCCGGCCTATCTGCTGGCCCGTCATTACGCCGATATGGCCGGGCTTGCCATGGCCGACGGCGCCTTAAAACGGGTCAGGAACACCCGGCACCAATATGGGTTGACGATAAAGGAGCGGGCGGAGAATGTTAGAGGCGTTTTCATCTTGAGAGACGCCCGCAAGTTGAAAGGGCGCACGGTGATATTGTTCGACGACATCCACACCACCGGCGCCACCGTGAACGAATGCGTGAAAGCGATACTGAAAGCCAAACCCGAAAGCGTAAGGGTGGCCACGTTACTGTGGGCGAGGTGAGGGGATTGTTGTCAACAATTAACCAGGAAAATCTTGGCTGAGGATTTTCTGGATTCTCTCTTGAAGAGCAGGCGTTTCGTCTTTGGCGGCATTCCAAACAATTTCCCAGTCAACCGAAAAATATGCGTGAATTGCGTAGTTTCGAAATCCGATAATGTCACCCCATTCAATGTCAGGATGACGAGTCTTAAGCTCCGAGGATATCCTGGACGCAGCCTCACCGATCAAGGTCAGTTTTTGCATCACGGCGCTCCGTTGCATCTCGTTGGCCATGAAATCCTGATAAGTCGCATGCCCAAGGAATGACCGGATCGAAATAGCCGCTTCGACAATATCCGCAAGATAAAGCTTGTCAGGCCGCATAGAGAGTTGTGGCGGATTCTATCACTTCTTCACGGATCACAGGATTAAGCCCTTTTTTTGAAACCAGATCAACCTTACGGCCAAATACTTCCGCCAGTTCGCGTTGCATCCGTGTAAATTTCATGATGCCGGTTTTGGCGCCGGGCTCGAACTCTACGAGAATATCAATATCGCTTCTGTCATTTAAATCGCCACGCGCGGCGGAGCCGAAGAGGGACAATTCCCGCACACTATATTTCCTGCAAAATTCAGCAAGAAATTCTTTTGACGGCTCTAGCTTATTTGGTTCCATGATTACCGCTTATTATATATCGGTTTGTTGATGGGTAAAAATTTTGGAAGGATTTTGGTAAAACGTTACCACCTTTATTCTCTGTCTCGTTTAATCTGATAAACTTCCCTTGAACAAATCAACTGGTGTGACCGCGATGCTCGAATTCCGTTTAAAAGTTTTCCACGTGGTGGCGCGGAGGCTTTCGTTCTCCAAGGCCGCCAGGGACCTGGGGTTAACCCAGCCCGCCGTGACCCATCAGGTGAAACAGCTGGAAGACCAATACGGCGTGTCACTCTTCGACCGGTTCACAAACCGGATAGAGCTTACCCCCGCCGGGGCAATGCTGGTGGAGCGGCTGGAAAAACTTATGGACGCCGCCGAACAGGTGGAAGAGGAAATCCGGGCGTTTCAGGACCAGCGGGTTGGGGTTCTCAAAATCGGCGCGTCTTCCACCATCGGCGCGTATCTTCTGCCCCCGGCGCTGGCGGCCATGAAAAAACGCAATCCCGGGGTGGACCTCAAAGTATCCGTCGGCAATTCCGACGAGATAGTGGCATGGCTTTCCGACCATATATTAGACATCGGCATAGTGGAAGGCCCCGTTAACGCCGGAAAACTTATCCGCGCCCCATACGCCGACGACGAGCTGGTGGTGGCCGTAAGCCCCAATCACCCGGCGGCGAAGAAAGGGAAGATATCCGTGGCCGCCCTGGCGCGGGAGCCGTTCATCATCAGGGAAGAGGGTTCCGGCACCAGAAGTTTTATAGACGGGCTGGTGAAGAACGACGTTATAAACATCCCCAACGAAAACATTGTGCTGGAGCTGGGCTCCACCACCGCCATAAAAAACGCCGTGCGGGAAGGGATGGGTGTTTCTATCGTTTCATTAAAGGCGCTGGAGAACGAGGTGGCTTTGGGAGTTCTGGCGGCGCTGAGGGTGGAAGGGCGGCCCATGGTGCGCAAGCTGCAGTTCCTTGTGCGCGAGGGGCGCACCCGCTCGAGTCTAATCAGCGAGTTCATGGACATTTGTCGGGAAAAAACCGCTTAACCTTCCCGTCCGCCCGGAAATTTTTTCAGCCCCTACCCACAAATTGTCATCGCCCCAAAGCTCGCGCTAATTTTTTGACACCAGCCTGCCGATATAGATAGTTGTAAAACAACGCATTGTGTTTTTTTGTAAGGCTAAGGTAAAAATGGCGCCAGCTTTGCTTTGTAATGGGGCAAAGGAGAATTGACGTTATGACAGCAACCACGAAACGGCAAGCGGGAATGTTAGTCGGGATACTGAACATCTTTTATGATGAAGCCTTAAGGATATCCGGCAGTGAAGACGAGGCGAGGCTAATAACCCAGGAAGCCATGAGAGGGTTCATGAACCAATACACCGCTTCCCGGGAGGAACGGTTATCTGATAGCCTGTCCAACCCCCTGGCCCTGGGTTTTAATTAATAGCCAACCCTCCTTTGGATTGAGTTGCGCCCTTTGGCCGTGGGGGTTACACCTCAAACCAAACCGGCCTTAAAGCTTCATTTGCCCGAAAGGGCCTCCAGAATAGTCCTTCCGAAATCCCTGGCCGCCGAAGGCCCATTGGCGGTGACGATTTTCCCGGCCCGGACCACCGGTTTGTCCACAAAATGCACTTTGTTATCCGTGTATGCTTTCATGGTCTCGTCGGATTTCCACACCGTGGCGTCCACCCCCGTCAAAAGCCCGGCGTTGGCCAGCACCCCGCCGGATACGCAAATTGCCGCCACCACCTTCCCCGCGCCATGATGACGGCGGAGGATGTCGTGTAGCCGTTTGTTGTTGTAAAGGTATTGGTGCGATCCGCCGCCACCCACCACCACAACCGCGTCGAAGTTTTCCCCGGCCACGTCGTCCAGGGTTTTGGAGACGTTCTCTTTATAGCCAAGCTTGCCGTTGGCCACGCCCGTGCGCGTTGAGGCCACAGTAACCTGGGCCCCGGCCCCGTTAAAAACCTCGCGCGGATGGTTCAGCTCTTCATCCCGGAACTGTTCGGGAGCGATTACCATTAGGATTTTAGCGCCTGTTGAAGCCATAACGACCTCCTTAGCCTATTTTCCCTTGATTTTGATTTCCCCCGCAACGGCCGCGGCGGTTTTTGAAAACTCCCCAGCGGGATATTTTTCCATAAGCCGCGTGAAAATGGCGGCCGCTTCCCGGAAATTCTGTTCGCGGTAATAACATTCCCCTAGCATATACATGGCCTCTTCCGCATCTTTGGCGCCGGGATTTTGTTCGATAAATTCCTTCAACCTGCCGATTGCCGCCTGGTTTTTTTCCAGCCGGTAATAAAGGCGGGCCACCTCCATCCGGGAATCCACGATCAGGACATCCATTTCCCCTTTCATTTTCCGGGCCAGCGGCGCCAGCTGGTGGTTGGGGTATTTTGCCAGGAACCTGTTCAGGGCCTCGGTGGCTTTTACAGTGTTGCTCTGATCCCGGTCAGCGGTGTGTGTGTCGCTGTAGTAGCCCATAGCGTAGTAGAAATAGGCCCTGGGGGTGGCCGTGTCCAGCGGGTAAAGTTCCAGGAACCTTTCGTAATAAAGCACCGCCTCGAAATACTGCTTGTCCTTGTAGAGGGCGTCGGCCAGACCCAGCAGGGCCTGTTTTCTATAAGGAGAGTCCGGGTTTTCCTCCACAGAGCGGCGGTAATTGTCCGCCGCTTCGGAGAACCTTTCCCGGGCATACATGTTGTTGGCCTTGTTTATGGTTATAGCTTCTGGCTGGGCCAGCTGTTGGGCGCTGGAACATGAAGCCAGGGCCGACAGTAGCAATAAAGCCGCCAGCTTTTTGGCCGGGTGTTTTTTCATCGTTACCTTGCGAGAATTCCGGTTGTCAGATTGCCTTTATTCTAGCCTTTTATTTCCTGTTTGCCCCACATTTTTCGCCGCGCCGGGTCTGGCCGTATGTCCATGCCGCAAGGTACAGCTAGCGCCCTGATTCAGGACACTTTTTGCCCACAAGCAGGCTGGCCAGGAATCAGTCGGCCTTTAAACCTTTGATTGGGTTGCGCCGCAGGTTTAGGCATGTGCATTGCTACATTTTCCCTCAAGTGGTGTGTGGGCCTTTATCCGGCTGTCAATTATGCAGGAGGGTGTTAAATGGAAAAGCTGAAGTCCCCAGCGAAACCTTTTGACGATGAAGAGTGGAACGGCAAATTGTCCCTTCTTTTTGTCTTGACCCCCGTGGCGGTGGCGTTCGGGATAAAGTCCGCTATTCTCCTGTTAATCTCTTATTACTTGTGACAGGCGGGACGGATTCATAAAGTTGCCGGGATTTCCTGGCGCTTGGATGTAATATGGTGGTGAAAGAGGGCATTGCCACAGGAGCAAAGTTATGAACACCGCGGAAAAGCTGATTCCGTTGAAAAACGCCACCGTGCTGGCTAACATCCCCTTCACCATAGACGAAACCCGGGTTTTGCGTGAGATGAAAGTGCCCCACGCGAAAACGGTGGCTGAGATAGAGGAAAAACCGCTGGCCGCCGCCATAAAACGGTCCATCGAAAAAGCCTATACCCTTATAGAAGGAAAAGGCGTTTTCAGGACTTATGCGTTGTCCGGTGTCGGCAAAGACATGGTGGCCGGGCCGGAAACCGGCGATCTTTTCCAAGGGCTCCACATGGTAAAACTTTTGGCGGGGTGCGACTACGCCACCCTCATGGCGGCCACCATCGGCCCCAGGCTGGAGGCGGAAGTGGAACGCCTGCAGAAAGCCGGGGAGCTAACCGGCGCGTTCATTTTAGAGATGATCGGCGGCTGGATGGGTGACTATATGGCCGAGCGGGTGGACGACAGGATCGCCCGGGAAATCGAACGGGCGGGCTATGGGCGCACCATGCGGTTTTCCCCAGGCTATGGGGACTGGAGCCTGAACCACCAGCCGGACGTGCTCCGGTTATCGGAGGCGGCCCGGATAGGCATAATGGTTACCGAGTACAACATAATGATCCCACGCAAATCGGTGAGCGCCGTTATCGGATGGAAAAGAGGCTGATGGCGCGGATTCTTGGCAAGGGGGTGTTAGTGGCCCTTTGCGCCCTGTCATTGGGCGGAGTGTGCCACGCGGGGCAAAAACCGGCCAGCCACGATGAATATAATCCGTTGCTGGAGCCCGCCACAGCCACCATGGCATGTTTCAAAGCTTCCGGAAGTGACGATGCCGGGCCGGATTGGCGTCATCTTGCCGAAAGCGCGGCTCCGGAACAAAAACCCGGAAACCGGGAGCCGGGTTTCGTTTTTTCATATCCCGTGAATTTGGATTCTGCGGATGAAGACATCCTGAGCGATAAAGCCTATGACGCCATAACAGTGCGGGTGGTAAACATGAGCCTGCAACGGGCCGGAGCCATGCTTGGCTGGCTGGATCCCGGCCAGGACAATCCCCGGGCGCACGAGGCCGAGGTTTGGCTGGGGCTGACCATAAGGGTGGGCGGGTCATAGCGGTAACGGCGATCTTTGTATGTGACGCTTTAAATTAAGAACCCCGTGAAGCTGTAAGCCTCACGGGGTTTTCTATTGGCGATAACGGTTAGTTGACGTACAACGTCAGCGTAACGGTGTTGTTGTGGCAAGAGTTGCACGACCCGTTGGAGCCCTGGCTCGCCATATTCAGGGCGTTGCCCTGGATGGCCGCCGTATAGGTGGCTCCTCTGGTCCCGCTGAGGGTATAGAAATTCCCGCTCTGGTCTGTGGTGACGGCTATCCTGTTCCCGCCGGTTTCTGTAATTACCACTATCGCGCCGCCGATGGTGGTGGCGCTACCCGCCCCGTTGTACACAGTTCCCGCGTAAACAAAGCGTTTGTCGGCCTCCATTCCCGATGAGCCGTGGCAGGATGAGGATGAGCAGTCCTGCCCCGCCCGGTGGGATGTGCCGCCAGCGCCGCTTTCGCTATCGGAGCTACCGTCGTTTGGGGAAAAATCGCCATCTGACTCCCCGCCTGAATCGGACGAGCCGTTGTCATCGGAGCCATCTGAACTGGATGAAGAGCCACCCCCGCCGCACCCTGTCAGGACTAAAGCCGGGGCGAAAACCATAGCCAACGCAAATAAAACCCTTAACGACCATTCACGCATGACAATAAAACCTCCAACTTCAAAATTTGTGTTTGCCAGATCAAACTCCGGGAATTCACCGGGCCGGCGTAAATCGCCTTTTCTGGCGCATTAACTGAATAAGAATATGTAAACCATGCTGACCGGGCCGGACAGGATGATCAAAGCTGAAATCATGACAGGAATGTCATCCCGTTCGAACATTGCCGGATCCTTCAATGCGGATTATTTAAAATGGCATCCATGGTTTCAAATCAATTGTTAACCCGGCCATTTGCCGGTCACCTTGGCCACCGAACAGGGAGCCGCCGCCGTTTCCGCCGTCAAGGTGAGCGAGTAAACAGAACCATCTATGGTAAAAGAGCATTCCCCGGTGGCCCCATCGGCGATGGACACCCCGGAAGTGGACAAAGCGCCGTTTAGCAACGCGCAGGTGGTGATGGCCGGAGGCGGGGCTGTTTTAGTTTGCACAGCCGCGTAATTGACGGCGCACGCCGAAGCGGCGGCGCCCAGCACACCGTCGGCCGTGGCGGAACGCGCCTCGGCCTGCAGGTCTATATATTTGGGTATGGCCACGGCGCTTAAAATGCCCAGGATGATTATCACCGTAATAAGCTCTATCAGGGTGAAGCCTGCGTTGTTTTTCATGGTCGAGTTTGTCGCCGAGCCGGTTGAACAAATGAAAAACGCCCGCCGTAAAGAGCCTGGGCGGGAACAGGTGGATTATAACCTTTGCCGCTGAAAATGATAAGAACTCTTTATTCCGCTCAAACAAAAATGGCGGCCCCGGACGGAGCCGCCATTCAATGTTGAATGCCGGGGGAAACCTACCGCTTTCCTTTACTGGCGGGTTTTTTGGCCGCAGGCTTTTTAACCGCTTTGGGAGCGGCTTTTTTCGGCGCTACGGCTTGCTTGGCGGCGGCCTTTTTAGGCGCCGCTTTCCTGGCCGGGACTTTCTTCACCTGGGGAGCCGGGGCTTTTTTGGCCGCGGCGTCTTTCAGCGCCGCCTGGGCCGCCGCCAATCTGGCTATCGGCACCCGGTACGGGGAGCAGGAGACATAATCGAACCCTGTCCGGTGGCAGAACTCCACCGATGAAGGCTCACCGCCATGCTCGCCGCATATGCCAACTTTCAGGCCCGGCTTGGTGGCGCGTCCCTTGGTTACGCCGATGCGGATCATCTCGCCTACGCCCTCCTGGTCTATGGCCACGAACGGGTCCTCCGGCAATATCCCGGCCACCACATAGTGGGGCAGGAACCGGCCAGAGTCGTCCCGGGAGAGACCGAAGGTTGTCTGGGTAAGGTCGTTTGTTCCGAAAGAGAAGAAATCCGCGTAGGCGGCTATCTGGTCCGCTGTCACGGCGGCGCGGGGAAGCTCTATCATGGTGCCGATGGTGTACTTTAGCTTCACCCCCGTCTCCTTCATCACCCGGGCCGCAACCTTCTCCACCCGCTCCCGCAAGATGGAAAGCTCCTTGAAGTGCCCCACCAGCGGTATCATTATCTCCGGAGCCACCTTCTGGCCCCGTTTGGACAGATGGCAGGCCGCCTCGAAAATGGCCCGGGCCTGCATGTCGTAAATCTCGGGGAAGGTTATGCCCAGCCGGCATCCGCGATGTCCCAGCATGGGGTTGAACTCGTGGAGCATGCCGGCCCGGTGTTTCAAATCCACCACGGAGACGTTCAGGTCCTTGGCCAGGGCGGCGAAATCGTTGTCGTCCTTGGGCAGGAACTCGTGTAGAGGCGGGTCCAGCAGGCGGATGGTTACGGGCAATCCTTCCATCGCCTCGAAAATCCCCACAAAATCGCTCTTCTGCATGGGCAGAAGCTTGTTAAGGGCCTTCTGGCGCTCTTGGACGTCTGTGGCCAGGATCATCTCCCGCACGGCCACTATCCGGTCCCCCTCAAAGAACATGTGCTCGGTGCGGCAAAGGCCGATGCCTTCGGCGCCGAAATCCCTGGCGACGCGCGCGTCGTGCGGAGTATCGGCATTGGTGCGCACGTTCAGTTTGCGCGTGTTGTCGGCCCAAGCCATAAGTGTGCGGTACTCGTTGGAAAGCTGTGGTTTCACCAGCGGCGCCTTGCCAAGGATAACCCGGCCCGTGGAGCCGTCCAGCGTCACCCAGTCCCCCCGGTTCACCGCCACGTTGCCCACGGTGAAAAGCCCCGCCTCTTCCGATATTTTTATGGCCTCAACCCCTGCCACGCAACACTTGCCCATGCCCCGGGCCACCACCGCCGCGTGGGAGGTCATGCCGCCGGTGGCGGTGAGGATGCCCTGGGCGGCGTTCATGCCGCCGATGTCCTCGGGGCTGGTTTCCTGCCGCACCAGCACCACCTTCTCCCCCTTGCCGGCCATTTCGATGGCCTCCTCGGCGTTGAACACCACCCGGCCCACGCCCGCCCCCGGCGAGGCCGGAAGCCCCTTGGCCAGCACTTCCACCTTCGCCTTGGGGTCTATGGTCTCGTGCAACAGCTGGTCCAGCTGTTCGGGGTGGACACGGTTGATCGCTTCATTTTTGGTTATCAGTTTCTCGTTCACCATCTCCACGGCGATGCGCACCGCCGCTTCCGCCGTGCGTTTGCCCACCCTGGCCTGGAGCATGTAAAGGATCCCGTTCTCCACGGTGAACTCTATGTCGAGCATGTCCCGGTAGTGTTTTTCCAGTTTCTTGTATATCCGGTCCAGCTCCGCCTTGGCGCTGGGGACCCGGTCCCCCAACTGCTCCACCGAAAGGGGCGTGCGGATACCCGCCACCACGTCTTCCCCCTGGGCGTTGAAAAGGAACTCGCCGAAGAACCGGCGCTCCCCGGTGGAAGGGTCACGGGTGAAGGCCACTCCGGTGCCGGAGTTCTCTCCCATATTGCCGAACACCATCGCCTGCACGTTTACCGCCGTGCCCCATGATTCGGGGATGTTGTATAACCTGCGGTATTCCTGGGCGCGCTTGTTGTTCCAGGAACTGAACACGGCGTTGATGGACATGTTCAACTGTTCCACCGGGTCTTGCGGGAAAGGCCTGCCACGCTCTTTTTGCACAAGCTCCTTGTAGTCGGCCACGAGTTTCTTTAACGAGTCCACCCCCAGGTCGGTGTCCCCTATGGCGCCCACCTCTTCTTTTCTCTTGTCCAAAAGCCGCTCGAACTTGATCCGGTCGATGTTGAGCACCACGTCGCCGAACATGGTGATAAACCGCCGGTATGAGTCCCACGCGAACCGGTCGGCCCCGTTTTTCTCGATGAGCCCGGTGATGGTTGTGTCGTTGAGGCCCAGGTTCAACACCGTGTCCATCATGCCAGGCATGGAGGCCCGGGCGCCGGAACGCACCGACACCAGCAGGGGGTTCTTCGGGTCGCCGAACTTTTTGCCCATCACCTTTTCAAGCCGGGCAAGGTTCTTTTTCATTTCGGCGTCCAGCCCGGCTGGCCACTTGTTGCCGTTGGTGAAATAGCTTACGCAGGCCTCGGTGGAAATGGTGAACCCTGCGGGCACGGGGACGGACAGGTTGCACATCTCCGCCAGGTTGGCCCCTTTGCCACCCAGCAGGTTTTTCATGCTGGCGGCTCCCTCGGCGCCGCCGGTCCCGAAGAAATAGATATATTTTTTATTAGCAGGCATCGGCTTTCTCCTCAGTAAAACTGGCCTTTTTCCTTTAATAACGTTCACACCCCGCCGCGCCAACGGCGCCGGCGCCGCCCCCTATGGCGAGACTATCTTCGAAAAATCCACTATCTCCCCGAAAAGGCCCGATACCCCGCAAAGAAGGTTCAGCCTGTTCCGGCGGACATCTTCGTTCTCGGCCATCACCAGCACGTCGTCAAAAAAAGTGTCCACCACGCCCCGCAGGGCCGCTATGCGCTCCAGTGCCGGCAGATAGTCACGCTGTCCGGTAAAAGGGGCTATTTCGGACTGGGCCGCTCCGGTTTCCGCCAGCAGACGCCCCTCCACCTCTTTTTCGAACAGCTTTTCATTCACGGGGCCTATGGCATGGCCTTTTGTAATGTTGGCCACCCGTTTGAAAGTGATGGCCAGCGGCTCGAAAAAGTCCCTCTTCTTTAGCTCGGCCATGGCATAGGCTTTCATGTTGGCCCCCGACAGGTCGTCAAACCCGGCCGCCAGCACGGCGTCGGCCACGTCATAAGGGATGCCTCCGGAAACCCAGAGGTTCTTGAGCCGCCCGGAGAAAAATTCCATGACCTTCGGGATTACCTCTTCCGGCGCCGATTCCAGCTTGCCGCCGTAATTGCGCGCCGCCTCAAAGGTAAGCTCTTTTAGCGACACCGGCGTCTGCAACCGGTGGAAAAGGATCTGGATGACGCCCAGCGCGCTCCGCCGCAGGGCGAAAGGGTCCTGCGCGCCGGTGGGTATGAGCCCCACGCCGAAACAACCGGCCAGGGTGTCCATCTTGTCGGCCACCGCCACCACGGCCCCGGCCTGGGTGGCCGGTAATGTGTCTGCCATGCCTTTGGGCAGGTAATGCTCGTAAATGGCCGCGCAAACCTCGGCGCTCTCCCCGGAATGAAGGGCGTACTCGCGCCCCATAACCCCCTGGAGCTCCGGGAATTCATAAACCATCTGGGTGGCCAGGTCGAACTTGCACAGCTCCGCCGCCCGCTCCGCCACGGATTTGGCCGAAGGGCAGACCCGCTCGGCCAGCCATGCCGACAGGGCCCGGACCCGCGCGACCTTCTCGGACATCACTCCAAGTTTTTTCTGGTAAGTCACATGGGCCAGCTTGCCGTTGAAATAGTCCGGGGTTTTCTTGCGGTCTTCGTCGAGGAAGAACTTGGCGTCGGCCAGCCTGGCCCTCAACACCCGCCGGTAACCGGCGGTTACCACCGAGTCGTCGGGCGTATGGGTGTTGGAGACGCCTATGAATCCGTTCGTAAGTTTTCCGTCAAGGCCCCGCGCGGCGAACATTTTTTGATGGGCTTTCATGGAGGCTATGAGAAGCTCTTCGGGCAGGGCCAGAAACTCGTGGTCGAACTGCC